>NZ_JACJPG010000660.1 GCF_014695955.1 Leptolyngbya sp. FACHB-36 | reverse complement strand
TAACTGAGTCAATCCAGCCATCAGTAGCCAAACGCTCATGTCCTAAGGAACATCAATCATGAAGTCTAAGCTCTCAACCGTCCTACCGCTCGCTGCTCTAGCAACCGTTAGTATGGCTCTGGTAACGTCTGTGCCTGCTCATGCATTCACGATCGGGTGCCCCAGCAGCATCGCTGACAACGTGACAGGCACCTCTGGATGCCAATACAGCGATAGTGCTAACCAGGATTCTGTGTCTCCAAATAGGCCTCTCACTGTAAACCAAGAAGGCTTCTTCGGAATCACTAACTGGTCATTTGGTGGCAAGATTGGTACCAATTCAGGGTATGCGGGTACGCAATCGGGTCAGTCGGGAAGCTGGAATCTCGCTAGCGTGTTCCAGTCGAGCTGGACGGATGTCATGCTGATCTTTAAGAGCGGCAATGGTACGACACTGGTTGGTTACGAGCTTAAGGATGGCGTGAAAGCAGGAAACTGGACCAGCCCGTTTGAGTCGTCACTGTTTGGTGGAAACAACACCAAGGATGTCTCTCACATCAGCGTGTACTACAGAGAAGGCGGCAACAGCGCTGCTGTTCCTGAGCCAGCCACAATTCTGGGTACTATGGCAGCCGGTAGCCTCCTCCTCGGTCGCAAAAAGCTACAACGTAAGGCGCAGTAAAAGTATCACTACAGAAGAACTGAAGCGCAGGAAAGGCGATCGCCTTTCCTGCGTTTTCTTAGGAATCAATCTAAACGCCCCTTGAATGAACTAGAAGCTAGCAGGAGGAACAGGCAATCTTGCTGGCTAAACAAGTGTAGCGGTTCATGCATTTGGCAATCTAAATCTCAAGCTATAGCCCTAAAAATATTACTCTTACTCTTAGCTCAAGCAACCTGACGGTTAGCTCTATTGGTGGTAGATAAAATATCAACAAAGCTAGCGATCGTCTCCATATTCAGCAGGCTTAACGCATCAAGCGTGTTTACCGTATTTAATAAACTAAATAGATTCCGCTATTTTTTGAATTAGTTGAAGATGGGACTGACTTTAAAGATGGTGCATGAGTCTAATGACTTTGCTCAGCTGCCATTAGCAGTCTTAGGAACTCAACTGACGAAACTTGCAAAGTGACGGACAGTGAGCTTGCTATGCTGGCAGCAACGTGGTTACACTTCTGATTTAATGTCTTTTTTGCCCAAAGTAACCTTTTCTCCCCACCTCACCACTACTAATCAGTAGAGTTATTGATTGAGGAAGGCGTGTCTGAACAAAGCGATCTGGAGTTAGTTTTTCTGTCACGACAGGGAAATAAAGCTGCATTCGGTCAGCTTGTGTTGCGTTATCAGCCGATGGCACAACGCCTTGCTACACAAGTGATCGGCAATGAGGATTTAGCTCAAGAGCTTGTGCAAGATGCCATGCTGCAAGCCTATCTTTCACTGGAGAAACTGAATGACCCAGCGCGCTTTAAGAGTTGGCTATACGGTATTGTCCTCAATATTTGCCGGAACGATCTGCGTCGTTGTAAGGTAATCTGTTTTTCCCTTGAAGCAATGGTAGGGAATTTAGTGAATGAACCGCCGCCGATCGCTGGAAGTTCACCCGATCCTCAGCTCGTGGTAGAGCAGGAAGAACTCCACACTGCAGTATTAGAAGCCGTTGATACGCTATCTCCAAAGAATCGCTCAGCAATTTTATTGTTCTACCACGAGCAATTCACCCTGCAAGAAGTTGCAAATCGCTTAAATATTTCAGTTAGTGCAGTGAAAGGGCGTTTACACAAATCTCGTCATCAGCTGAGAGAGCAATTATCACTTCTTCAAGATCAAATTCAACCTAATTCGCTTCAGGAGATTAAGACTATGACTAGTAACACTTCTGCCCAAACCAAGCTAGAACCTTGCTGTTCATTCTGTAGCAAAAGCATGAAACAAGTTAATCTTCTCATTGCAGGTCCAGGTGTATTCATCTGCAATGGATGTGTCGATATTTGTAATCAAATTATCAGCGGAGAAATTCCGCCATCTCCATTGACGCAGGAGGACGTTGAGAAATTGATAGATGATTTCAAGTAGAAGAATCTTTTCTAGATCCGAAATCCAATGGCTTTCAATTCAGCAGCGTTGCGATAGATTTTAGATAGGCTCACTAGAACGATCGCTTCAGTAGAACAGTAGCTGACGCAGGGTAAAGGCAATCACCGTGACCGCACAGACGATCGCAAACTGTCCAGGCAGCGGGTAGAGAGAATATTTGGCGAGGGCCGCGGGAAGCGATAAATCCATGCGATTGAGCCAGCCAAGCGAGTACATCAGCGTTAGATAGCTCATGCCGATCGCGTGGATTGTTGCCAAGCCGCATAGACAGCTAACCGCCAGCGATTCCAACCGTGGCAGTGCCTTAAACGCTAGATAGCCACACAGCCACGCACCTGGAACAAACCCGATCAGATAGCCAAAACTGGGTTCCCGCACATAGCCAATCCCGCCACCCTGAGCAAAAATTGGAAACCAGGTTAGCCCCAGCAGCAAGTAGGAAATTTGCGACAGCACCGCCGCGTTTTTACCACCAAGACAGCCAACCAGCAGCACGGCTCCCACCTGATACGTTACCCCTAGAGAGTGAGTTTGGAAGCTGTGGGGTCCCCACGCGGGGGTTGCGACTGCCGCCTCTAGAAACGTGCCGCCAATGGTCAGAAATAATCCAATCAACGCCCACAAGAGTTCGGTGGAAGTCGCCATCGCTCAAATCACCGTTTATACCACAGGCTGTCAGAACTGATCGCCCGGCCTCAGCCTGACTCAACCACAGAGAAAAGGAATTGTATCACTTGATAACCAACGGCTGTACTTGAGTTCACTCAATGTTAGACGAGTCAGGCGCGAAAAGGCAGTTTATTAGCCGTTAACTGCTATCGCTTAGCGGTCTTTCACCGCTCGGTAAAACCTCTTAAAAAACGATGGCTCGTCGGGTGATCAAATCCCAACGAGCCATGCATTCAGTAACTAGGCTGTACTTAGAACGGCACCTTTGCCAAACTGCGTCCGACTTCAGCGATCCCTGGCGCATAAATCTGCGTCACGTAATCTGCAATCATGCGGTGCGTGTTGAACGCAGGAGCATTGGTTCTAATCGACGCCTTCATCATTTGCACCCAGCCGTGCGGAATGCCGTCTGCATCTTGGTCATAGTACAGCGGCACGATTTCCTCTTCTAGCAGGCGATACAGCGAGTCTGAATCCACTTTGTCTTGAAGCTCCTGATTGCTTGTGTGAGCATCTTGACCGATCGCCCAGCCGTTAATGCCGCGATCGCCCTCCGCTTGGTAGCCCTCGCACCACCAGCCGTCCAGAACGCTACAGTTGATGCCGCCGTTGAAGCAAACTTTCTGACCGCTGGTGCCAGACGCTTCTAGGGGGCGGCGAGGATTGTTCAGCCAGACATCAACGCCTTGCACCAGCTTCCGCGCCGTGTACATGTCGTAGTCCTCAATGAAGGCAACGCGACTCCAGATGTTGGACTGCTTGCACCACTCCATCAAGCGCTGAATAATTCGCTTGCCTTCTTCGTCTGCTGGGTGCGCCTTGCCAGAGAAGACGATTTGCACCGGACGATCGGCATTGCCAAAAATCTTTAGCGCCCGATTTGCATCCCGCAGCAGCAAATCGCCACGCTTATAGGGACTAAAGCGTCGGGCAAACCCGATCGTCAGAGCGTTCGGATCGAGGATGCGATCGGTAGCGTTGATCTGCTCCCAGTCTTCACCCCGGTTCTGTCGCGCCTGTCGAATTTTGTGGCGAGCGTGGGCGATTAAGCGCTCCTTGAGAACGCGGCGGCGCTGCCACAGTTCTGCATCGGGAATTTGATCCAGCTTTGCCCAAAGGTCTGGATCAGCGACTTTAATTTCCCAGTCTTCACCCAAGTACCGCGCGAATAAATCGCTCATTAAGGCAGCAGTCCAGCTAGAAGCATGGACCCCATTGGTGACGTAGCCGATCGGCACTTGGTCTTCTGCGCGATCAGGATACAGCACCGTCCACATCTGACGAGACACGCGCCCGTGCAGTTCGCTGACGCCGTTTGCTGCTCGACACAGCCGCAGCGCCAGTACCGTCATGCCAAACGGCTCCCAGGGATCACCCAAGCGGCGGGCACCTAGCGCCAAGAACTGCTCCCGCGATAGCCCCAGCTGGGACCAATAGTGTGCGAAGTAGGAGTCCATCAAGTCAGCCGAGAAAACATCGTGCCCGGCTGGAACGGGGGTGTGCGTCGTAAACACACAGCGATCGCGCACCGCCGCTTCAATGTCGTAGAAGGATTGACCCGTGCGCTGAATTTCTAGCCGTGCCACTTCCAGCAGGCAGAACGCCGCGTGTCCTTCATTCAGATGGTAAATGCTCGGCTCGATTCCCAAGGCTTGCAGTGCCCGTACACCACCGATCCCCAGTACAACCTCTTGGGCAATGCGGGTTTCCTGGTTGCCACCGTAGAGGTGTCCAGTTAGCCAGCGGTCGATCGGGTCGTTGTCGTCGCGATCGGTATCCAGCAAATACAGGTCTACGCGCCCGACCCGCACGCGCCAAATCTGTGCTCGTACCAGCCGCTGCCGCACCTGAACCTCCACGCTGAGCGGCTGTCCGTGCTCGGTTTTGAGCAGCTCCAGAGGCAGGCGATCGAACACGTTATCCACGTAGTAGTCTTCCTGCCAGCCCGCACGGTTTAGCCGCTGGCGAAAGTAGCCTTGGCGATAGAGCAAGCCGATGCCGACCAGCGGCACGCCCAAATCCGAGGCAGACTTGAGATGATCCCCCGCCAGAATGCCCAAGCCACCCGAGTAGATCGGCAGCGACTCGTGCAGCCCGAACTCGGCGCAGAAGTAGGCGACGGGATGCTGTTTAGAAATTTGCGGCGCAACGCGGCTTGCCCACGTATTCTCAGCAGATAGGTAGCGATCGAACCGATCCACCAGCGTATTCAGCCGCTTGACGTACACGGGATCGATGGCAAGCTGGGTCAATCGCTCGTAGGAAACAGCTTCCAGCAGCGCAACGGGATTGTGCCCACAGCGCTCCCACTCGTCGGGATTGATCGCCTGAAACAGCGATCCCTGCTGTCCGCTCCAGCACCACCAGTAGTTGTACGCAAGGTCTGATAGCCGCTTTAGGGAAGGCGGCAGCTTGCCACTCAACCGAGTCGCGGGTGTCGATGCAACAGTATGGGTCATAGTTAAAGGAAGCTCTTGGGAAACGATAGGGTTGCTAAACGAGCCAGGGAATCGTGCAATCAATTACGGCTGGCGGTTTAGGTTGCAGAGACGGAACGCACCTCTTCAGCGGTAACGATCGGGGAGCCGTTTTGCTTCGGCAACATGCATTTTAGCTTGCCATACCAAAGCAGGTATCTGCATGACGTTACAGGATTTGTAGGGTTTGCAATAGCCAGTTACAGTACTTGCAATTTCTCAATCAAATCGTTGTTTAAGACACAGACGTGTGGGCAAATCCGGGGACGATCGCCCCACATCTAGTAGCCCGCTAGCTTGCCTTTCCGCTTTGCTTCCCGCTCTGCCCAGCGGAACAGCAGTAGCCCAACGGTACAGTAGACAGCGCCATTCAGCAGAGCAATCAGAAATAGCGGCACATCGAGCGATTGCCCCTGCGCCATTAGCTGTCGCAGCAGTCCCGCTCCCGGCGTCATCGGCAGCAGCCAGCCAAGATATTTTGAGGGTCCGGTCCAGGTTTCGATCGGCACCGTCAGCACAAACAGCAGAAAAAAGTTAAACACTCCCTGGATTTGCTGCACCTGCTTCAGCAAGAGCGCCAGCGATCCCATCGAAACTGCCACGCCGTAGGCAGCCAGCAGCACCGTTCCCAGCGGCAGCAGCAGCACAGGCGGAAACGACAGCCGACTGCCCGTTAGCAGCAGAATTAGCAGCAAAATGCTGATATTTAAGAAGAGCTGCGTTGCTAAACTTGCCAGCGCCCGCACGACAAACACCCGCAATCCGCCAAACGGCGACAAAAACACCTGCTCCAGGGTGCCCGTCTGCGCCTCGCGCTGTAGCTCGCCTGCAATATCGCCCACGACAAACAGCGCTAGCGACCACAGCACATAGCCAACGATGATGGAGTCAAGCCGATCACCCAACTGCACCCCCGGACCCACCGCGTACTGCGTGCTTAAAAACAAGCCGTAGAAGACGATCGCCAGTCCAATCACGCCGCTAATCGCTTCGGCTGCGTAGCGTCGCAGCAGAATCCAATCCCGCTTCAGTTCTGCCCAAAAAAGTTTCAGCACGCTTTGCGATCAGCTCATGTCATTTACGTTCTAAGCGCATCCTAGCTCAAATTGATGATTCAGCGTGGCTGTAGAAGCCAGTAGCTCTGAGCCGTTAGCAATTGGCTCTCAGTCAGTTCCAGGTATCTGATATTGACTGCGACATTATGCGCTATTAAGAATGAGTGATTCGCTCATGCATCCTACTTATGTCCTGGACTCGTCGCCACGTTCTTTCCCTATCTGACTTTACGCCAACCGAATACGACACCGTTCTGCAAACCGCCAACAGCTTTCAGGAGGTGCTGTCGCGCCGCACCAAGAAAGTTCCAACGCTGCAAGGACAAGTCGTTACAAACCTGTTTTTTGAGCCATCGACGCGCACTCGCAGCAGCTTTGAGTTGGCAGCAAAACGCCTGTCTGCTGATATTCTCAACTTCGCGCCAGGAAGCTCCTCGCTGAGCAAAGGGGAGACGATTTTGGACACTGCAAAGACCTATCTGGCGATGGGAACGGACATGATGGTGATTCGCCACAAAGAAGCCGGAGTGCCGCAGGCGATCGCCACAGAAATGGACCGCTTGGGCGTGCGGGTCGGCGTGCTTAATGCCGGAGACGGACAGCATGAGCACCCGTCTCAAGCACTGCTGGATCTGTTCACCCTCTGCAACGTGATGGATCCTGAGCAGCCGCACCTGTCGCTACTAAAGGACAAAAAGATCGCGATCGTTGGAGACATTCTTCACTCTCGCGTTGCTCGCTCTAATATTTGGAGCCTGACCGCTAGCGGTGCAGAGGTCCACCTTGCTGGACCACCAACCTTACTTCCGATGCTGTTTAGCGACTTTGTGAAACCTGAAGACTCAGGAGCAAAGAGTGAGGAACCCACTGTTTACTCCCCAGTGCGCAAACTCTTCCTCCACTGGACGCTTGCTCCTGCCCTGCAAAACGCCGATTTCATCATGACTTTGCGGTTGCAGAAAGAGCGCATGACTAACTATCTGCTACCCAGCCTGCGCGAGTATCATCAACAGTTTGGGATTACACGCGATCGCCTTGCTCTCTGCAAACCTGATGTCAAAGTGCTACATCCAGGCCCGGTCAACCGAGGCGTCGAAATTAGCTCGGACCTGATGGATGACCCTCAGTTTAGTTTGATTTCTCAGCAGGTTACGAGCGGCGTTGCAGTACGAATGGCGCTGCTTTACTTAATGGGCGGTGGTAAAGGGTAATTACTCGTCTGCTGCCACGGGTTGACGCTCGATCGCCGCAGGTGAGTCACGCTCGAAATACCGTCCTCCTAACCCGTACACAATCAGACCAAAGTACTCTCTAAAAACGAGTCGCGCTTCTTGGCGATCGTTGAGAGCTACAGCAGTCGGATGAGGAATCACATCAAACCCAAAACTGCGAAAGGTCAGGAGCGATCGCAGCATGTGCGGTGCATCGGTCACCAGCACAATCCGTTTTACGCCCTGCGGCTGCAAAATGGCAGCCGTATACTGCGCATTCTCATCGGTTGTGCGAGAGCACTCTTCGCCATCGATTACCTGCTCTGGAATCTGCTGCTGCAATTGCTGAGCGATGAACTGAGCATCTCCATAGCCGCTAACAAAAATTCTTGGTGCTCGGTTTTCTTGCCAGAGCGCCACGGTAGCCGGAATCCGATCGCGTCGCATCGTTGTGCCCCGACCCAACACGACGATTGCGTCTGCTGTCTTACCGGAATCGGACGGAACTACATTGACTAATGCCCAACTTGCCAAATCTACTGCCAGCGGCGTGGTTAGAAAGAAGCAACTCAGCCCTACTGCGATCGCCCAGCGCCACGCATGATTACGCTGCGATCGTCGTGGGCGTCTATAGGGGTGCGATCGACGGCGCGTCAAAAACCAGAAAGCGCCAGCTAACCCACCTAATAGCAGCAACAGCGCTGCTGGAAGTATTCCATTGTTCAGTCCGTGGTGGAACAGCGTTCGAGTGTCGTACCACAGGCTAGCCGAGTGTTGACACAGCTTTGGATCGATCATGACTAAGTGACGTTGGTAGAACTCCCCATACCCTGGACCTCGAACCGCTAACCTGTCTGAATCAGGGCGATCGAGGGTCGGAACTTGTGCATTATTCTACCCGGTTGCTTTTAGTCTCTTGTGTCCGTCAGATGAACATTGTTTGTGAATCGTGTGAACTCGTACGTTTAGAGTGGTGTTGTCTACATAATCGTCCTCACGTCCCAACCGTTACACAGCCTTTCAAACTTTCGTTCTATGTCATTGCCACACTACAAGCACGTACTCGTCATTGAGGACGACGCAGGGAGACGCGAGTTTACCTTGAGCAGTCCAATGTACTCGGTCGGTCGTGACCCAAAGTGCGATATTCGCTTGGTTTCCCAACTGGTTTCTCGGCATCATGCAACTTTGGTGCAAATGCTGAACGAAGATGGCACTGATTACTACCAGATTGTGGACGGCAATTTGAGGGGAAGGACTAGCGCCAACGGAGTGCGAATTAACGGTCGTAAACTTCAGGCACACGACTTAGAGAACGAAGATGAGATCCACTTTGGACTGGCAGTTCAAGCAATCTATTACTGTATACATCAGGATGAACCGTTAAATCCGATGGTTGCATGGGACCCAACTTGTCCACCAGACCCAGACTTACCACCGGGAAGCTACACGTTTGGTCCATTCGACTTAATCTCGTTAGGTATGGAAATTACTCCACAGGATCAGTAGTCTTTGGATGCTTCAGCACACGCAGGGATTGTAAGCTCATATCGGCACAGCCGCTAATCACGCCGCCTGCGGCAAGAATTTGTTGCAGATACTCGATCGCCTCGTCTGTCACCACTTCTCCTGGCACCAGAACGGGAATTCCCGGCGGGTACGGACAAACAAGCTCGGCGCTGATGCGATCGTGGGCGTGGGCGATCGGGACCACTTCACTGGGGGCAAAAAAAGCAGCGCGAGGGGTCACGGAGGTTTGACGATTGAATTCTAAGGCTTGAATGTTGCATGTTGAATGATTCCGTCCCGGTTCCCGTTGCTCACTCCCCAACTGCTCAAACGCTTCGACTAACTGCTCGATGTCGTCCTGGGTATTCCCCAAGCTGATGATGAAGGTTAGGTGCTGGAGCGAAGGCAGTTCGGCAGTGACGCTGAAGCGATCGCGCAGAAGCTCGTCAGCCTTGAAGCCGTCGATACCTAACCCGGAGACGGTGACCGTAAGGCGGGTGCGATCGAGCACAAAAAATCCAGGAGTGCCTGATTGCTCAGGTTGCAGCGCGGAGAGTCCGGGAATCTGACTGATTCGAGTGCGGGCAGCATCCGCACGATCGATCGTGCGCTGCATCAACCATTTGCCCTGAGTCGCCATTTGCTGCCGAGCGGCATCTAGCGAGGCAAGCAGAATGTAGCTGGGACTGGTAGATTGCACAAGCTGCAACGCTTGGCGGATGCGATCGGGGTCAACGCGATCGCCCTGCAAATGCAGCATTGCTGCCTGGGTCATGGCTGACAGCGTTTTGTGCGTGGACTGCACGGTTAGATCAGCACCCGCAGCCAGTGCTGAAATGGGCAAGTCGGGATGAAAGGCAAAATGAGCACCGTGCGCTTCGTCCACCAGTAGAGGAATACTATACTGGTGAGCGATTTGGGCGATCGCTACCACATCTCCACAGGCGCCGTAGTAGGTGGGCGACACCAACAGCACTGCCTTCGCGTCTGGGTGCTGTGCTAGTGCGGCAGCGACGGAATCGGGCGTGAGGCTGTGGGCAAGGTCCAATACTGGATCGTATTCTGGCTGCACAAAGACCGGAACGGCACCAGAAAGGACCAGTCCAGCGATCGCAGATTGATGCACGTTGCGCGGCAGAATTAGTGTGTCTCCCGCACCACAGGTTGCCAGAATTGCTGCGATCACGCCACAGGTTGAACCATTAACTAGGAACCATGTCTGCTCTGCGCCAAAGGCATCGGCGGCTAATACCTGCGCTGCCCGAATCGCTCCTGCTGGAGCAAATAAGTTGTCGAGTTCTGGTAGCTCTGGCAGATCAGCACGGAACACGCTGGAACCTAAACAATCGGCAAGAATTGCGGATATCTCTTGACCGCGCTTGTGTCCAGGAGCGTAGAACGGCGCGTCTGGTTGACACAAAATTTCCTGCAACGCGTTCACCAGCGGTGCAGCAGTGTGATCTAGGCGGAACGACATGAACCTGTTGGTCAATTACTTCCATACCTTAGCAGTCCGTAAGGTCGCCATTTCGAGAGAGGCGATCGCCCCCGAATCCCGCTAGTCTCAAAGTGTTGAGCGAAGGCGATCGCGATGGTTTTTACCCCAGACCCTGCTCCAATTCCTCCACTTCCCACTCCAACCCCAACCGGACCGACTCCTGAACCGATTCCCGGACCTGTACCAGAGCCAATTCCTGAACCGGCTCCCGAACCGATTCCCGGACCTGTGCCAGAGCCAATTCCGAGTCCAACTCCTGAAACTGTTCCTGCCCCAATTCCGCAGACTGTACCGGGACCCGTTTGAGTTCAGCTTGGTGAATACTTCCCTGCATAATTCAAAATTGCTAGTTCAAAATCTAGAATGGTGGATGGTGCTCGCTCAGTTTGCGAAGTGACCTCGATCGGAATTGGGCGTGCATCAGCGAACTCTATTTGAACTCTAAAATGCTAAGAGCTGGGATTGTTGGACTGCCCAACGTGGGAAAATCGACGCTATTCAACGCGGTTGTTGCAAATGCCAAGGCAACGGCAGCAAACTTTCCCTTCTGCACGATCGAACCCAATGTGGGTATCGTTGCCGTTCCTGACGAGCGACTGCAAGCGCTAGCAGGAATTTCCAGTTCTGCTGAGGTAATTCCGGCGCGAGTCGAGTTTGTGGACATCGCTGGACTCGTGAAGGGAGCGAGCAAAGGCGAAGGATTGGGTAACCAGTTTTTGGCGAATATTCGGGAAGTGGACGCGATCGTGCATGTTGTCCGCTGCTTCGAGAACGATGACATCATTCATGTCGCAGGCTCAGTCGATCCTGTGCGCGATATTGAAGTGATCAACCTGGAACTGGCGCTGGCGGATTTGGGACAGATTGA
>NZ_JACJPG010000066.1 GCF_014695955.1 Leptolyngbya sp. FACHB-36 | reverse complement strand
GGCAGCAGGCGAAGCGGCTCCGGTTGCTCTGTCGGCTCCTTCCATCAACGGCTAGTTCTCGTCTTCTAGCGATTGATTGATTCTGCAAAGCGCCCCCTCGGGGGCGCTTTGTGCTTTTGCAGATTAGATTAAACACGAATAAAATTGCCTTTCAGGAATCACCAATCATCTGCTCTCGCAAGAATGTAGTTGCTGCATCCGTTGAAAGCGGACGACTGAACAAATAACCTTGTACTTCTCTACAGTTGAGCGATCGCAAGTATTCAAGTTGCTCTCTTGTTTCAACCCCTTCCGCTACTACATTGAGATTCAGTCCCAGCCCTAGTGTTACCATCGCTTGTACGATCGCGCTATCGTTAACGTCGGTTGGCAGCTCTTGGACAAATGATTGATCTATTTTGATCGTATGAAGCGAAAACTTCTTTAAATAGCTCAGTGCAGAGTAGCCCGTTCCAAAGTCGTCGATTGAGACGTGAATACCCATGTTGTGCAGCTCTTGTAGAACAGACGCCGTTAAGACTACGTTCTGCATTGCTGTTGTTTCTGTAATTTCTAGCTCTAGGTAACTAGAATCAAGCTGGGTTTCTGCCAGGATTGCCGCGATCATTTGAACTAATTGCGGCTGCTGGAATTGGCGGGCAGAGAGATTAACTGCAATCCGTAACGCTGGCAGTCCAGTATCTTGCCACGCTTTGTTCTGAGCGCAAGCAGTTCGCAGTACCCACTCACCGATCGTCATAATCAATCCATTTTCCTCTGCTAATGGAATGAACACCCTCGGTGCAATTAGCCCAAACTCGGGATGCTGCCAGCGAAGCAGCGCCTCCATGCGAGTGACTTTCCAAGTGTAAATATCCACTTGAGGCTGATAGTGCAGCACAAACTCGTTACGCTCCACGGCACCATGCAGGCTGCTCTCCAGAGCTAACCGCTCTGATGCTGTCGAGTTAATTGCAGGTGCGTAGAGTTGAAAGCTGTTGCGACCGTGCTCTTTAACCCGGTAGAGGGCGGCATCGGCATTCTTTAATAGCGTTTGAGCATCGTCGCCATCACGCGGGTAGAGGGCAATTCCAATACTACAGCTGATATATAGTTCGTGTCCCTCCAAAAGAAACGCAGGCTTCAGGGCTTCAATCATTCGCTGGGCGACTCTGGCAGCATCCTCGGCATGACTGATCTGCGGAAGCAACAGCGTGAACTCATCGCCGCCCCAGCGGGAAATAGTATCTCCTTCACGGAGACAGTCGGAAAGCCGTTGTGCTACTGCCTGCAACAACTGGTCGCCAATCACATGTCCTAACGTATCGTTAATCGTTTTAAAGCGATCCAGATCTAGGAACAGAACAGCAAGCATTGTTCCAGCGCGATGAGCATTCGCTAGCGCCAGTGGTAGGCGATCGTTGAACAACATACGGTTCGGCAGATTCGTCAGCAGATCGTGACAGGCTTGGTAGCGAATCGTAGCTTCTGCCTGCTGACGCTTGAGCGTGCCGCCGATGCCCGCCGCCATTGCCACAAGGATTGACTCCTCGTTGCTCGTCCAGCGACGATCGGTGTGGCAATCGTCGAAGCCGATGTGTCCCCAAAACTGCTCATCAATCAGAATTGGCACCATGAGAATCGAGCGAATGCCATCTCGGTCGAGCAACGTCTGCTCAGCAAGAGGCAGCTCCCGCACCACACCGCTGACGGCTGTCCCTCTTGAGAGCGCCTCATACCAGCGCGTCATCCCAAACGTGCTGTAGGGCTGGTTTTGCCAGTGAGCTTGCTGAATCGATGGCTCCACAGACTCGTGCGTCCACTCATGGCGCATACTCATCGCGGGCTGTCCAGTATCAGGATGCGGGTGAGTTTGATAGATGTAGACTCGATCGAC
>NZ_JACJPG010000659.1 GCF_014695955.1 Leptolyngbya sp. FACHB-36 | reverse complement strand
TTGTTGGCAACGTGGTCAATAAAGCCGGGGTCTTGGTGCGAGAAACCGTTGTGGTCCTGTCGCCAAACGTGCGAGGTCAGCAGGTAGTTGAGTGAGGCGATCGGTCTGCGCCAGGGAATGTCCCGAGTGGTTTTTAGCCACTTGGCGTGCTGGTTGAACATCGAGTCGATGATGTGAATGAACGCCTCGTAGCAGGAGAATAAGCCGTGGCGTCCGGTCAGCAAGTAGCCTTCCAGCCAGCCCTGACACATCTGCTCGTTCAGCACTTCCATAACGCGCCCATCAGGGGAGATGTGGTCGTCGATCGGCAGAATCTCGCCCGTAAACACGCGGTTCGTGGCTTCTAGCACCGCGTTAAGGCGGTTGGAGTTATTCTCATCGGGAGCCATCACCCGGAAATTCTGGCGGTCCTCGTTCAGTCTCATGACGTCGCGCAGGAGTTCGCCCATGACGCGAGTAGACTCTGCCATCTCGGTTCCTGGCGTGGACACCTCCACGGCATACTCGCGGAAATCAGGCATCCGCAGGTCTTTCAGCAGCATGCCACCGTTCGCGTGCGGATTTGCGCCCATGCGTCGATCGCCCTTCGGAGCTAGCTCTGCCAGTTCTGCCTGGAGGGTGCCGTTCTCGTCGAACAGTTCTTCTGGCTTGTAGCTCTTCATCCATTCTTCCAGCATCCGCAAATGCTCAGAATTGCTTGCCATTTTTGCTAGCGGCACCTGGTGCGATCGGAACGTGCCTTCTACGGGCTGTCCATCCACAAACTTTGGACCTGTCCAGCCTTTCGGCGATCGCAGCACCATCATCGGGAACTGGGGACGCTGGGTGAATCCATTCGTGCGGGCGTCTTGCTGGATGGCTTTGATCTCGGCATGGATCGTGTCGAGCGTTGCTGCCATCAGTTGGTGCATCGTTTCTGGGTCTTCCCCTTCGACGAAGTAGGGCTTGTAGCCATAGCCGAGGAACAGGTGCTCCAACTCTTCATCGCTCATCCGCGCTAGCACCGTAGGATTGGCAATCTTATACCCGTTCAGGTGCAAAATCGGCAGCACGGCTCCGTCACGGGCGGGATTGATAAATTTGTTTGAGTGCCAGCTTGCTGCCAACGCCCCCGTTTCCGCCTCGCCATCGCCGATGACGCAGCACGCCAGCAGATCAGGGTTGTCGAACACAGCTCCGTAAGCGTGAACCAGCGCGTAACCAAGTTCACCACCTTCGTGGATCGATCCAGGCGTCTCCGGTGCCGCGTGGCTAGGAATTCCCCCCGGAAACGAAAATTGCTTAAACAACCGCTTCATCCCCGCCGCATCCTGAGAAATATTGGGATAAAACTCGCTGTACGTGCCTTCTAGATAGGTATTTGCGACCAGCCCCGGTCCGCCGTGTCCCGGACCCGCAATGTAAATTACGTTCAAATCGTGCTGCTTGATCAGTCGGTTGAAATGCACGTAGATGAAGTTTAGACCTGGTGTAGTGCCCCAGTGTCCGAGCAGACGGGGTTTGATGTGGTCGATCGTCAGCGGCTCTCGTAGCAGCGGGTTATCGAGCAGGTAGATCTGTCCGACAGAAAGATAGTTGGCGGCGCGCCAGTAAGCGTTGATCTTATGCAGTTCGTCGGTGCTAAGGGGTTGTTGCTTGATCGGAGTTGCGACTGTCATACCTGATGTCTCAGAGGGTAGTTGGACTCGTCAATCTCTGCAAAGCTGCGCATCGATCGCATCCCCATAGTCTGCAAAACCAAATTGAGTCTTACATCCTCTACAAGTGGGAGTATTTCTTAAGGAGCGGTTAACAGGCGAGAAAACCTGCTATGAGCAGGGCAGTCGTTCGTCAAGACGTGAATGATGCTGGGCGATCGGCTGAAACCTTTGACCGATCGTCATACTTTAAGACTTTCCCAAGAAACTCCAGGTCCATGTAGGAGGTCCGTTACGCTTGCAGCAACCCCTCGCCAACTCACAGGACTCATGGAATTTTTATCCGATACCGTTGCGCTGTCGCGAATGCAGTTCGCGCTGACCGCTCTCTTCCATATGCTGTGGCCCACCCTAACTACGGGCGTCGGCATTTATCTGGTTATCGTCGAGGGACTCTGGCTCCGCACGCGCAATCCCGACTACTACCTCCACGCTCGCTTCTGGTCAAAGCTCTACGTGCTCAACTTTGGGATTGGCGTAGCGACGGGGATTCCGATGGAGTTTCAGTTCGGTACCAACTGGGCACCGTTTTCTGAGGCGGTCGGCAACTTCTTTGGCAGCGTCATTGGCTTTGAGGCCGCGTGGGCGTTCATGCTAGAAGCTGCTTTCCTCGGCATCATGCTGTTTGGCTGGGAGCGGGTCAACCCCTCAATCCACTTCCTTTCGACAATTATGGTGGCTGTGGGCGCAAACCTCTCGACCGTGTGGATTTTGACGGCGAACTCCTGGATGCAGTCGCCTGCGGGCGGAGAAATGATCAACGGCAAGTTTGTGGTAACCGACTACTTCCAGGCAATGGCGAACCCCTTCGCCCGCAACAGCATTCTGCACATGTTCTTCGCCACGCTGGAAACGTCGCTGTTCGTGATTGGTGGCATTAGTGCTTGGTATCTGCTAAACAACCGCTTTCCTGCCTTTTTTGCCAAGTCGTTCAAGATTGTGCTGGCAACGACGATCGCCGTTGCGCCCATCCAAATCTACATGGGGCACCTCAGCGGCGAACAGGTCTACCACTACCAGCCCGCAAAACTCGCTGCAATGGAGGCGCAATGGGACACCACTCCGGCTGGACAACCCGCTGATTGGAGCCTAATCGCTTTACCCAACGACAAAGAGCAGCGCAACGACTGGGAAATTTCCATTCCCAACGCGCTCGGCTACATTCTGGAATTCAAGAAAAATCTGTCAGAGCCAGTGATTGGGCTACGAGACTTCAAACCGGATGAGCGTCCGCACTTGATTGGACTCATCTACTATTCGTTTCACATCATGGTGGTGATCGGCTTTTTCCTTGCAGCCGTGATGGGGATCACCGTGCTCCAGTGGCTACGCGGCAAGCTTTCCCCAGACAATATTGTTCAGCAGAAGTGGTTGATGATTGCCTGGATGTTCTCCGCACCCTTAGGATTCATTGCCATTGACTCTGGCTGGATCGTCCGCTGCACGGGACGGCAACCCTGGACGCTCTATAAAGAAATCCGGACCGTCGATTCTGTCTCCAACATTCCCGCCAGTAATGTTCTCACTTCTCTGATCTGTTTTGCCGTGGTCTACTCGCTGCTATTTGTCGCCACGCTCTACTTTGGCAGTCGCATCGTTCGCAAAGGTCCGAATCTCGATCTGCCCGTGCCAGGATTGGAACCCAATCAGCCTGTTGTGGACACGACGCCCGGAGCCTTTGCCCGCGATGAACGTCCGGTTGAGGCGCAGCAGTGAAGACGCCGGACGATTGCGAAAACATGGCAGAGATTCGGCAGGCGATCGACCAGATCGATCGCCAAGTCATTACCCTGCTTGGTCAGCGCTTCGCCTATGTCAAGGCGGCTTCTAAGTTCAAGACTAGCGAAACCAGTGTTCGGGCATCCGATCGCTTCCAGGCAATGCTGCAACAGCGCCGCGTTTGGGCTGAGCAAGAAGGACTAAATGCGGACGCGATCGAAAAGCTGTACCGCGATTTAGTCAACCACTTCATTGACGAAGAACTGAAACACTGGAAGTCCAACATCGAATCAACCGAAGGCGAGTAATCGCGTTCAGTTGAGCTTCGCGCGGCTTCGCTCAACCGACTGCCCACTCCTTACTCCTCACTTCATGGAAACCCTCACCTACTTTCTTCCCCAAGTCTGGTTCGGCATCCTCGCCCTCTTTCTCTTCCTCTACGTCATGCTGGATGGCTTCGATCTGGGCGTTGGCATCTTATCCCTTACGTCCTCCGATGACGAGCGGCGTGGCATTCTTATGACCAGCCTCAGCAATATCTGGGACGCCAACGAAACATGGCTTGTGCTGATGGCTGGTGGACTGTTTGGCGCATTTCCCCTCGCCTACGGCACCATCCTCAGTGCTTTGTACATCCCGATTCTGCTGATGGTGTTCGGCTTTATTTTCCGCGCAGTGGCGTTTGAGTTTCGAGAGCAAGCTCGGCGCAAGTTCTTTTGGAACGTTGCCTTTGGTGCCGGAAGTTTTACCGCTGCGTTGGGTCAGGGGTTCGCGCTGGGAGCAGTGCTAAAGGGAATCACCGTAGACGAAACTGGACACTTCGTAGGTGGCACCTGGGACTGGCTAAATTGGCAATCCATTCTGGTGGCGCTAACGCTGATTCAGGGCTACGTCCTGATCGGCTCTACTTACTTGGTTTGGAAAACGGAAGGCGAATTGCAGGAAACCCACTACAAGACCGCCAAACTTGCAGCCTGGACAACCTTGGTCGGCGCGGTTTTGATCACGATCGGCACGCCAATCTTCTACGAAAGCGCCAGAGCAAAGCTGTTTCAGCCACCGCTCATCTACATCTTTGCGGTGATCCCGGTTGTGGGCATCCTCCTAATTTGGCAACTGGTTACCAGCCTTAAGCGCAAACAAGAGCGTGCTCCCTTCGTCTGGACAATCCTGCTGTTTGTGCTGACGTTTATCGGACTGTCGCTGGTCGTATTTCCCTACATCATTCCACCGCAGCTCACTATCTACGAAGCGTCCGCAGACCCCAGTTCGCTAGTGATTATGCTCATCTTCATCGGCTTCCTGATTCCGGTGATGCTGTTCTACAACCTCTATTCCTACGTGGTGTTTCGGGGCAAGGTGACAGGCGGCTACGAGTCGTGAGTCACTGCACCACCGTCACGGGAGTCCCCGGACTAACTTGACGGAAGAGATCCTCAATGTCTTTGTTGTACATGCGAATGCAGCCGTGCGATGCCGCCGACCCAACCGACTTTGGGTTGGGGGTGCCGTGGAAGCCAATCCAGTTTTTGCCGTCGGTCCAAAAGCCAATCCAGTGGCGACCTAGCGGGTTTTCGGGGTCGCCACCAGGAATCAGCACACCTTTTTTCAGCGGATGTATCCACGCAGGATTTTTGATCATCTGCTTTACTTCCCAGGTGCCCTTGGGCGTTTCCCAACCCGGACGACCGATCGCGATCGGATAGCGCTTAACCACGTTATTGCCGCGAAACAGCGTTACCTGCCGCCGACTCAGCCGGATCTCCAACCGCAGTGGCTTTGATGTAGTCGCTGCCGGAGTCGCGCTGGGTTGAGCAGACGGGTCAGCGGTTGGCAACAGCGGCAATGGCAGCGTCAGTGGAGTAGCAGGGACCGTAGGGGCATACAGCGGCACCGATGGCAGCGCGGGCGGCAAAATGGATTCTAACTGGCTCCCATCGATGGTCGCTGCCAGAGAACCATTTGCCAAACTGGTGAGCATCAGCACACTAGATAGCGGAAGCAGACAACGTTGCAGATTCATGAATAAGTTAGCGTCAGGGATCTCGATATCATGGTAGAGACGCGATCGCCTTCTGGCAATCCTTGTGCAGCCCTGGTTTACGCTTTACCAAGACAGCAGCGACCCACGGCAAAGTGCCGTTGCAATGACACCATCATAGCCCCGTACTCCCCACTCCAAATCCACCCATGCGAACCATTGCCGAGATTAATGACCGAATTCGCCAGCGTCAAGCCGTTGTTTGGACCGTGGAGGAACTCAAGGCAAATGTTGCTGAAATGGGTGTGACACAGGCAGCTAAGCAGGTGGATGTCATTACCACCGGAACATTCGAGCCGATGGAATCGTCTGGAGCCATTCTGAATTTGGGACAGACCGACCCGCCAATCAAGATTCGCCAGTGCTGGCTAGATGGAGTGCCGACCTATTCCGGCTTCGGTGCGGTGGATCTGTATTTGGGGGCAACGCAGGTAGGCGAAACCAGCGATGGCGAAGAGATGCGCGAAAAAGGCGGCGGCGATGTAATCGAAGACCTGATTGCTGGAAACCCTGTACAGTTGCGGGCGGTGGGGCAAGTGACCGACTGCTATCCCCGAGCGTCATTCGAGACAACAATTACCCGCGACACAATCAACCAGTTCTACCTGTTTAACCCGCGCAATCTGTACCAAAATTTTATTGTGGGAGTGAATGGGGGCGATCGTCCCTTGTTCACCTACTTAGGTCCGCTTCAGCCACGTCTAGGCAATGCAGTTTACTCGAATCCAGGGGCACTGTCGCCGCTGCTGAATGACCCGGACTTACAGCTAATTGGAATTGGTACCCGCATCTTTCTGGGTGGCGGCGTCGGCTACGTTGCTTGGGAGGGTACACAGCACTTTCCCCTCCAAAAGCGATTACCCAATCGCACTCCGATCGGTCCTGCGGCAACCTTGGCGCTAATTGGCGACGCAAAGCAAATGGATCGACGCTGGGTGCGGGGCTGCTACTTCAAAAGCTACGGTCCTTCGCTGATGTTGGGAGTGGGGGTGCCACTCCCAGTACTGCACGAAGAAGTGGTTGCCCGCTGTGCGGTGCGCGATCAAGACTTAGCTGCGCCGATCGTCGATTTTTCGATTCCCCGCCGCGTTCGTCCCACATTTGGGCTAATTAGCTATCAGCAACTGAAATCGGGACGGATTGTAGTTGACGGCAAATCGGTCCGAGTGGCTCCACTGGCGAGCCTGTTTCTGTCACGGCAAGTTGCACTGGAATTGAAACAGTGGATTACTGCCGGAACCTTTACGCTCACCGAGGCGGTTGCGCCGATTCCGGCAGATCGAACCTTCCTGCCACAGGACGTGTGGGGATCGCAGATGACGATCGACTAGCTCTGAGCGCTTTGATCGCTGCGTTTAGAAGGCTTAGGCAGCGCCTCTCGACGCGGCAGTGGGGCAGCCATCGGTTTGGTGCCTCTGCTAGGAGGACCTCCACCTCCACGCCCATCCATCCGCTTCTTGAAGGGCTTGCGGGCACCTCCCTTGTCGTCTTTAGAGCGCTTCTTAGGCGGTACCAGTCCAATGACGGTTCCTGCAGTAATTAGCAAATCCGTCTCCTGACGCTTCACTTGCAAATCCCAGAAATAGCCGACAGCTTTGTCGCTGGCTAGGACTCCTTTTAGCTGAAGCTTAAACGCTTTAGCTTTGTCACTGGTTTTGCGAGGAGTTTGCTGAATTTTGACAACAACCGTCTCTTCTTCAGGAGCAATGAAAACCACTTCTCCACGAATCGAAAAGTAGTCGTCCTCGTAGCCCGGTGAAAGGGTAGCTGGGTCTACCGCATCAGGTTGCTCGACAACGGGATCGCTCTCTGGCGCTGTCTCATCGCGATTCAGTTTTTCTGGTTCCCAAACGCCGACGATCTGCACATGCAAATCTCGCTTTGCATCTTTGGTGCGTGGATACACAACCCAAAGGTGCTCTTGCTCTAAGTCAAGATGGTTTTTCACCAGGCTCATAATCCGCCCCAGCAGCACTGTTTCAATGACCGTGCCGTCGGCGGCTGCCATTTCGCCACGGGTAAATTGCTCACTCGAAGGCGTGTAGCGTCCGCGCAGCAGACCGATCGCTCGGTACTGTTTCGGCTCACTGGGTGGCGGGATTGGCTGCTGCCGTAAGGCAGCATAATCCACGTCTGGATTGCTTGGTGGACTGATTGGCTCGCTGGGGGTAACGACCGTTGTGCTTCGGGCTGGAGCTTTAGAAACCGTTGAACTAGGAGTAGCCGCTTTCGGAATGTCTGGAGACGGCTGCGGGCGGCTCACGGGTCGCATCAACGGACGCTTGGGAACCAACGGCACTGCCTCGGAGGCAGTAGCCGCTGAGTCTAAGGCAGGTTCCGCATTCTGAGGAAACGACTGGGTTAAATCAGACGTTGATTGCTCACTCGAATCTGGGGTATCAGGCAAGGGATCAGGCAGGTTAGGGGACCGATCGGGCGAAGAACTCATAGGCTTTTATTCAAGCTGAGTGCACGATTGCATCAGTCAGCTTATTGTACTGAATCCATCAAGCCATGTACGATTCCGCAAAATTTGTGCAATTTTTACAAATGAAGGATTTGTAACAAACTTTGGCACAGTGATCCAGAGCAATTCCCAATGGTGCCGATCCAGAACAGGCAACAAAGAAATTTCGTTCGATCCGTTTGCGATCGCGGATAGCAAAATGGTTAGCCCCATCATACTGAAAACCTGAGATTCTCAGCAGAAATGGTGGTCTACTCTCTACCCAGCGCTAAAGTTTAATGTGTTCAGTAAACATTGAACGAAGATATGTTACAGTAATTCTATGACTGTAGAACACCATTTAGAGCGTGATTCAACTTCAGGGCAGCACCAGTCTGAGCGACAGCACTTTGTTGAAGATGTAGGCGTGCTATTCGAGATGGTTGGCTTACCTCGGATGGCAGGACGCATTTTCGGCTGGTTGCTGGTTTCCAATCCGCCGCATCAATCTCCTGGGGAGCTTGCAGAGGTGCTGCAAGCTAGCAAAGGATCAATCAGCACCATGACACGGCTACTGGTTCAGATTGGCTTAATTGAGCGAATTAGTTTGCCGGGTCAGCGCCGTGACTACTTTCGAATTAGGTTGAATGCTTGGTCCGAGTTAACCAATCAGCGGCTCGCCCAGATTACAGCGTTTCGCCAACTGGCAGAGCGCGGACTACAGCTTCTACAGGAAGAGCCACCCCAATCACGCCAGCGTCTCGAAGAAATGCGAGATATGCATGCCTTTTACGAGCAAGAATTTCCCCGCATGCTAGAGCGTTGGGAAAAGCAGCGTCGATCGTTGGATCAGAATAAATAGCGACGGTGTCCCGAATGACCCGTCTGCAGTTGGGCGACGCTGCCCTCGTTCACAGTCACACTATATACATCTCTATCTACTGACCACTGAGTCTGGTTATCCCCTTCCTTGCCTAGCTGGTTGACACATTCTCCCAATCTTGCTGAATTCTCTCCCATGCAACTCCCTTTCGTTGGAACTGTTACAAAGCGATCGACTCCCTGGATTGTTGGTCTAGCCGCAACTGGATTGGTTGGCGTCTCTGCTGCGACCTTTCTGGTGACCCGCAATGCTCCCTCAACAGCGCCGGTCAACGATCTCACTGTGCCCGTGCAGCTAAAAGACATTACGGTTCAGATTGCGGCAAACGGAACCGTCGTGCCCGTGCAAACCGTTAACCTTAGTCCTAAGACATCAGGGCGACTGGTGCAGCTACGCGTGGAGCAAGGCGATCGCGTCACGCAGGGGCAAGCAATTGCCCGAATGGAAAGTACAGAACTGGAGGCCCAGCGCAACGAAGCTGTCGCCAGTTTGATGCAGGCGCAAGCAAATTTGTCACTGCTGCGATCGGGCAGTCGTCCAGAGGCTATTGGGCAGGCACAGGCGGGTGTAGAACAGGCGCAGGCAGAAGTCACAACGGCTCAGACGCGCTTGAATTTGGCGAGCCAGCGAGTGAGCCGTAACCAGGGGCTGGCCTCTGAAGGAGCCATTACTCGCGATCGTCTGGATGAAGTGCTTAATGAGGAGCGCAGTGCCCGAGCCAATCTAGAGCAAGCGCAGGCGCGGCTGAATAATGCACGTCAGGGATTAACCCAGCAAGAAAACGGTCCCCGCGTGCAGGAGATTGAGCAGGGAGCCGCTCAAGTTGCCGCTGCCCAAGCACGGCTACAAGCGATCAATAAGCAGCTAGAAGACACCATTATCCGCGCTCCCTTCTCTGGCATCATTACGCAGAAGTACGCCACAGTTGGGGCATTTGTGACACCAACAACCTCAGCATCCAGTACATCCTCAGCGACATCGACGTCGATCGTGGCGCTGGCAAATGGCTTAGAAGTGCTAGCAAAAGTCCCAGAGGTTGATATTGGACAGATCAAACTAGGGCAAGAGGTTGAGATTCGTGCGGATGCCTATCCCAATCAGGTGTTCAAGGGTAAAGTGCGCCTGATTGCCCCCGAGGCGGTAGTCGAACAAAGCGTCACCTCGTTCCAAGTGCGCGTCCAGATCATCAGTGGAATTAATCAACTCCGCTCTGGCATGAACACGGATTTAACCTTCCTAGGCAGACGGCTCGACCAAGCCCTGCTGGTTCCCACAGCGGCGATCGTCACAAACAAGGGACAAACTGGCGTATTAATTCCCGATACCAAAAATAAGCCGACGTTTCGTCCAGTGACGATCGGTCCCACTGTTGGCAGCCAAACTCAAGTTTTGGATGGCGTGCGGGAAGGCGATTTTGTGTACGACGAACTTCCCGAAGGTCAAAAACTGGACGACGTCATTAAAGACATGAATCAGCAAAAGTAGGACATTGCAGTCCTCAATCAAACGTGGTTCATCTGAGGCCGTTTTCCTACGTTTCTACTCTTACTTCTCACTCCTTACTATGGACTTAATCGAAAGCGGCAAAATGGCGGTTAAAACGCTGACCGCAAACAAATTACGGAGTGCGCTAACCATGCTGGGTATTGTCATTGGCAATGCTTCAGTCATTGCCATGATTGGTCTCGGGCAAGGAGCACAGCGGTTAGCGTCGGAACAATTCGAATCTCTGGGTCCCAATGTGCTATTTATTACGCCAGGCACTCGTGAGGCGCGCAACCG
>NZ_JACJPG010000658.1 GCF_014695955.1 Leptolyngbya sp. FACHB-36 | reverse complement strand
TTTCAAGCAGGTAACGTGGAGACGCTGCTGCCGGATCTCGATGTGCAGCCGGACGTGGTGCTGCTAGACCCACCGCGCAAGGGGTGCGATCGTGCGGTAATCGATTCGCTGCGACATCTGCACCCCGATCGCATCGTTTATGTTAGCTGCAACCCTGCGACGCTTGCTCGCGACCTGAAGCTGCTGTGTCAGGACGGAATGTATCTCCTAAGCCGCGTTCAACCTGCCGACTTCTTTCCTCAGACCTCCCACGTCGAGTGTGTGGCATTCTTGAAGCGGACAGAGGGAACGGTGTAGCGTGGAAGCACGGCGAATTGAGTCGTGATTGGTGAGGAGGAGCAGGATGAAATTTAGTGAGCTCGTTGAGAAGCTGAGTGTGGCTAATCAGGCAGCGTTAACGTCCCATTCAGGTTCAGAGGTGGAGATTAGCGGCGTTGCGGCTGTGGATAATGCGACTTCTGGCACGCTCAGCTACATCGAAGGCGGCAAATTTGCATCGCAGGTGAAAACGACAGGTGCGAGTGCGCTCATTCTGCCGAAGGATGAGACGTTGCAGAAGCAGGCGATCGATCGTGGCATTGCCTGGATTGAAGCCGCTGACCCGCGTTTGATATTTGCTCAAGCGATCGCCCTGTTCTACCAACCCTTTAAACCTGCTCCCGATCATCACCCGACAGCGGTGATCGATCCAACCGCAAAGATCGGCAGTGCGGTTGCGATTGGTGCTCATGTAGTTATCCAAGCAGGCGTGACGATCGGCGATCACGTATGCATTCATCCCAATGTGGTGATTTATCCCGGTGCTCAAATCGGCGATCGCACGGTTCTACACGCAAACTGTGTCATCCACGAGCACAGCCGTATTGGGTCTGACTGTGTGATTCACGCCGGTGCGGTAATTGGCTCCGAGGGTTTTGGCTTCGTGCCAACCCGCGACGGCTGGTTCAAAATGGAGCAGTCGGGCTACACGGTGCTAGAGGACGGCGTTGAGGTTGGCTGTAATTCTGCGATCGATCGTCCTGCCGTTGGCGAAACCCGCGTTGGTCGCAACACCAAACTTGACAATATGGTGCACATCGCCCACGGGTGCCAAATCGGTGAAGGATGCGCGTTTGCAGCGCAGGTGGGCTTGGCGGGCGGTGTCACGATCGGCAAGCGCGTCTTTTTAGGCGGACAGTCGGGCGTGTCGAACAATCTTGTGGTGGGTGACGGCGTAAAAGCAGGCGCAAAAGCTGGAATTGTGACCCATATCAAGCCCCGAAAAACCGTTTCAGGCCATCCAGCCGTTGATCACGCCCTTTTCCTGAAAGTTGCTGCAATCTATAAGCGATTGCCAGAAATGTATCAGGTGCTGCGTCGATCGCGGCGTGAAGAGACTGAGGAGTAGGAGAGCTGTCTACCGATAGACGGACGATTGTGGTACAGCACAACTGCCACTCACTCCCTGCTGCCCTAACAGACGATTAAAACTGGGCAGGAAATTAACTTTTATGAGACGATAGATCGTCGTAAAAGCGCCTTTGAGATTAATGCTATGGGACTTTTTGATCAAATTTTAAGTGCAGTCAATAATCCGGACCAGCACGCCAATCCGAATCAGCTTGGCTCAATTCTCAATACCGTGCAGCAGTTGAGCGGCAATTACGGCGCAAGTCCAGATACCACTCAATCGATGCTGTCTGTTGTGGGGAACTACGTGCGCGGCTCGCTCCAGCAAACGCAAGCGACTGCTGGAGCGCAGCAAGCACAGGCGTTGGTTAACCAGTTCAGTGGCACTGGGCCCAATCCGCAAGCAGTGCAAGCGCTACTGGGTCCGGGACTCCAGCAGCAGGTCGTTCAAGATCTGATTGGCCGCACCGGACTTAACGCTCAAACTGTTCAGGCGATGCTGCCTGTGCTGGTGCCGCTGGCGCTAAATCTGCTGCAGGGTGGAGCGAACACTCAGAATCCCCAAGCCGGAAACTCGGTGCTGAATGCTTTTCTAGACGGCGATCGTGATGGCGACGTCGATTTAGGCGATGCCCTAAGAGTTGCTGGTCAGTTCTTAGGTCCCCGCTAACTCCTCGCTCTGGGGCGATTGCCCGGTCGCCCCACACACAGCCAACACTCAGCTCGACGCACTGGTGTAGAAGCGCAGGGCAAAGCGCCAGAACGCATGGGAAGTGTAGAGCAAGACGATCGCCAAACCGCCTGCTGCGATCGTCCAGCCCAATTCGCCACGCCCCAAGATAACCTCAGCGGGAACGGTCGTCAGAAACGCCACAGGCACCACAAACGTGAAGAAGAAACGGTACGCGGTCGGATAAGCGACCATCGGGAATCGCCCTGCTTCTAACAGCCCCCGCAGCACTTCCGTGACGTTGTAGATTTTGACGAACCAGATACTCATCGCGCCCAAAATAAACCACAGGCTGTAGAGAATAGCAAACCCAAAGCTGATTGGAACAATACTCAGCAAATAGTCGCTGGCGTGTAACCTAAGCCTTGCTCCGGCGTAGCCAACCATAATTACGCCAAACACCAGATCCGGCACGCCCCACGGGGATATCGTGTGCGCAGACAGCCAGAACTGCGAGCTGATGGGCTTCAGCAGTACAAAATCCAGCGTGCCCTGCTGGATATGGTTCACAATGCGATTCAGATTAGGGGCTAAAAACGTGCTGGAGAACCCTTGAAGTAGGGTAAATACCCCCAGCACCACCAATGCCTGCTCCCAGTTCCAGTTTTGGAAGGTATAGCCGTTCTGGTAGAACAACAGCAGCCCAAACAGGCTACCTACCAAATTTCCAAGGCTGCTGAGTGCGGCAAGCAGAAAATTGAGACGGTATTCTAGCTCGGCGGCGATCGCCGTACCCCAAAACAGTTGCAAGACGTGCAGGTAGCGTTGCATTGAATAAAATTCTTCGGTGAAATTGCGGAATGAACGATTCCGGCGCTGAAGTCGCTGAAATCATCCGGTAGCCAGACGGTTGCTATTTTCTATAGTGGCATCCTTAAGTGAGTGATTCCCCCGGATGATTTACCGAAAGGAGGTCAATGCAATGAAAGCAATGAAGACAACAGGTCTTACAACAATTGCAGTTCTAGCAGCGGTGGCGATCGCACATCCTGCTAGAACTGCCAATCCTACTGATGTGCAGCGGCTCTTGGAAACAAACGCCTGCTCTGGCTGCGACCTTACAGGGGCCGATTTAAGTCAAGCACACCTGCTGGGAGCTGACTTACGAAATGCCAATCTACAGGGTGCAAGCTTAATCAGCGCGAATCTCGAAGGCGCTGACCTGACAGGTGCCAACCTGCGCAATGCTAATTTGACCAATGCTTTCGTTAGTAACGCGAGTCTAGATTGGGCAAGTCTGAAAGATGCGAATCTCCGTAACGCAAATATTAGCAATGCCAACACAACGGGTACTGTCCTAACAGGCATTGACATTACAGGTGCTCTTGTATCTGGAAGTGGCATTAACATTGGTGGTGATTAGCAGATTCGGAAGTAGCTATTAGAAACAGGTAAGTCAGCGAAGGTTTCAGCTAGTCGCTATTAGCGGTCCATCGTTGATTAGCATCTACTAAAAGATATTCAATGCAGCGAAACGCTAACGGCTAAATTTTAAAAGTAGCTAATGATTAGCTGACCTTTGGTTAATCAGTCCGCTTTATTAACGGTGCTGCCGTTTAAGCGGGTGTCTACGAGTTGTAGCGTCTATAATTGTGGCAATGTTTTGGCTTCAGGAGCCTCGATCGTTAGGAGCGCTCAATGCCCAAATCATCCCCTCTTTCAAGCTAGACTCAAGACGCCGTTGACATGCCCAGTTCTCCCTTTAAAGCCCTCGTGCTGCCTGCTGTTTTGGTTTCAGGAACCGTATTTGCGGTCCTGATGCTGATACTGGTCGATCGCAAGCCAGTATCTAGCACTCTTGATCCGTTAACTGTGACTGGAGATGAGTCGCTGCTGCCGGGCGATCGACAGTATTTAGTCGTGCGTCAGGTTGGGTTTGCGGTGTTAATTAGTGCCGGAGCGGGGATTGCGACCGCTGAGGTGTTACGAAAGGCACGATCGTTCCACAATTCAGCCGAGGCGAAAGCTGAAGCGCTAGGATTAACGCCGCTCTTATCCGAAGTGCCACCGGAATCTCTGGAGCATGAGCAGGAAATGTCGTTTGAGACTCCACTGCCTGAGCTGCCAGTTGAGGCTTCCCTGCCGACGATGCCCGACATCGAACGAGAAGCGATTGCCGAGGCGATTGATGAACCGCGTCAAGGGGCTGACTCGTCCCTCCTTAACCACGACCCATTTCAATCAGAGCCGCTAGACTGGAATGCGCTTTCAGCAACGTCTTGGACTCCTGAACTTGCAGGCGATCGCACCCCGACGGCTAACTCTCTGGATGCCGCCGTCCAAACAATTACTCCTCAAATTCTGGAGCCGCAGCAGTACCGGACTTGTCGAATTCGCGTGGCTGGTTTTGAGCAGCGCCGCTATGCCATTTTGGTTGCCGATCAGTACTACGGATTTGTTCGACTGGAAGCTACAAAGGGCAAAGCGCTAAAACTTGCTACTCGTCTGGCCCAGCGCGGCGATCGCACGATCATGACGCAAACGAAAAACGGTTATGCTATCTGGGTGTTAGAGCCACAGGCCTACCCAGACGGTTCCACATACATCAATTAGGCAAATTAGACTCTGCCCCGAACGAGTTGCTCGATCGTTCCTATATCTGTCGGTAGGGCAGCCGTTAACACGTCCGCTCCCGTTTCCGTTACGAGCACGTCATCCTCAATCCGAATTCCGCGCACGTCGGCAAATTCAGCAAGGCGGTCCCAGTTCACCGCATCCTGATAGTGCGATCGTCGCTCCGGGTCGTGCAGAATTGCGGGTACTTGGTAAAATCCTGGCTCGATCGTCACTAGCATTCCCGGCTGTAGCGGACGGTTCAGCCGCAAGTAGCTTAACCCAACGCGATCGCTGCGGACACGGCCCTCCGCGTATCCAGCCAAATCGCCCAAGTCTTCCATATCGTGCACATCCAGACCGAGCAGGTGCCCAATGCCGTGAGGAAAAAACAAGGCGTGCGCGTCGCGATCGACGAGATCTGCTGGCTGTCCGCGCAGAATTCCTAACTCAACCAGTCCCTCCGCCATGACGCGCGCTGCCAACAGGTGAATCTCGCGGTACTCGACACCCGGACGAGCCGCGGCAATGCAAGCATCGTGAGCGGTCAGCACGACTTCGTAGACTGCCCGCTGGGATGGAGAAAAGGTGCCAGACGCCGCCCAAGTGCGGGTGATATCTGACGCCCAACCGCTAGCCGTCTCTGCGCCCACATCTGCCAGCAGCAAATCTCCAGCCTTAATCGCGTGGTGATAGTGGTTGTTGTGCAGCACTTCGCCGTGGACTGTGACAATGCTGCTGTAGGCGCAGGTCATGTTATTCGCAAGAATTACCTGCTCCATTGCCGCACGGACCTGCGCTTCTGTAGTGGCGGTGCGGCTGGCTGCCATGCCTGCCAGATGTGCCGTAGTGCTGACAGATGCGGCATGGCGCAGTTCAGCGATCGCCGCTGCATCATGTCGCAGCCGCAGCGAGACGATCGCCCGCGCTAGCTCTAAGTCAATGTCTTGCGGTGCGGTCGTAGGAGCGACCGGTCGGTTAAGCAGATGCGCTTGTAGCTGCTGGGTTGCCACATCCTGAGCTGCGATCGTTGCTGCCCCTTCAGTCCATGCCTTCAGCGCTTCTAGCGGGTAGGCTTCGTCTGCCCCAATAGCATCGGCAAGCTCGTCACGCTTCGGCATCGGACCATGCCACAAAGCCGCCGCTGGACTTGCCTCGTCCATGAACAGTTGCAGCTTGCCTGCTTCTAGCCGAATCGCGGCGTTTTCTAGCGGCAAGCCTGCAAAATACAAAAAGTGGCTGCTTGCCCGAAATGGGTAGGTGTTAGCGGGAAAATTGCGCGAACTGCTGCACCCTGACCACAGCAGTACCGGAAATTTGACGTGCTGGGCGAGCTGCTGCCGCCGCAGTTTTAGGGTGTTGGCTAAGGTAGGTCGATCGAGCGTTTGCATACCTCTTCACATCACGCCTCGCCCTTTTCTAGCACACCATTCAGGAAAATATCCGCCAGCCCTTCTGCCATTTCCTGCATTTCTAAGGCGGCAGAGCCGGGTTCCATAATCGTGCTTTGGCTGAAGCCAGCCACCGCAAACATTCCCAAAAACACTCGCGCCACCGTTTTAGGATTCATGCGGCGGTAAATGCCTTGATCCATAGCCGTTTGGAAAAAGGCTTCGGCAACATCAGTCATTTTGGCAATGACTTCCGACTGGATGCGATCGCGTAGGTCGGGATGAAACTGCGCTTCCATAAAGCACACCCGCAGCATATCCGCGTTTTTGTGCAAATTCAGCATCCGCCGCCGCATCACTTGCGCTACAGCTTTGTAGCTACCCATCTCGCTAAGCTCCGTCAGGAGATCGGTCAAAATTTCGACCCAACCCTGGGTTGCAACTTCAACGAGAATCGCTTTTTTGTTGGGGAAATGACGAAACAGCGTTCCTTCAGCGACATCTGCCGCTTCTGCGAGTTCGCGGGTGGTGGTACCGTCATAGCCCCGCTGAGCAAACAGCCGCAGCGCAGACTTCAGAATGCGGGTACGGGTTTCGGTCTCTGGTGAAGACGTCTGATGAGAAAGTCGCATGAGGGCTTCAAAACGAACCACAGTAGGGTTATTCTGCAACGATCGTCCTGGAAACCTGTAGAATCGTAACAGAACATTACAGAGCCGAAGGAGGCGCACCACTGCAGAGGGAAAAGAGGATCAGATTAGTAACCCCCTGACGACAGACGAGCTCGGCTGGAGCACTTAATCTAGCGGGATGAGTTTATGCCCAGAACTACCGAAGAGCTGTGTTGTAGAGATCAGTAGCGTGATAATCCTGTCTTGTGAAAGAGAATCAGCTTTAAACTTCAGTGGCTTTACGCATTTCTATCTTAGGGAGGATGGGCAGTATTAGCGAAGTTGCTCTACAAGGTCGAGCGTGATGCCTAAACAAGTTGCGCCTTCGCTCATTCGCCCCGCCCGTGGACAGTTCACGAAGTGGTAGAGCATTTACGAAACCTCCGGATACTGCTTTGTAGATATCGACAGATCAGTTCAACCACCTCATCAAATCGAGGGAACTATCATGAAAGCTCACGGTACATCCGCTACATCTGAACCGACGACATTAATTTGGACCTCTGGAGAAATTACGCTCAATGCGGCTGAAATTCAGTCTAAGCCTGCAACTTCTCGCTCCGCTCCGCTCCAGCCTGTCCGTCAATGGTTTGACAATCTTTCTATCGGCAATCCCAAAACGGCACGGCTCGTTTGCCAACTCATCCCTGCTCAATGCCCATTTGAGCGCACCGTAACGCTGTTTGGTCGTCCGGTGCTCCACATCCCGCCACTGTGCAAGCTGAACCCGCTCTATGAGCAGTTCGTTGGGCTACGATTCCGATCGCTTTGCTACCTGGCAGACGAATGCGGCGAAGACATCTCGCGCTTCTGCTAACCGCTGTCGGCAATTCGCCGCATCTTGTTTGTTACCGATAGCCTGCTGCCTGAAGTGAGAACAATCGGGCATAGCGACCATTCAACCGCAGTAGCTCTTCGTGGGTGCCTCGCTCCTGCACCTCACCGTCCACTAGCACCACGATGTAATCTGCCATTCGCACGGTCGAGAAGCGGTGCGAAATTAGAATTGCCATTTGGTTTTGAGTCATTGCCCGGAACCGATCGAAAATCTGCACTTCAGCTTCAGCATCCATCGCAGATGTGGGTTCATCCAGCACCAGAATATCGGCTCCAGAGCGCATGAACGCCCGCGACAGCGCGATTTTCTGCCACTGTCCCCCAGATAACTCCTGCCCACCCTTGAACCAGCGTCCCAATCGGGTATGGTATCCCTCGGCAAGGCGATCGATCACCGGATGCGCTGTTCCCTTTTCAGCCGCTTCTTGCCAGCGGATCTCGTCCTCCAGGTAGTCCACATCGCCTGTGCCAATGTTCTCACCTACGGTGAACTGGTAGCGGACAAAGCTCTGAAAAATTACGCCAATGCGCCGCTGCAGCGTTTGTGTGTCCCACGCCTGCAAATCCAAGCCATCCAGCAAAATTTGCCCAGAGTCCGGCGCGTAAAGTCGCGTTAGGAGTTTAATCAGCGTGGTTTTGCCAGAGCCATTCTCGCCGACGATCGCCAGCTTTTCGCCGGGTTGTAGATGCAGAGAGACATCGCGCAGCGCAGGTCGCGTATTACCCGGATAAGTAAAGCTGACCTGCTCGAAACGCAAGCCATCTCCGGGCAGCGGTCCGCGTGTGGCGTATCCCTGTGGTGCAGGAATCTCCTGCTGTAGAAACTCGTACAGGTTGGATAGGTAAAGGCTGTCTTCGTACATGCCACTGATGCTGCTGAGCGCGGACGAAACGGTGGACTGTCCCTGCCGGAAGACGACGAGGTACATGGTCAAATCGCCAAGGGAGATCGTTTTAGCGATCGCCTCCAGCACAATCCAGACGTACGCGCCGTAAAACGCTGCCGTGCTGACTAATCCCAGTCCATAGCTCCAGACGCTGCGGCGGAAGGTGAGATCGCGGTCTTCAGCAAAGAGGCGATTAAAGGTCGATCGATAGCGCTGCAGCAGCATGGGACCTAGCTGATACAGCTTCACCTCCATTGCCGATGACTCGTGGGACATCAGCCACTCCAGATAGTTCTGCTCCCGCGTTTCCGGCGCACGCCAGCGGAACAGCCGAAATGCCTCGCCCGCAAAGCGTGTCTCAGCAATAAAAGCTGGAATTGCTGCCAGCACCAAAATCGCTACTGCCCAGCCAGAGAACTTTAGCAGCAGGCCACCGTAGGTAATCAGCGATAGAGTATCCTGCACCAGTCCAAACGTGCGTCCGACTAGACTGAGCGGGCGACTGGAGGCTTCCCGACGGGCGCGGGTCATCTTGTCGTAAAACTCTGGGTCCTCGAAGTGCGCCATATCTAGCGTCAGTGCCTTTTCTAGAATCAGCACGTTGACGGTTTGCCCCAGCATCATCCGCAGAAGCGACTGGCACAGCGCTAAGCCCTGCTTACTTGCCGCCAACAGCGCCACGGCAACGGCTTCTAGGGCTAAGAACTCTAGAGCGCGGAATCGATCGTCCGCCGCTCCTGTCTGCGCCGCCAGCACGACCGCATCCACAATCAACTTGCCCAAATAGGCAACCGCCGCTGGCAGTAATCCGGCTACCAGGGTTAACGCGGCTAGCGCCAAGGTGAGTGTGCGATCGGTTGTCCACACAAGCTCCACAGCGCGTCCGCAATACTGATACATCGACAACGACTGCCGTAAATCTCGCAATCGCTGCCGTAAATTATTTCGTCGCTGCTTCATGTTTCCACGATAGCGTCTGACACGTTAGCGCTGCCGTTGTGCTGCAGCGTCGATTCGGGCAAAATCAGCATCGCGTCGCCGAAGGAGTAGAAGCGATACTGCTGGTTGATCGCAATCTGGTACAGATCGAGCAGGCGCTGCCGACCAATGAGCGCGCTGACCAGCATCATCAAGCTGGATTTGGGCAAGTGAAAATTCGTCAGTAGCCCATCTACTACGCGCCACTCGTAGCCCGGATAGATAAACAGATTGATTTTGCCACAGACGGGTTGCAGCGTTCCGCCTTGGGCAGCGCCTTCGAGCGATCGCACGGCTGTCGTACCCACCGCAATGATTCGTCCACCGTTGGCTTTGGTTTGGCGGATTTGCTCTACCGTTTGCGGTGGCACCTCTACCCACTCGGCATGCATTTGATGTGTAGTGATGTCCTCCGCTTCGACAGGACGGAAGGTACCTACTCCTACATGCAGCGTGACGAATGCCTGCTGAATGCCACGCTCCTGTAGCTGTTGCAGCAGCTCCGAGGTAAAGTGCAAGCCTGCCGTCGGAGCAGCCACCGCTCCCGGACAAGCTGCATACACAGTTTGGTACTGGTCGGGCTCTGCCTGCGTGTCGGTAATGTAGGGCGGCAGGGGTACGTGACCGAGGCGATCGAGCACCGACGCTAGCGTTTCGCCAGCAGGCACTTCAAACTGAAGAACTCGCCCTCCGGTTGGTAGGTCGGTTGCTAGCACTGTTGCTTTAAGCGGAGGTGATACAACCGTAGGATCACCGAACACGATTTCCGCTCCTGGCTTCAGCCGCCTGCCAGGTTTAACCAGTGCCAGCCAGCGATCTGCGATCGTCTGTGGCTCCAGCAGCAGCACCTCCACAGGCAATCCACTGGGTTTACGTCCATACAGGCGCGCCGGAATAACGCGGGTATTATTTAGAACTAAAAGATCTCCCGGTCGTAGCAGATTGGGTAGATCCTGGACGATGGCGTGGGTATGCTGCATATGGTCCTTGACCACCAGCAGCCGAGCACTGTCCCTTGGAACAGCGGGAGACTGCGCAATCCGCTCTTCTGGAAGACAGTAATTGTAGGCAGCCAGTAAGCGATCGGAGTTCACAATGGAGAGGCTCTATGGGTCTGTTTCAATTAAACCACTAGCCGATCGCTCATTACTGAGTAACCAATAGTGAGACAGAAATCCATAAATTTGGGGAGAAACCCTCCAGGAACACGGGGGCTTCTCCCCTGGTATTTACGGAAGAAGTCGTCGACTATAGATGTAGATGCACCGCTTGTTTACCTGCCCTATGGACTATCGTTACTATCTTGCCAATGCCAGTCTGACGCTGCGAGTCGTTGAGCATTTGCACTCGACTTACCAGCTTCCCGTTCGCTTCATGACAGTGATTCACCAGATTGATGGCTGGATTGTTCGAGTCAAGCTTGATCGTATGTTAGAGCCGCACCAGCACGCAGATTTTCAGGCATTTATGAACGAGCTAGGGATTCCCTGCGATCCCAACATTCGTGTGCAAATGGCGCTGTGGGGATTAGAAACCGGACAGTCTCCGGTAGATGTGATGCAGCGCTATCAAGTCGCGGTAGTATCTCACGGGAGACCCGATCGCGAAGACATCGAGGAATTTCGTAACCAATTTGTTCGGGGACTTGGCTACTGCCCAGAAACCCTCGCTTAGCTAGTTCAGCGCCTCACTACAATAGTGTTAGCGTTTTCTAGTTTCTGTTCGAGCATCGTGCTAGTGAGATTGCAGGGCATGCTTTGGAACAGGGGCAACAGTGGGCAGATTGGCTGACGGAATCCCTGCGATCGTAGGGATTCAATCCCAATCAGCGACCGTAGTGCTACAGCGTGAAGGCATCCGGAATGTAGTCAAGCAGGGTCAGTTGGTAGCTGAACGTTTTAGATGCCTGGTTAGATACGTGGGTTGAATTGCCAGACGATCGTGTGCCGGACGATCGTGCTGCCTGCTTGCGGCAGTGAACCAGCGCCACATCAAAGCGACACGGCACCTCAGTAAACTCCGGATGCTCTGCCAGAAAGCATTCAGCCGTCTTCCAGAGCTTTGACTGCTTCTGAGCTGTGATTGCGAGAGCGCCGTGAGCATCCCAGTTGCCGCGGCTGCGGGTTTTTACCTCCACGAATGCCAGCAGCGCCAGACTCGATCGGTCGGTTGAGGGCAACCCTGCAACCACATCTAACTCTCCCCAACGGCAGTGCCACTGCTGCTGCAAAATTTGGTAGCCACGATCGCGCAACCACTGCGTCACAAATTCTTCGCCCAAAGCACCTAGGTCGGGAGATTTTGAATGTCGAATGTTGGATTTTGAGTCGGGCATCTGGTGCGGTTGGTAAGGAGTGGAGAGGACAAGAGAAACGGACCGCCTTCGTTCTGTTTACCCATTACCAAGGACCAATTATCTTCAAGACTTAAAATCACAAATCAAAACTTAAAATCACAAATCAAAAACCTGAAATCGACGGTCAACGGATTCGGGTAGTATCAGGAAGGGATCACTTTAGCGACCTAACCGCGTGTACACCATGAACAGTCGTCGATTCAGCACATTGAGTTGTCTCGATCAGCACGATCGTCCTACCTCAAATCGTCTTGCTTCAAGTCGTCCTGCTCGGAGTCGTCTCGCTACGATTTGGAAGTGGGTGTCAGTGCGCATAGGCAACTCGCTGACATGGGGCATCGTTTGCGTAGCGATTTGGGCGACTGCGACGGCACCCGCGATCGCGGACGACTACAACAAAGAGTTTCTGGTTGGGGCAGATTTCTCTAAGCGCGTTTTGACCGACTCTAGCTTCACAAAAGCAAATCTGCGCGAAAGCAACTTTAGTGGTGCTGACCTACATGGCGTCAGCTTCTTTGGTGCCAACCTGGAAGGAGCCAATTTAGAGGGAGCCGATCTTCGGAATGCTACGCTCGACACGGCTCGATTCAGCCGCGCCAACTTAACGAATGCCAATTTAGAAGGAGCGTTCGCCTTCAACGCCAAGTTCGACGATGCTATCATCGACGGCGCGGATTTTACGGATGTAGAAGTGCGTCAAGATGCTCAATCGCTGCTGTGTAAGCTGGCAAAAGGCACAAACTCAGCAACGGGACGATCAACACGAGACACGCTGAACTGTCCCTAATGCATCTACCGTTCAAGATCGCGCCCTTCGACTCCGCTCAGGACGAGCTAGCTGAGTAAGCTGAACCGTTGAAGCTGGGCTTTAACCAGCCCTGGCAAGGTTTTGTGCAGTTGCGCTTTGTCTTTAAAGACAAGGCGATTTTGGCTGGGCAAATCAAAGGGAAACTGTCCAGGCAAATCGGAGCGCTCCATCTGCGTCAGCAGCAGTTGTTCGGTGCGCTTGCATTGCAGCGCGTAGCCGACTTCCACGCACACTTTAGGGCTAGGAATGAGTTGGATAGGCGTTCCTGCGATTTGCGCGATCGAGGTACCATCTGCAACAAACAGCAAGCATTTGCGAATGTCCCGCATTAAGGTGCTATTGAGGCGTACAGGTCCTTCCGTGAGCCGGTGGGATTCCCTCAGGGTTAAAGGCAGGCGCGATCGCGGATTCAGCGTGTCGAGAATGCTCTGCATCTCCTCGCGCAGAAGCTCGCTCGACGGCGAGTACTCTGTCTGGTAGCACAGAAAAATCGTTGGCTCCAAATGCGCCATTACGTCCTGCTTGGTGAAGTAGATTTCGTGGCTCCGCAGATCGATGTTGGCGATCGTGTAGCCGCCGCTACCTTCGATGTAAAACTCGACGGCTTCCCCATCCAAGTAGCGCTGAAACCACAGCGCTTTCTGTACGTCGTGACTGTCTTCCAAAAAATCAGCCCGCAAGCCAGATTTCAGCAGGCTATTTTTGCTTAAACGCAAGTCATGGGGACGTTTTTCTAATTCCCTAATTGGCTCATACTCTTGAAGATACCAGGCTTTTAGGGCAATAATTGCCATGACGTGCTCTGCCTCGCAAGGTTTAAAACTACAACAGCACCCAAGACCTTACTCCCTGAGTGACCTCCTCCCTTTGGCATATTGTATCTAGAGATGAACTGATTGAACACCCAATGATCAAATCGAGTTAATCAGTTACATTGCTCCCGAATTACAAGCTGAGGAAATATCAAGTTTCTGTTCGGATGCTGTCGTAGTAGACGAGACAGATGTTAGATTAAACAGCGCTTTTACCTCTTAACTAACTGGGACATTGGCTGTTATATCTGCCAGGGAAGCTAAGCAGCTTCAATTAACAGAATACCAAACTGACTTAAAGCTGCAAGCCCCCTGAAATCAAAGTTCATGCTTGTTCGACAAACTCCATTAAGCGTTTTTCATCGGCTCCACACCGATCGCTATATGTAGACAATAGTTGCCCTACTGTTCTGCTAAGTCGCTATGGATAGGGACATTAGTAGAAACCGTTGATTACATACCTGTAACAAGATTGAGAGTTAATCATGCTCGATCGATGACGTTTTCTACTTTTCCCTAGACTAAATCACTGATGGAAAGGCAAGACCCAGTTGGGGGCAAATTCTCCCAGAGCTGTCTTTAACTAGGAGCTGTTTTGTAGAATCAATTTATCAAATCATGGGACATGGCTCACGGTTGGTGATACCAGAAAACAACGACTTAAAACTCGATCGCTAGAGCCTTCAAATTACCGCTCATGGACGAACTTCCCGCAGAATTTTGGCACGGTGTTGAGCAATTTAACCAGCGGCAGTTCTACGACTGTCACGATACCTTAGAGGCGCTGTGGATTGAAGCCTTTGGACCTGACAAATCGTTCTATCAAGGCATTCTTCAGATTGCCGTAGCGCTGTACCACTTGGGCAACCAAAACTGGCGTGGCGCAGTGATTCTGCTCGGGCAAGGTATCCATCGGCTACAACCCTACCAACCAGACTATGGCGGCATTGACGTAGACAACCTCATAGACGAAGCGGCGCAAGTCCTGCAAGCACTGCAAGCAGAGGGACCTGACCAAGTTGCCACGATCGCCCAGCAGCTTGAAGAATCTGTCAAGCTAAAGTTTCCGACGATTCAGGCGATCGTTGGGTAGCGGCGACTGGATACAAGCGTCTATACCAACCTACCTAGGTCAGATAGCGAGGGACAGCCGCGCGAGTGAGGAGCGGCAGGGTAATCGTAAACGTTGCACCCATTCCTTCACCTTGGCTTTCAGCCGTCACGGTGCCATTCTGTAGCTCTACAAGCTGCCGCACGATCGTTAAGCCCAACCCCAAGCCGCTGTGGCTGCGCGTTAGTGAACTATCGGCTTGACGAAAATAGTCAAAGATGAAGGGCATCGCCTCTGCCCGAATGCCCTGTCCAGTGTCGCGAATCTGGATTTGCACTTGATCTGCGTGACACTTTAGGCAGACGTCTACTCGACCGCCGTGGTTCGTGAATTTGATGGCGTTATCGAGCAGGTTCTCCAGCGCTTTTTGCAAACGATCGGGATCTCCAGAGACGGTTGCAGCGATTGGATCAAGCACCACGTCCAGCTGAATCGATTTATTCGTAGCGGCTGACTGGACGTGTGCGATCGCGGCTTGAATCAGCGGCTGGAGTTCCACTGGGCGCAAATTGAGCAGCAGCTTACCGCGCAGTAGACGAGACATATCGAGCAGATTTTCGATCAGTTCGATTTGCAGACGCGCATTGCGCTCGATCGCCTCCAGCGCCTGCGCGGTTTTGACTTCATCCAGCTTGCGGCTCCGCAGCGTGTTTGCCCACCCAAAAATAATATTGAGCGGGGTGCGGAGTTCGTGGGACACAATTGCTAAGAATTCGTCTTTCAATCGATTTGCCTCTGCCAGTTCCGCCGCTTGCTGCTGCAAGCCTTCGAGGGCAAGTTGCAGTTCCCGCCGTCGCAAAGACACCTCCTGCACCAGAGCGGCAATATCCTGGCTTTGGCTGTTAAGCTCGTGCTGCAACAGATCGCGCGTTCGTTTCAGCGTCATCAAGTTGCCAATCCGCGCCCGCAGTTCCTCGATCGAAAATGGCTTCATCAAATAATCTTGTGCGCCGTTTTGCAGCAGTTGCACGCGCAGGTCATCGTCTGCCTTTGCCGTTAAGACGACGATCGGGGTTGCATCTAATTCTGGGTGAGTTCGAATCTGCTGCACAATCTGGTCGCCACTAAGATGCGGCATCATAATGTCGCTGACTACCAGATCGGGACGCTGCGCGATCGCCTGCTCTAACCCCGATCGCCCGTCTGCCGCCGTGACAACGCGATAGTCTGCGGCGAGCGTCTCCGCAATAAATCGATTCATCTCGGGGTTATCTTCCACCACAAGCACTAGCGGTTTTTCCCTGCCTTGGACCACGGAGGTCTGTTCGGTCAGGGTCGCGGGTTGCAGTTCTACAAGGATCGGCTGAGGATCGATCGACGCAACGGTCTCGGTGGTCGCCACGTCAACGCCAGCAGGCGCACGCAGCGGTAGTGTCACGGTAAAACAGGCACCGCCGCTCGGAGCCTCGCTAACGCTAACGCTGCCGCCCTGTAGCTCAACCATCTCTTTGACGATCGCCAGCCCCAATCCCGTTCCACCGAATCGCCGCGTTGAGCCACCGTCGCCCTGCTGGAATCGTTCAAAGATCACCTCGCGCAGGTGCGGTGGTACACCGAGTCCGTTGTCCTGCACGACAATTTGGGCGTAGCTGGAGGCATTTGGATCGCTGGACGGCTCGCTAGGAGCGTCTGAATCATTCGGCGGCTCGCTAGGAGTAAGCGTGACCCTCACCTCTCCACGGTCTGGCGTGAACTTAAAGGCGTTGGAGAGCAGGTTCAGCACAACCCGCTGTACTTTCTGAGCATCGATCTGAGCCACGATCGAGGGTGTGTCCACCCTCAGCGCGATCTGCCGCTCCTGCGCTAAGCCGTCGAAGTTTGCCGCTGTCAGCGCGATCAGCCGCCCTACGTCCGTTTCTGCGTAGTTGACTTGCATTTTGCCCGCCTCCAGTTTGGAGACATCGAGCAGATCGTTGACTTGCTTCAGCAGCAGACGCGCATTGCGATCGATCAGGGTCAGGTCTTGCGCTTGCGCTTCGGTTAATTGATCAACCGTCCGTACTTTCTCTGTAACCCCCAAAATCAGTGCCAGCGGCGTTCGCAGCTCGTGGCTAACGTTGGCAAAAAACTGCGTCTTGATCTGGTCCAGATCTTTCAGCCTGGTGTAGAGGGCTTCTAGTTCCTGGTTCGCCGTTTCTAAGTGCTGGCGGCGTTCTTCGGAGAGTTTGGCAGCGTCGATCAGCGCGAGTGCCTTGGGAACCAGCGGCGGCAGCGCGATCGCCGTCGTGACGGAGGCGATCGCGGTAATCAGCTTTAGCCCACCAGATAGCCAGTACGTCGGATGCCACAGCGTCCATATCGCCATAAAATGCGTGCTGCCGCAAGCAACAATAAAGCTGCCAAATGCCAGAAACATCCAGTGAAAGGGAATTTCCTGGCGGGTTTTGTGCACTAAGTAGGCCAGCGTGACAGAAATAGCAACATACGCTAAACCAATCAGGATATCTGAAGCAACATGTAGCCCAACTAATCCTGGCTTCCACAGATAGCAGTGTCCGTGTGGAATAAAGCCGCTGGACGCCAGCAACGGTTGCAGCAGTCCCGGCAAGGCTACCAGGAGTATAAGCGCGACAAGGATTAAGCCCTTGGTCAGATCGATCGGCTGAGTTCGGATCATGAGATCATCAGCATTTAGTAATGAAGCAGTTCCGCAGTAATACCAATTCTCTAAATTCCAGCTACCGACCAAATCACTAAAACGTAGCCGGAGTCCAGTTTCTGCAATTCGGAATTTCGGATTACGAATTACGCATTGGTATAACTCAATTCTATTCAGGATCGCCTTCAGGAAAGCCTGCTACCAGGGCAGACGGCTTCCGTCCCAGGAGAAAAAATGCCCGCTGTCATCGGGCTGCATACCGTCGATTACACTCTGCAATTGAGCAACGGTCCGCTCTGTAGGAAATAGCTTCTCTGGAGGCACATTCCGCTGAAACGGCTTGGATAACGCGGTGTCTGTCGTGCCAGGATGCAGCATGACCACGATCGTTTTAGGGCTTTTGCGGCTGTACTCGATCGCCACTGTCCGCATGAACATGTTCAGCGCTGCTTTGGAGGCCCGGTAGCCGTACCATCCGCCCAACTGGTTGTCGCCAATGCTGCCCACTTTGGCAGAGATGCTCGCAAAGACGCTGCGATCGCCATGCTTCAGCAACGGCAGCACGTGTTTGGCAAGCAGCACCGCCCCAATGCTGTTGACCTGGAAATAGCGCAGCAGTCGATCGGACTCAATCTGCTGGAGGCTTTTCTCGGGTTGCAGGGTTTCGTCGTGCAGCAGTCCAACGCAGTACACGACGAAGTGTAAGCTAGTCGTTTGCTTCTGGATTTGGGCAATTCCTGCGGCAATTTGGGCGTCGTCGGTAATGTCCATTGGAATTAAACCCACCCGATTCGGATGCTGATCCTTAATGTCAGCCAATTCCGGCGTTGCGGCACTCCGATAGGTGGCATAGAGTTGTCCAACGCGATCGTTCTGCAACAGCTGCCGGACCCATTCCAGCCCAATTCCCCGATTGACACCGACGACCAGCGCATTGATCGATTCAATTCCCGCGAACACAGACATTTCGACTGATCACTTTAAACAGCCTCTCGATCATAACGATAGACCTCTCTCACTTAGTCGCCTTGGCTCCTTCAGAGACGCTGTAGAATTCTTTCCTCCGCGCCCCCTGTAGGGAAGTCCATCAATGGTGCAGAGTGCATCGAATTGACGTACCGTTATCTCTAGACTTGCCCTTCGTAACTTGCCCTTCATAAAAGCCGTTGCTATGTCTGACCCAGCTAGCCCGATCGTCGCCCGCAAAGGCAGCACTACCGAACACACGCTTACCCTCGCGGATCACTCGATCGCCTACACTGCCATCGCCGAGTGGCAGACGCTTTTCGAGCGCGAGAAGCCCGTTGCCGAAATGTTTCATGTCGCGTACCTCGCTCAGACAGACGAAGCGGCATCGCGATCGCTCACCTTCGTCTTCAACGGCGGACCTGGAGCCGCTTCTGCGTATCTACACATGGGCGCACTGGGTCCGAAGCGCGTTTATTTTGGAGCCAACGGCAGTTTGCCGAAACCTCCGGTACGGCTGGTGGACAACCTCGAAAGCTGGTTAGAGTTTACCGATCTGGTGTTTATTGATCCGATCGGCACAGGCTTCAGTCGCAGCCTGCCACCAGACAAAGACACACAGAACAAATCCAGCGAGAAACCAGAAGCAGACAGCCCCCAGGAAACCGAGTTTTGGGAAGTGGAACGGGATTTGCGATCGCTCGGAGAGTTCATCCAGCGGTTTCTCTCGCGTCACAAGCGCTGGCTGTCGCCAATTTTCATTGCCGGAGAAAGCTACGGGGGCTTTCGGGTCGCCAAGCTAGCCCGCAAGCTGCAACAGGACTTTGGCGTCGGGCTGTCAGGGGCAATTTTGATCTCGCCCGCCTTGGAGTTCAGCTTGCTGGGCGGTAACGACTACAACCTCACGTCCTGGGCAACGCTGCTTCCCTCGCTGGCGGCGGCGGCAGCGCATCACGATCGCGCTCGCTCAGAGAATTCCGG
>NZ_JACJPG010000657.1 GCF_014695955.1 Leptolyngbya sp. FACHB-36 | reverse complement strand
CTCCTGCCGCGTCTGTCGGATCAGTTGGTCAATCAGCTATTTCGGCTGCTGCTTGTACTGCTGGCGATTTACATGATCTGGCGTGGACTACAGGGCTGAGTGAGCGGTTAGCGGCTAGTCGAGGGATGACCTTGTCATTGCCCTTCGTTGACAATCCGCTCCTGATACTCCCGCTCGGTCATGAGGTCTTGCGTGCTCTCCACGCGATCGAGAAATACAATGCCGTCGAGGTGGTCGAGTTCGTGCTGGAAAATGCGGGCGACAAAATCGGTCAGTTCTTGCGTGTGCCGCTTGCCGTCGCGTCCAATGTACTCGACCTCGATCGCCTGATGTCTCGGCACCTGTCCGCGAATGCCCGGAATGCTGAGGCAGCCCTCCCAGCCTTTCACCGACTCATCCGAGTGCACCAAAATTTGAGGGTTAATCATGGCGGTTGGCTCCATATCTGGCGCGGTTGGGTAGCGTGGGTTTGGGCGCGACGCCACAATGAACAGCCGCTGCGATCGCGCTACTTGAGGAGCCGCAATGCCAACGCCGTTCGCGTGCTTGACCGTCAGCATCAAATCATCGATCAGGGTTTGAACGCGATCGTCCATTACATTCAAAATTGCGTCGGCTTTGTGACGCAGGATTGGATTGCCTAACTCAATCACTTCTAGCAGTTCTGCCATCGCTCAGATTCGATAAGAGATACCTCCTCACTCTAAAATCTCCACAAAGAAATGGCTAGCCTCACGATGGAAGCTAGCCAAGCAACTGGAGTCATCTCACAACCCAGTCGGTAGACGCAAACTTATTCGTTCTGAGCGGTTTGAGTCGGCAGCGCTTCTGGACGCACCGCCAAGTTTACAGTTTGTCCATTCCGCTTCACTTCAACTTGCAGAGATCCGCCCAACGCGCTACTTTCCACTGCTCGCTGCACGTCGTCTGCTGTATTCATCTGCTGACCAGCAATACGGGCAACAATGTCACCGGGTCGGATGCCAGCCTTTGCCGCAGGCGAGTTGCGAATCACACCGTACACCAAGACGCCGCGATCGTCCTGAACCGTAATGTTGCTATCGGGGTCCTCGTTGATCTGCCGCTTCAGCTCTGGAGTCAGGGTCGTCATCCGAATACCCAGATAGGGGTGATCGACCCGCCCTTTGGCAATTAGCTGATCGGCAATTCGCTGCGCGGTGTTAATCGGAATCGCAAAGCCCAACCCCTGAGCCCCACCGATGATTGCCGTGTTCATACCAACCACTTCGCCGCGCTGGTTTAGCAGCGGACCACCAGAGTTGCCGGGGTTAATCGCAGCATCGGTTTGAATAAAGCTGACGCGCTTATCCGGCACGCGCACTTGAGAGCTAGAACGACCCGTTGCGCTAATGATCCCCACCGTTACCGTATTGTCGAGTCCAAGCGGGTTGCCGATCGCGATCGCCCACTCGCCCGGTCGCAACTGGTCAGAGTTGCCCAAGCTGACGGCAGGCAAATTCGTTGCCTCTACTTTTACAACGGCGACATCGGTGACGGTGTCTGCACCCAGCACGCGACCACGCATTTCACGTCCATCGATCATGACCGCTACCGTATCGGCACCGTCCACTACATGGGCATTCGTCAAAATCAAGCCGTCAGATTTGATGATAAATCCCGATCCGGTTCCCCGCTCAACTCTGGAGGACGGAGGGGGAGCATCGCCAAAAAACTGGCGGAAGAACGGATCTCGTGGTGCGCGCGCGCGCACCGTCCGCGACGAGTTGATTCGCACCACGGCGGGACCTGTACGATCGACCGCGTTGACCACAAAATTAGGATCGCCGGAGGAGAGAATGCCGCTGCTGCGGTTGGGAGCCTGCGCCTGCGCCACCAACGGCTGCGTTACGGTCTGCTCAGTCGGTGCAGCTTCCGACGAGAGCCAGCGATCGCCCATGACAGCGGTTCCTGCCCCAATCAGCGGCAGCATCAAAAAAATCGCTGGCTTCTTCCATGAGAATTTACGAGTACCGTTTTTGTCAGTTGGAGTCTTCATAGGATACGTTGCGTGGTCGTTGAAGGGTGAAGAGAGGAATGAGAGGCGGGGTTATGTGAAGAACGCTATCAGCCTGTCCTTACAGCTTGGGAGCCATTGGATGCCTGCTTACCGAATCGTCGATCGCCCGGACGATCAACCGCGAGGCGCTGACGGGAAGCGATGGCTAACTTAGCTTGATATATCTCAGTTTAAGTATGCAATATGACATTGCGGTAGCACCTGCATTTCACAGATATGAAGATTTCTAGTTTCTAGAAGACGCATCCGGACGTCTTTTTGCTCCCGTCTGGTCGGACAACGCTGGCTCGTGGCGATGCTGCTTCTAAGAACCACCATCGCTGCATAAGTGATTCCAATCAGACATGTAGATTAGCAGCAAGGCTTGATGTCCACTGACACTTCTTACAGTGTGCAACCGTGAGCCGTGTCTCTACTGAATACCAGTAACCACCAGTCGCAAGCGGCTAATTTTGGCTTCTCAATTAAGCGAACGATCGACTAGCTACTGATGCATCCATATAGACCCTGACAGATGTTCTCGCTGTTGGCTTCTACCGAACGACGGGAACACTAGGCAAGCATTTTAATCACATCAAATCACGCAACCACGCAATCAGGACACTACTATGCCAACCGTTCTTAAATCGCTCAGTGCTACTAACTTAAAGCGCAAACCGATCCAATCCTCTGAGCTATCCGATGATCAGAAGCAGCCGATCGACGGTGGCAAAGAATTTGAGCTTCACTCCTTCAGCCTTGAGCGCGATCACCTGCGCGTTGCGTTTGCGAAAGATCTATTCAAGGGCTACAACACCTGGTATGCCTTTGGCAAGCATGTTCAAATCATCAAAGACGGAGCCGTTGTATTTCCAAGACCTAAGCCCAAAACGGTCAAGCTGCCCATTCCCTACAAGTCGCAGCTAGACAACCAAGAAAATCCCACTGGCTCCTGCAATGTCACCTCGCTGGCAATGTGTCTAACGTTTCTGGGTGCACGACGCAAGCAGTCGCGCGGGCAATTTGAGGACGAACTCTACCAGTACGCTGAGGACTACGGCTTAAGTCGGCATGACCCACACGATCTGGCAACGATCGTCGAGCGCTACGGGTGCCGCGATGATTTTCGAGCGAATGCCACGATCGAGCAGGTGCAAGACTGGCTTTGCGAGGGCAAGCCGATCGTCATCCACGGCTACTTCACCTCGTTTGGTCATATTGTGGTGATTACCGGATTTGATGAGTCCGGCTTTATTGTCCATGATCCCTACGGCGAGTGGACTCCCTACGGCTACCGCACCGACCTCAGTGGGCAATCCGTTCGCTACTCCTACAGCATGATTAAAAATCTCTGCATCCCGGACGGTAACTTTTGGGTGCATTTTATCAGCAAGAAGTGAACGCGCAACTCGTGATTCGCTTCCCTACCGCGCCCAGTAGATTACGTACTTCTCCAGCACGACGAAAAAGCCGTAGAGCGCGATTCCCAGGACGGCAAGCACAAGCAACCCCGCAAACGCCAGCGGCACATCAAAGTTTGAGCTTGCCGCCACAATCAAATAGCCCATGCCGCCGTTTGAGGCAACCGACTCGGAAATCACAGAGCCAACAAAGGCAAACGACGCTGCAATCTTCAGCGAGGCGAACAGGTAGGGCAGCGTATGGGGCCAGCCAACCTTCTGGAACACTTCCAAGTTAGACGCGCCCATGGATCGCAGCACGTCCTTCATTTCCGGCTCCACCGTATCCAAGCCCAGCGCAACGTTAACGGCGATCGGGAAGAACGCCAGCAAAAACGCCGTCAGCGTCGCAGGAATCTCGTTCGCACCGAACCAGACTGCCAGCAGCGGCACCAGTGCCACTTTAGGGATGGTATTAAAGCCAACCAGCAGCGGGTAGAGAGTCAGGTAGGCAAGACGAGAGTAGCCAATCAAAAAGCCAAGAAAGACGCCTGTGACGATCGCCACGAAAAATCCGAGCAGCGTTGTGAACAGCGTCCGTCCTGCGTTTACCAGAAGTTGCGGCTGGTACTGGACAACTGCCTGAGCAACACTCGTTGGAGGTGGCAAGTTGAACTCCGGAATCTTAAACAGAATCACCGCCAGTTCCCAGACTACAAACACAAGCACCGTCGCCACAAATGGGAGAACGAAGCCAGCGGTTTTTGAATTGATAAACTTCTTAAACCGATCGTTTGCATCTTTCATGGTGCGTTCCCCAGCAGTGGTTGATAATTAGTGATTGGTTGCCAGTTACTGATGATTTGTTTGCGCATTTTTACCCGTTATTCAATGCGGCGCTAAGGCTAAATACTAGAAACTAATCACTAATAACTGAACCCTAGGCACCATTCACTTAACTGCGATGAATATGCCGACGAATATCAGCAACCAAATGATTAAACTCGTCGGTCAAGTACATATCCAAGGTGCGAGGACGCGGCAGGTTAATTTGCAGGGTGTGAATAATCGAACTCGGTCGCGGACTCATCACGTAGACGGTATCCGAGAGAAACACGGCTTCGCGCAAGTCGTGCGTGATCAAAAGGCCAACGCACTTTGCCCTCATCCAGAGGTTTTGCAGCATCACCCACATTTCTTCCCGCGTGAATGCATCTAGCGCTCCGAACGGCTCATCCAGCAGCAAAATTTCCGGCTGGTGAATCAGGGCGCGACACAGCGATGCCCGCTGCCGCATGCCACCAGACAGCTGCCAGGGCAATTGCTTCTGAAAATCTTGTAGACCCACGGTTTCCAATAGGTCTTGCGCCATCTGAGTGAACTGCGGCAATTTCTGCCTGAACTCGCGCTTATAGGGCTGCACCACTTCTAACGGCAGCAGCACGTTATTCAGCGTGTTTCGCCACGGCAACAGCACCGGATTTTGAAACGCAATCCCCACGTTCTTCAAGGGTTTGTGAATGCGATCGCCGCGCAGCCGAATTTCGCCGATCGGTGCTGGACTTAACCCAGAAATCATCCGCAGAATGGACGTTTTGCCGCAGCCGCTTGGACCGACGAATGAAACGAACTCGCTGGGTTGAATCGACAGCGAAATCTCTTCAATAATCCGGCGTGGTTTGCCGTCCACCTGATATTGCAAGCCAACGCGATCGAACTCCAGCAGCGGCGTACCCGTCGGGATTAGGTCCGTGGAGGTTGGGTCGGTCAAAGGTCGAACCATGACTTCCTGAGTGCAGGTGGACAGCAAAAAATTAGATACCGTCACAACATTAGAGGTCAAAGGAACCTGGCTTTGTATCGCGGGTTACTCTTTGCCGCTTCCCACACTGATCGATTAGAAGCGGTTGGACAAGTGCCACACGCATCCTCGGTAGATGAACGGCTAATAGGTCCGAGGTAGTCGTTAATGCGCTTTCGTCATGCCCCACTGGTCTAGCAAAAACGCATATTCAAAAGCAATTTCCTTGAGGCGCTCATACCGTCCCGATGCGCCACCGTGCCCTGCGCCCATGTGGGTTTTTAGCAGCAGTACGTTGCTATCTGTCTTTAAGTCGCGTAGCTTTGCGGTCCATTTGGCAGGCTCCCAGTAGGCAACGCGCGGATCGTTCAAACCGCCCGTAATCAGCAGAGCAGGATAGTCTTTCGCCTCGACATTATCGTACGGCGAGTAGGACTTCATGTAGTCGTAGAAGGTTTTGTCGTTGGGGTTGCCCCACTCCTCCCATTCTGTTGCCGAAAGGGGAAGCGATGTATCCAAAATTGTCGTGACTACGTCTACAAACGGCACTTGAGCGAGCGCCGTTTTGAACAAATCCGGACGCAAATTGACCACAGCACCCACCAATAGCCCACCAGCACTGCCACCAGAAATGGCGAGGCGATCGGGCGAAGTCCACTGCTGCTGAATTAGATACTCAGCGCAGGCGATAAAGTCCATGAAGGTATTTTTCTTTTGCAAAAATTTGCCGTCCTCGTACCACTTGCGCCCCATTTCTGAGCCGCCGCGGATGTGCGCGATCGCCATAATGACACCACGATCCAACAGCGACAGGCGAGTGGAAGAGAACGAGTCGGGGTAGTCAACACCGTAGGAGCCGTAGCCCGTCATCAGCAGCGGATTGGTCCCGGTCGTCCCAACGCCTTTTTTGTACACGAGGGACAGTGGAATCTGGGTGCCATCCGATGCCGTCGCGTGCAGCCGTTCGGTCACGTATTGAGTGCGATCGTAGCCGCCGAGCACGGGAGTTTCTTTTTTCAGCTCGCGCTCTTGCGTGTCTAAGTTGTAGTCAAAGATCGACGGCGGCGTGATCAGCGACGTGTAGCTGAAGCGCAGCGTTTGCGTGTGAAACTCTGGATTTCCGGCTTCATCGACTTCGTAGCTGGGTTCTGGAAAGGCGATCGAGTGTTCGTCTCCGCTAGACAGCTTGCGGACGCGAACCGTCGGCAATCCGGATTTTCGCTCGTAAATGATTAAATGGTCCACAAATGCGCTGACGTCAGACAGCAGCACATCGGGCCGATGGGGAATGACCGTCTCCCAATTCTCTAATTGTGGTGCGCTGACAGGCGCTTTTACGAGCTTGAAGTTGAGAGCGTCCTCATTGGTAACGATGTAAAACAGGTCTCTGTGATGCTCGACGCTGTACTCAACCCCAACTGTGCGCGGACGAATCACGCGAAACTCACCGGTAGGCTGATTGGCATCCAGGTAGTGCACTTCCGACGTAATCTTGCTGCCCAGACTCAGCAGCAGGTACGCTTCGCTGCGAGTTTTGCCCACGCCAAGAAAATAGGAATCATCCGGTTCGTGGTAAATCAGGACATCGGCAGTTACCGGCTGCCCCAGCGTGTGACGAAACAGCTTAAACGGGCGATGGGCAGCATCCACTTGCGTGTAGAAAACCGTTTGGCTGTCGTTGCCCCAGGCAAACGAGTAGTAGGTATCGGGGATGCTTTCGGAGTCGTGCTGTCCGGTGGTCAAATCCAAGAAATACAGCGTGTACGACTCGCCTCCCGTCGTGTCTACCGAGTATGCCAGCAGTTGGTGGTTGGGGCTGACTTGGAACGTGCCGATCGCAAAATACTCATGCTCCTCTGCCAGTTGGTTTTGGTCCAGCAGTACCTCTTCTGGCGCATCTAGGCTGCCTCGCTTGCGGCAGTGAATGGGGTAGGCTTTACCCGCCTCCGTGCGTGAGTAGTAATAGTAGTCGTCTTTGCGAACGGGCACCGAGAGGTCAGTTTCTTGAATCCGCGCCAGCATCTCATCGTACAGGGCGGCTTGCAGCGGCTCCGTCTGCTGCATCATCGCGTCAGTGTAATTGTTCTCGGCTTCCAGGTAGTCAATCACGGCTGGATCGTCCCGATCGCGCATCCAAAAGTAATCGTCCACTCGTTCATCGCCGTGAAGAGAATGCACGTGGGGACGTTTCTCCGCAACAGGTGGTGTAGTGGTCGTTGAGGGATGAGCGTTGGAAGGCACCATAACTTGACTGTGTTTAAATTTTTGAGTTTGGGGGGGCAGCCGCGATTGGTCGCAAAGCGTTCCTAAATTTTAGTGGTGCGGATGATGGTTTCGTCAGTCGATCGCAGAATGCCCCGGTGCAGCCTACACTCCCAACTCAAAAACCGATCCGCTCACCCTGCCCAAACCTTCTCCAGCACCGTTTGTGGCGAGATGTCTGCCATTTGTCCCGTGAGCGATTTAATGCCGACAAAACGATCGTCCTGGGGCAGCAGCTTCTGCGGGTCAGTTGGACCAAACAGTGCCAGCGTATAGGTTTGCACGGCGACCGCTAGATGCATAGGGGCACTGTCCGTACACAGCATCAAATTGGCTCCGGCAATCATAGCTGTTAGCTTGCCAACATCCTTTGGCATCGTCACTTTCAGCTTCGGGTTTGCCTCCACTAGCGCTTGGACAAACTCGGCGTCTTCTGGTCCCTGCACTACCACGATCGGCAGGTCTGGCTGCCGACGATTGAAGTCCTGAATAATACCGCTCCAGCTTTCGACCGGATAGATCTTATTGATGCCTTTGTCCTTGGCAAGCTGGCTCGACCCACCATGAATCAGAACGTAGTCCTGATTGCCCAATCGCTTGCGTTCAGATTCTGCCCAGTCGAGATCCTTCGCAGGGACGCTGACTGCCAGTGGAGGACAGGGTGTATTAATGTCTAATCCCTTGAGCAAATCGTGGTACATCGCGGCAGCGTACTGGTTCTGGTTCAGCGGCACTGGATTGGTTAGTAGCGATTGCCCACTGCCGCCTGCGTAGCCGATGCGGGTCGGAATTCCGGTCAGCCACAGCAGAAATCGAACGCTCCAGCGCTGTCCCAGCGTCAGGGCAATATCGTACTCGCGATCGCGGATGATTCCCAGCAGGTTACCGAAATCCGCCAGGCTGTTTCGCCCTTTGAAATCAAACGGAATCGTTTCATTCACCGACTTGCTCACGCGATAGGCATCCCTTGCCCTAGGTTCAACCACCACATCAATTTGCGCATCAGAATAGGACTGCTTCAAATCGTCCAGGGTCGGAAAGAATAGGATTTGATCGCCAATTCCACCAGGAACAAGGGCTATGATTCGCATAGTAAATTTTCTTTACGTTAACTCGCTCTTATTTTAGGGGAAGATCCGAGAAAGTTCGGCGTTTTGCCCGTTACCCTGTGGCAGATTTGCGAGCAGGGACAAAGAGCTAAGAGTTAGCGAAGTCTCTCCTACTCCCATTTCCCACTCCCCCAAAAACCATCGTGTATCTGCTTATTCCTGCTGCTGGATCTGGTCGTCGTATGGACAATGAGTGGCTGCGTCAGGGCAAACCCCAGCGCAACAAGCTGCTGCTGCCGCTCCTAGGAAAGCCGCTGCTGGCGTGGACTCTTGCGGCAGCCAAAGCCTCTCAGACGGTTCGCTGGGTCGGGCTGATTGGACAACCGTCCGACTGGGCGGACCTGAAGGAAATCGTGTCTAGCGTGGGCATGACGAAGATGGTTCACTTCATTCCGGGTGGTGCGACGCGGCAGGAGTCAGTGTACAACGGTTTGCGCGGATTGCCCTCGATCGCAGAGCGGGTTTTGATCCACGATGGGGCGCGCAGTTTGGCAACTCCAGCCTTGTTCGATCGCTGCACCGCTGAACTCCAGCACTGCTCCGGGCTTGTCGCCGCGATCCCGGTAAAGGACACCATTAAAGTTGTGGATTCTACAACGCAGATGATTCGCAGCACGCCCGATCGCCGCCAGCTTTGGGCAGCACAAACGCCTCAGGGCTTCGAGGTGGAGCGCTTGCTGCAGTGCCACGAGCGGGGTCATCGCGAGGGATGGGAAGTCACGGACGATGCGGCGCTATTTGAGCGGTGTGGCTTGCCCGTCAAAATCGTCGAAGGCGAGGAAACGAATCTGAAAGTGACAACGCCGATCGACTTGGCGATCGCAGAGTTCGTTCTGCGGCAGAGGCTGGGAGAGAGTTGAGCGTGAATTTTAATCTATGAATCTTAATCATGGATCAGCGGTTCCTCCAACCTTGCGTGGCAAGCTCTTCGTGACATGGGAGCAGCGCGACTGCCAATCGTGCAAATCCAAAGAGTTTTGGACCTAACCCAGCTACGAAAAGGTAGCTCCTGACAAAGCTGGCATCTCGAATATTGCCTATCCGTGAGCCTCAGGTAATTCACAGCTGAGAACTGCCGCCGGAGTTGCGCTTGGTTTGGCGATGTAGAAGCCTTGCACAAATGTTGCACCCCGATCGCGCAGCCAGCACAGTTCTTCCTCAGACTCAATCCCTTCTGCCACCGTGAGGATCTCCAATCGCTGGGCAATTTCCAGAATCTTCTCGGTGATTAGCGCTTTGTAGGTGTCCTGATGAACGTTTCGGATGAGATCCATGTCCAGCTTCAGCAAATCGGGACGAATTTGATGCAGCAGGTTGAGGCTAGAATAGCCCGCGCCAAAATCATCCAGCGCCACCTTAAATCCAGAGTTGCGGTAGTACGTCAGAATCGACTGAAGGTGGTTTTGGTCCTGAGACTGGTCGGACTCCACCACCTCAAAAACAATGGACTCGTGGGGGATGCCCGCGTCGTCGATCGTCTGCACGGTGGTCTGCAAACAAGAAACGGGGTCGTAAATTGCGCTCGGTGAGAAGTTGATAAAAATGCGATCGGTAATGCCGTGATGACTTGCCTGCTGAATCGCAGTGCGCCGAGCGGCTAAATCCAGTTGGGCAAGCAGTCCCGCATCGTCTGCTAGCTCAAAGATGCGACCTGGCATAATGAGCTTGCCCTGCTCATCGAGTCCGCGCAGCAGCGCCTCGTAGCCAAATACTTTCG
>NZ_JACJPG010000656.1 GCF_014695955.1 Leptolyngbya sp. FACHB-36 | reverse complement strand
CATCGTGGCAGCGCATATCCAGGCTGCAACACAGAGAGCAGATAGAGCCGCCATACACGGGACAGAACGCCATGTCTTGCGGTTCATACGCCTGCTCACAAATGCAGCAGTCGCTCGACTGCAATACGATCGTGTTGCAGTCGGAGTAAACATCTTCGCGGGCAATGTAGTACTTCCCGCGCGTGATCGCCGCGATCGCCGGAGCCAGCAGCAGTGCCAATCCCAGGGCAATAAAGGCGGCAAAGGCTTTGGCAACGGCACCAAACACGCCTACAAACGCCGCCATTGACACCAGCGAAGCGATTAATACCGATCCACATCCGACTGGATTGAAGTTATAGAGATGCGCTCGCTTGAACTCAATGTACGGAGGACTGAGACCCAGCGGCTTGTTGATCACCAAGTCAGCCACGAGCGCGCCCACCCACGCGATCGCCACATTCGAGTACAGCCCTAACACGGCTTCCAGAGTCGAAAAGACGCCCAATTCCATCAGCAACAGGGCGATCGCGACATTAAAGATCAGCCAGACGACGCGTCCCGGATGGCTATGCGTTAGCCGACAAAAGAAGTTTGACCACGCCAGCGATCCCGCGTAAGCGTTCGTGACGTTGATTTTGATTTGAGACAGAATCACAAAAAAGATCGTCACCGCCAGAACAACGTCTGGATTGGCGAACACATACCCAAACCCCACCAGGTACATCTGAGTCGGCACATTCGCTTGCGCAACGCTGACCCCGTGCGCGATCGCCAGCGACGCCAAAAACGCTCCTCCTAGCTGCTTGGCGCATCCCAAAATAATCCAACCCGGACCTGCTAGCACGACGGCAAGCCACCATTTACGGGGATTGTTTTGCTTCTCCGGTAAAAACCGTAGGTAATCCACCTGCTCACCAATTTGCACAATGAGCGATGCTGAAACCGTCGCCGCCGCGCCAAATAGCAGCGGATCAAACGCGGCACCACTGCTGGACTGTCCAGCAAAGTGAACCCAGTTTGCCAGAGCATCCGGCTCTTTATATACGATGCAACCATACGGCAAAATCACCAGTGCAAACCAGAGCGGTTGGGTCCAAAGATGCAACTGGTTAATCAGCGTCACCCCGAAAAAGACTAAAGGGATAATGACGAGCGAACAAATAATGTAGCCGATCGACAGCGGCAGGTGGAAATACAGCTCCAACGCTTGCGCCATCACCACGGCTTCCAGCGCAAAGAAGATGAACGTGAATGAAGCGTAAATCAGAGACGTAATCGTTGAGCCAATATAGCCAAACCCTGCTCCTCGCGTCAGCAAATCCATATCAATGCTGTATTTAGCAGCGTAGTAGGCGATCGGAAATCCCGTCAGAAAAATGATGACGCCGATCGCAAGAATTGCCCAAAACGAATTCGCAAACCCATAGTTAATCGAAAGAGAGCCGCCAATGGCTTCTAGGGCTAAAAATGACAGCCCTCCGGTGGCGGTGTTTGCAACCAGACCCTCTGACCACTTGCGAAACGACTTTGGAGCAAATCGTAAGGCGTAGTCCTCTAGCGTTTCTGCGGCTACCCAGGTGTTGTAATCGCGCCTATCTTTAACGATCTTGAGGCTGGGATGAATTGACATAGGATGAATGAGGTCACGCTGGTTGAGCAACCGAACGATCGCAGCCGCTTACAAGGAGCAGTCAAGCGTTAGAAGCAGCCTCCGCTTCATCGCATTATACCGATCGTGGGTATCCAGTTTTGAGTAGACGCAGACCGCTGAGGGTCACCAGAACCGTTGATCCTTCATGACCAATCACGCCCAGCGGTAGGGTAATGTGGCTAGCGAAGTTGGCAATCAAGAGGAGAACAATAAAGCCGAGAGCAAAGACAATATTCTGCTTGACGATCGTCTGCGATCGCCGACCAAGGTGGATGGCATGTTCCAGTCGTTCCAGCCGATCTGCCATTAACACCACGTCAGCAGTTTCCAGTGCCACATCGCTTCCAGTTGTCCCCATTGCAATTCCTACCGACGCTTGGGCTAGGGCGGGTCCATCGTTAATGCCGTCGCCGACCATTGCCACTGTTTGGTACTGGTGCTGGAGTTGCCGAATCACGTTGACTTTGTCGTCTGGCAGCAGATCCGCATACACGCGATCGATGCCAAGCTCCTGAGCAATCCGCTGGGCAGTGCGTTCGTTATCTCCCGTCAGCATCACAATCGCCTCAATCCCTAACTGCTTTAACCGGGCGATCGCGCGTGCCGCTTCCGGGCGCACCGTATCGGCAATCGCAATGATTCCCAGCACAGACTGATTCCAGGCAACCCAAACAACGGTTTTACCCTCCTGCTCCCACTGCTGACTTTGCGTTTCCAGCGTTTTTGACCAAGAAGCAACCTGTCGCTGGACGAACGCGGCTTTCCCAGCGATCGCGCTCTGGTCGTTGACCGTCCCAGTCATTCCGTGTCCTGTCTGTGCCTGCCCATTCTCGGCTGGAGTCCAGGCAATCCCTCGTTCCCGCGCTGCCTGAACAATCGCATCCCCAATCGGATGTTCTGACAAACTTTCCAGGGCGGCGGCTACTTGCAGCAGGTCTGCGTCCGAGGCATTTGAGGCATTAACGGCAAGCAAATCAACGACCTGAGGCTTTCCCGTGGTCAATGTGCCTGTTTTGTCGAAGGCGATCGCTCGTACCTGTCCGATCGTCTCCAGTTGTGCGCCATTTTTGAACAGAATTCCGTGCCGCGCTCCGTTCGCAATTCCAGACAGCAGCGTTGGCATAATGGCTGCCATCAGCGCACAGGGCGACGCCACCACTAAAAAGATCAATGCTCGGTAAATGGTCGTTTCCCAAGCCCATCCCCACAGAAACGGCGGCAGCGTTGCCAGTAGAATTCCTGCCAGAACCACTACTTTGGCGTAGCCTCGCTCAAACCGTTCAATAAACTGCTGAGAGGGGGGTGCCTCGGTCTGTGCCTGCTCAACTAAGCGAATCACGCGCTGAATCAAGCTGCTTTCTGGTGGTTGATGAATTCGCAGCTTCAATGCGCCGCTGCCGTTGATGGTTCCGGCAAACACCTCATCGCCGATCGTTTTCTCGACAGGCATCGACTCGCCCGTGATCGGAGCCTGATTGAGGATGCTGAATCCATCCTCAATGATTCCGTCTGTGGGCACCAGTTCTCCTGGCTTGACCAAAACGCGATCGCCAATCTGAAGCTGGGCAATGGGAACCCGCTGCTCCTGTCCCTGCTGTAGCACCCATGCCGTATCCGAGGTCAAACTCATTAAGCTGCGGATGCTGCGTTCTGTGCGCTGCATCGCATAGCCTTCTAGCGCCCCGCTAATCGAGAAAATCAGGATCAAAACGGCTCCATCGACAATCAGCTCGTACTCCTGCCGCCACAAACCCAGTCCTGCTGCGCCCAAGGCTGCCACAATCATCAGCAGGTCCACATCCAGTTCTTTTTCCTGAAATAGAGTGGCCAATCCCTCGCGGGCACTCTCATAGCCTCCGATCACATAGGCGGCAGGCAGAATTAACAGACTGAGTCCTATCCAGCCCCAGTGCAGCGTCAACCAACCGAGCAGGACCAGCACGCCGCATACAGCGGCGGCGACGGCTTCGGGGTGTTGGGTCAGCAGCGTGGGACGGGGACGCGACAGAGTAGACGACAACAGAGTAGACGACATGGGCAGGGGTTAGTGCGATCGAACCTCCTCAGCCTAAACATTGACATTGATGTTAATGTCAACAGTTAGTCTCAATCTGGCTGACCTACATTAAAGTCATGAGCAACGGCTACCTGACCATTAAAGAGCTAACCGAGACTGTCGGGGGCGGCGTCACGCCTCGGATGGTGCGGCACTACCACAGCTTGGGCTTGCTGCCCCAGCCCCAGCGCTCTACGGGCAACTACCGCCTCTATACGCAGAAGAATGTGCAGCAGCTTCAGCGAATCATGTCACTGAAGCAGCAAGGATTTCAGCTATCCCATATTCAGCAACTGCTTCAGAGCCATTCCCAAACCGATGATCAAACCCTGCTTGCCCAATTGCAGCAGCAGTACCAGACAGTGATGCAGCAGTTGGCACGCCTGCGGCAAACGGCAATGGCGCTAGAAGGAGTCTTGGGACGCGATCGTCACTGCCAGTCTGTTCATGCCGCCGCGATCGCTCAATTGCGCGTACTGGAGGCAAATACCCAAGCCAGTATGAGCGCTCTAGAGCACTGGCAGCACCTGGATGCGAAAACAGCGGCACATCCTGAAGCCTTTGAAGAATCTCTACAGCGTCTATTGCCCGACCTGTCGAACCGATCGGAAATTGAAGTGCATCTGCTCTCTAAGCTGGTGCTTGCCTGTGGGGATGTCAGCTTAGTGCCGTTTGTTCGTCGCAGTTCCAGCGCGATCGCGGCGGCTCGTGATGCGTTGAATGCAGGATGCACGATCGTGGGAGACACGCCTGCTGTCGTAGCTGCCCTTGATCACACTCGACTCGCGCATCTTCACTGCTCTACCGAAATGCTGGTCAATAATCCTCACGTCACAGATGCGGCAGATGCAGAACAAGCGTTTTGGCACGATCGTCGCTGGCACGAACGTTTACAGCAGCTTCCGGCTGGTTGCATTCTGGTGGTTGGCTATGCGCCTTCGGTTTTAATGTCAGCCTGTCGCTTAATCGAGCAGAAACAGCTTCAGCCCGCACTGGTTATTGGCATGCCGATCGGGTTTAGCCATGCGCCTGCTGCAAAACGACGGCTGATTCAGGCAGATGTCTCTTACCTGACCATTGAGGGATCTCCAGGGGGTGGGCTGCTAGCAGCCGTTGCCCTCAATGCGCTCGTGGAGTCTCTACTGGACAAACCCGATTGCCATTGCTATCTCACCGCCGACCACAGCAACGTCGAGTAGACTCTAGCCGACTATCGCTCGTGTTGTACACTCATCGGCTGACAAAACGGAACTTCCCCTAACCCTTTCCTGCGAGGCGACGGTGTACACACCAGTGACTCGTTTGCCGGACCTAACCCCCAACCCCTTCCCTGCGAGGGAAGGGGCGCTAGATTCAAAGTTATCGATCGCCACACCGCCCAAGCTCACCCTTAACGAATTGCAATGGTGAGGCTGTATTCTCCACTAGCGCCCGATCGCTGCTCCTCAGGCACTAGCCTCACTCGCACTCGATAATCTCCAGCGCTACGCAGCACACCGGACCAGTTTCTACTTCCTGTATACACGGTACTGCCATTCGGAGCGACTACCTGCACCTGCAGAAATGAACTAGTTCCGGTAATGCGCGTCGTCATCGTTTGACCAGCCCCCGCCTTCAGCACATACTCGCGAGACTCACTGCCTTGCACCCTACCGCCTACGGTTGCTGCGGATGTACCGGGCGCAAACGACACTCGTTCAGAAGATGCTGCATTCACAAGCAGCAAATCGCCTCGCAGCCAACCGCGCGCACCAGAATTAGGAAACTCGACAAAGTACCAGGGAAAGCCATCTGGAGCATTGGTTTGGTTGAGAATAGTCACGCGATCGCCTCCCAAACCGTAGTGTCGAATACGAGAAGTGGTTGAGGGAGACTGCCGTACATTCACACGAGTACCCGGAGCCGCCAGAATCGTCGCCATGTCTGCCAACGCTGGCAGCGCCGCCGCAGCTAACATCATCAGTGCCGTAACAAATGCTGAACCGTACTTAAGCGTCATAACACTAGGCTTGCTGAAAATACTTGAGGTTGCTGAAAGGCTTACACGTGTTGAGCTTCAACGATGTTCAACAAAAATCGCTGAGACGTACACCAAACGTAAGCTTTAAGATTTTTTGAGAGGATGACTCAACCAATTTAATCGGAAATCTAGAGAATTAATATGGTGGTACTCGCTAGTCATGCAACTCACGGAGCGTGCGACTTTTTTAGGTCGATCGTGGGATGGGCGTCTTGCCTACTCGATCGAGGTGGTCAGGATAGTTACCCCACAGAAAACCCAGCGGTTGGAGTTTAAGTCTCACATCGCATAATTCAGTCTTTCTGCTGATCTAATGCCTCCCTAGGCGCGTTTTTTTCTGCTTCTTACCGAGGCGCTGCACTGAAGATTTACGCTAAGTACAAAATGACTGAATGTAGTGTGAGCGAAATCACAGGTAAGCACTGATCACGATCGTCTCAGCCATCTTTCTACCCAGACATACTATAGGAGACTCAACTTTAGCCGAGTCATCAACAGGGAACACACGACTAGCCGGCAGCAATCTTTTCGGAGACTGTCGGTTTTTTATTGGGAACTAATCAGCAACAGCTACCGCATTGCTCCCATCGTATTTTTCCAGGACAGTTCCTTGCAGAGCACACCAAGGGCGCGTTGGTCGGCTCCCATGAAGAGGTTGCTGTCAATCAGCTCGGTTAAAACCTGCTGAGTTAGCTGAGACGCAAACGTTCCGCCGCAGCGCAGCAAATGGCTGTAGTAGCAGAACTGGGGTCGCTGGCTTTGGTTGAGGTGAAAGCGATGGATTTCCTCTTGCGTCATGCGATAAACGGGCGTGTTAATGGGAACAACGACTTTAGGAATGCCATGCAGCCCGAAGTATTCGCCGTTTTGCGCCTCCAGCGTGCCAATCAGTACAGTCCACAATAGCGTCCGGGTTTCGTAGATGAGATCGGGCGCGAAGACTGGGTCAGGTTCGCTGGACAAGCGTGGTCCCATGTTCAAAAACATGGGGTTGAACAGTTGGGAGTTGTAGATTAGCCCGACTGCCCAATGACGATCGCTGCTGTTAAATCGGACAAAACAGCCAAAACCGTAGTCGTCCGGCTGCGGACAGTCCACATAGCTCATTGAGTCATCGAGCTGTACGATGTAATCGCAATGCGAGTTCGATTTAACGACTTGACCCAAACGCATAGCTGATCCTCCGTCACTGCCAGCACATTAGCAGAAGACACGCGATTCGCCACATTTTTCAATCGGCAAACACATCACTAAACAGCTGCTGGATCGTTTTCCGTGCCGCACTATAGCCGCCATCAAAATAGATTGCACCCAGAATCGCTTCTAGCGTTTCCGCCAGCACGTAAGGCTGCTCATCGGCACGCTGCTGTTTTTCTCCAATGCCCAGCTTCAGCATTGCTCCGACGCCCAAATCACGGCTAATCCGCGCTAGGTTTTCTTCTCGCTCCAATTCAATTTTTTTGACCGTAATTGCCTGTCGCGTTTCGCAGCCGTGCCGAATCAGCAACTCCGTGAGCACTGCCTTGAGAACGGCATCTCCCAGCGTCCGGTAGATTTCCTGATCCTCACACGTGATTTGTTTCTGTCGCTGCTCCAGCGCGTACGCCTTACGAGTCAGCGATCGAGTCAGCAATCGTTTATCAAAGAAGAAATACCCAAGTTTTTCTTCAAGCTGCATGAGGATCAAGTTAGAAGGGTTGCCTGCTGAATTTGAAATTGCTGTAGGTTTATTTGAGACGGTGGAACGACCTGGCTCAGATTAAACTACTGGTTCTACTTAGACTACTGATTCTACGTTCCATCTCTCCTTTCCAACCATGATGCACAGCTTTATTCCTCCAGAACGTTTTTTTCCGTATCTGACCTGGACCGACATTGAGGCAATGCCCAATAAGGCGGATGTAGTCATTATCCAACCCGTAGGCGCGATCGAGCAGCACGGTCCCCATCTGCCGCTGGCAGTGGACTCGGCGATCGGGTTGGCGGTGCTAGGCAAGGCGCTAGAAAAACTCGATGCCAGCATTCCTGCGTTTGCGCTCCCGTCGCTGTATTACGGCAAATCCAATGAGCACTGGCACTTTCCTGGCACGATTACCCTCAGCGCCCAGACGCTGGCAGCAACGCTCATGGAGGTGGGCGACAGCGTTTACCGCGCTGGATTCCGCAAGCTTGTGTTTATGAACTCTCACGGGGGACAGCCGCAAGTCCTGGAAATTGTAGCGCGGGATTTGCATCAAACCCGCGAGGACTTTACCGTGCTGCCGCTGTTTACCTGGCGCGTTCCTAACGTTGCTGGGGAGCTACTGACGCCGAAGGAGAGATCGTTGGGCATTCACGCGGGGGATGCTGAAACCAGTTTGCTGCTGTCGATTTTGCCAGATCAGGTAAAAATGGATCGGGCAGTCGCAGAATATCCACCAGAGCTGCCTGCTGATAGCCTTTTGAGCATTGAGGGCAAGCTGTCCTTTGCCTGGACGACGCGAGACCTCAGCCGCAGTGGGGTGATCGGCGACGCAACCACGGCAACCAAGGAGAAGGGCGATCGCATCCTGGAATCCGTCTCGGACGGCTGGGTGACGGTAATTGAAGACGTGCACCGCTTTCAGCCGCCGCGAGCGTGGAAGTCCTAGAGGATAATCTCCCAGTCTAAGCCCACCGCTCCAACCGAGGGCGTTTGGGCGATCGTCGTTCCGTCCAGCTTCCACAACGCCACTTCCCCAGACTCATAGTTGCGCCAGACAATCTCGGGTTTGCCGTCGCCATTCAGGTCGGCAAGTCCCTCAATTTCCCAACTCGCCGGCACCTGCAACAGGTTGGTATAGCTGTTGTAGCTGGTGCCATTCATCTGCCAAATCAGGGTGCTTCCGGTGACCGTATCCTTCCAGAGAATATCGGTTTTGCCATCGGCATCAAAGTCGGCAGTGCCCTCAATCTGCCAGTTGACTCCCACGTTGGGCAAGAGCGCATAGGTGCTGTAGCTCATGCGATTCATTTGCCAAATCACTAGATCGCCGCTCTGCTCGCTGCGCCAAAGAATATCCACCATGCCGTCCTGGTCAAAATCTGCCACTTCCTGAATGCGCCAGCCAGAAGCTGCTGTGGGCAGGGCGGCGTAGGAGTCGTAGCTCATGCGGTTCATCTTCCAAATCAGGGTGTCGCCACTGGTGTAGTTTTGCCAGAGGATGTCCGTCATGCCGTCGCGGTCAAAGTCGACGGTAGCTTCGACGTGCCACTCGGGCGAGACGACGGGTAGCAGGCTGTAGCCGCCCCTCACGGTACCGTTCATTTTCCAGATGACGCCGTCACCTGTGATGCGGTTGAACCAGAGGATGTCGGTTTTGCCATCGCCGTCGAAGTCTGCGGTGCCGTCAATTTGCCAGGACAAGTCGACGGTTTCAACCACTGCCCCAGACTGAACGGCGGTGTCGTTCATCAGCCACACGGCAACGGCTCCAGTGGTGCGATCGCGCCAGAGCAGGTCGCCTTTGCCGTCGCCGTCGAAGTCGGGACCGCTGGGTCCGTTGGTGACGGTGAGGCTGGCGGTTTCGCTGGCGGTGCTGAATGCGGTGGTGTTGCCGTTGGTGCTGGTGTTAGCGGTGCCACCGTTGCTGCCGCTGGTTTGGTCCCAAGCGCGGAAAGTGATGCCGTTGCTGAGGGTGCCCTGGAAGGTGGTGGTGGGAATGAAGCGGATCAGGGCGGTGGGGGCAAGCAGGCGAGCGCTAGTGTTGGAAACGGTGCCGAAGGCAGTCCAAGTGGTGCCGCCGTTGGTGGAGAATTGCCAAGTACCGTTGCTGGTGTTAACGGCAGTGATGGCGATGCCTTTTTGAGCGTTGGCGTCAGCGTCAGTGATGCCTGCCCCACCGAGGCGAGCAATCAAGTCGGAGACCAGGGTGCCGACTGGGTTGCTGCTACCTTTGAGGACAGCATTGAGAAGCGAATTGCCAGAGGTATTTAGGACTGGAGCGGTGTTGGAATCGCTAGCGCTGATCGTGACGGTGCCCGTGGTTGCAGTATTGCTCAGGGTGTAGGCAGCATCGGTTGTTAGGTTCAGCTTCAGGGTTTCAGCCGGTTCTGTAAGGGGGTCATCGACGGGTGTAAGGATGAGGCTGACGGAGGTTTGCCCGTCAGGAAGGGTGACGCTGAGAGTGCTACCGGAGACGTTGAAGCTGCCTGCGCTGACGCTGAAGGTGTAGTCAGCCGCGGTGGTGCTACTGCTGGAGTCGATCGTTAACTTGACCGTCAAAGCACCCGTGCTGTTGCTGCGGGTAATTTGATAGGTTCCTGTATTAAGTGGTGACTCAGCCGCCGTGGTGTCCGTTGCGCTTAGGCTGACTGTAGGTAATAAAGTACCTTCGTAGCGAGCCAGGGCAATATTACTATTGGAACCACCAGGACCAGAATTTGTAGAAGTAGTGCCAACTACGACAAGCCTGCCATCAGATTGGATAGCAATGCTTGAACCACCATCGTTATAACTACCAAAATCTGTCGTGGTTTTACCATTGCTACCAAAACTGGTATCGAGGCTGCCATTCGTGTTGTAGCGGGCTAGCGCAAAGTCACCATCCTCAGTAATGCTTTCAGCAAAGCCTGACACAACAAGTTTGCCATCGGATTGGATAACAATGCTTAAACCGCCATCAATGTAACCACTGAAATCTGTTGTAACTTGACCGCTGCTACCAAAACTGGTGTCGAGGCTACCATTCGTGTTGTAGCGGGCTAGCGCAAAATCGAAACTTGTGCCATTGCTATTGCTTGTAATCCCTGTTGCGACAATTTTGCCATCTGATTGTAGAACAACGTCGTGGCTAACGTTATAGCTATTATTGAAGTCTGTAAGAACTGTCCCACCAGTGCCAAAACTGGTATCGAGGCTGCCATTTGTGTTGTAGCGGGCTAGGGCAAAATCAAAGTTGGTGCTATACGCACTACCCATTACAACAATTTTGCCGTCCGATTGTAAGGCAATGCTAGTGATGAACTCAACGTTACCAATGCTCGTAGTGACTTTTCCATCAGTATCAAAACTGGTGTCGAGTGTGCCATTCGCGTTAAAACGCACTAGAGCAAAATCACTTCCAGTACCACTGCTGGTGGCGTATCCTGCTACCACAATTTTGCCATCTGACTGTATTGCCAAAGCATTGCTGGAGTCCTCATTACCAGAGAAGTCAACAGTTACTTTGCCACTGTTGCCAAAACTGGTGTCGATCGTTCCATTCGCGTTGAAACGCGCTACAGCAAAATCCGCATCACTCCTGGCTCCGGAGATACGCGTTCCTGCCACGACAATTTTGCCGTCTGACTGGATCGCGATGTCATAGCCTTTGTCATCGGAAAAGCCAAAGTCTGTAGTTACTTTGCCACTGTTGCCAAAACTGGTGTCGATCGTTCCGTTGGCGTTGTAGCGAACTAGAGCAAAGTCGTTACTGGTATTTGTGCCGCTCTCAGCGTATCCGGCTACAACAATTTTTCCGTCTGACTGTACAGCAACACTTTCTCCAGAATCATCGAAATTGAAGCCGGAAAAGTCAGAAGTAACTTTGCCACCATTACCAAAGGTAGGGTCGAGATCGCCTGCCAGAAGAACTGAGGTGTAGGCATTGATCATCTTTTGCTGTAAGGCTACAGAGCTTTCGATCGCCCCCGTCTGCACTTCCAACTCCCAATTGCCGCCTAGCGGTGCGCTACCCGTCACATCATTTGATGCCGCAACATCTGCACCCGTCAACTGCGCCAACTGCTGCACAAACGTCTGACCGATCGCGCCCTGCCCCACATTGCAGCCATACAGCAGAATATCGGCATCCTCTGTCAGCGCACCTGACCACGCCTGCAACTCACCTGCATAGCTCCGCAGGGTTTGCCAATCCAGCCAGCCCGACCCGAACTGCAACGCTCCAGCTGTCCCGTGCGACACAATCTGCACGCTGGAAATCCCACTGCGAATTGACAGTGATCGAGTAATCTGCGTCACCGCATCCTGCGATGCATCGAGCACTTGCACCTCGGTTCCCGGTTGCACACCCGCCACCAGGCTTTGATAATCGCTGACCCTCCCATCAATGAACAGCAGCGACGACGATCGCCCGCTCAGTTGCTCCAGTGGACTGGATGGAGCCAAGGGAGCACGGACAGAATCGATCAGCAGCGGAGAATGTAGGGGAGTCGATGCAGTTGGGAAATCCATAGGGGAAGCTCTGAGTGCAAGAAAACGTGGCAGTCGAACTGAGTGCCGAACGACCAGCAACGAATGAATTTGTGCAATTCGTTACTTTCAGTTCGTTACTTTCAGCGTAGTCACGTACCAAGCTAGAGCCGCACCGTAGAGCTACTGAAACTCATCACAATTCGGTCATCTTTATCCAGTCATCTTTAGTAGTTGCACGCTCACCCACGCAAATATTGCAAAGCTGAAATAAGCTTTTCCCAAGAATTTCAAGTTTTATTAAAACCATGGCGCAGCTACTTTCAGAACGCAGCACTTCACCCCGTTCAAGTCAGCTGGAACGTTTTGCAGCTAAAAATTATGCCAACAGACAGATGACTCACTCGAACAGCCGGAAATAGGGATAGCGCACGGGAGCACCGGGTTCCTTCTCCAGATCAAAATTAATCACGTCCCAGCAGGGTTCGTCCTTGGGGTCCGGGCTGAAATCTACCGGAAGACCGTAGAGACGGGGGCGCGGCGTGTCAGCCTGCCCTCGCCAGGACGTATTGCGCTCTAGATAGGTGTTAATCAAATCCTTGTAGCGGCGGGCAATGATTACCCGCGTTGCCCGATAGCCCTGCGTGTAGAGGCGATCGAGGGCTTCGTGAATTTCAAACCGAATGCCGTCCGGGTGCGTGTGCTGGCGATACCAATCACCATTCCACTGTCGCCAGTGCCGCCCAGATTGCAGGTGAATCAGTTCTTCAGTTTTAGGATTTGCCTCAAACGCGCCATGTCGCTGGCACAGATAGGTGTCGGTCAGAGTCAGTGCCGGGATTGTTTGGCGGCAGTGCGGGCACTGAATCTCCGGACCAAAAATAGGATATTGCAAGCCGGGGTTGATCATCAGGGACAGTGCCTGTTCTCCATGCATTCAGTGCCAGTGGCTTTATTATAACCGTGGTGGTTCTTCCGCCCATAGACACTTTCACCTGTAATTGCTGGCTGGCTTGTGAATAATCATCCTGCATTGGCTCATCATCCTGCTTTCTGGGTGCCGCCCGACTTATCTCAAGCGGCATTTATTGCGGCGAACGCCACAGTGATCGGCGCGGTTGAAATTGGTCAGGGATGCAGCATTTGGTATGGGGCGGTCGTGCGCGGAGACGTGGAGGGAATTGCGATCGGCGCAAGCACCAACATCCAAGATGGCGCCATTCTTCACGGCGATCCGGGTCAGCCAACGGTGCTGGAGGACTGCGTAACCGTGGGGCATCGCGCCGTTGTCCATAGCGCTTATGTCGAGCGAGGGTGTCTGATCGGCATTGGTGCTGTAGTGCTGGATGGCGTACGCGTCGGCGCGGGCAGCATCATTGGTGCAGGAGCTATTGTGACTAAAGACGTGCCACCGCGATCGCTGGTCGTCGGCGTCCCTGGCAAAGTTCTGCGATCGCTTTCTGACGCAGAAGCCGCCGAACTGATCGAACACGCGCACCGCTACGAAAAGCTGGCGCGGGTTCATGCAGGCAAAGGAACCGATTTGGGCTTTGTTGGCGAGGGCGGGTGAAGGGTGGAAAACTGATTTTGAACGGGCAAGTTCCCCGCTTCCCTCTAGGAAAACGTCCCCACTTGCTATAAAACTGAAGTATGAGAACAGTTCAAAAATCTTTAAACGAGAGGTTTCACTATGGACATTGATCTGCGTGCAGCGGTTGTTCTGTTTCCTGTTGCTATAGCGGCGGGCTGGGCAGCGTTTAATATCCTTCCGGCTGCAATCAAGCAAATTCAAGGATTCCTGACAAATCGATAGCTCCAAAGTGGCAAAGCATTCGAGTAGGACTCTGAACCTCTGAGATTTGTGTGTCGAATGCTTTGCCCTTACTGTAGAAAGCTCTTATGGTTGGGAGTCTGCCTTTCTGGTGACTCCCAATCCTGGTTTGTCCGTTGGCAACACCCGCCCGTTCTCGAAGCGTGCGCCTGTAAACGGGTCATCCAACAAGTTTAAGTGGCTGTCTAAGTCTAGATAGTCAGCCAGCGGTGATAGCTGCGCGATCGCGGTGTTCAGCAACGCGCTGTCTGAGTAGCATCCAAACATTACCTTGAGACCACAGGCGCGAGCGGTGTGAATCATCCGCAGAGCTTCGGTCAAGCCGCCAGACTTCATCAGCTTAATATTGATGCCGTGAACGCGATCGGCAAGCGATGGAATGTCGTGGCTGGTGAAGCAGCTTTCATCTACAAAGATGGGCAAGGGCGATCGACGATACAGTGCGGGTAAGTCGCCTTCCTGTCCCTTGGCGAGGGGCTGCTCGATGTAGGTCACGCCCTGATTCGCCAACCAGTCGCTCATTTCGATCGCGGCTTCTAAGCCCCAGCCGCCGTTAGCATCCACGCTAATGTGAATTTGGGGGACAATTTGCCGCACGGCTTGCAGCATTGCCTTGTCCGCCGCAAGTCCGGCGGGACTGCCCAATTTTAGCTTCAACGCCTGAATGTCTTGGGATGGCGCGGTGACGGTTCCCAGTCCCAGCCAGTCTTTGACGCGCTGCTGGGCGGCGTCTGGGGAGCTAATCCCGATCGTCACAGAGGTGGGCACGATGCGATCGCAGTCCAATCCCCACAGGTGCCAGAGCGGTAGGCTTGCCTGCTTGCCCATCCAATCGTGCAGTGCAATGTCCAGTGCTGCTCGCGCTGCCGAGGGAAGTTGCGCCTCTAGCAGCAGGCGATCGATGCGCTGTCGCTCTACGGGACTCAGTGCTTTTAGCAGCGGGGCGATTTTTTGCAGGGCGCGGGCGATCGTGTCAGTGGTTTGGGGTTGCTCCCCCACCGAGAAGGGCGAGGCTTCTCCCCAGCCCCGAATGCCGTCGTGCTCAACTTCTACCCAAAGATTGGTTGTTTGAGCCGTAGTGCCACGGCTGATTGTGAGAGCAAACCGCTTGTGGACAGTGAACGTTTGCAGCCGAATCTGCATTGTGAGTTAACAACCCTCGATAGAGCAACGTCAATCAACGTAACATTCTAGAAAGCGAAGCGTGGGCTTCTATCAATTCGGAATTTGGAGTTCGGAGTTCAGAATTGCGAACGATCGGTCGCTGGAATTTAGAGAAGGGGTGCCATTCGGAGCTGGCTGTCGTTCGGCTGTGGGGTTCAGTATTCCAAGAAGAGTGTGTTGAACGAGTCTGCTTTCGAGGCGCTGGCGACGATCGGCGCAGCAGCAGGAGCGGTATCCCTCAACTGGTGGGCGTCTAGCTCTTGTTCTGCAACTTGACGATCGAGCACTTCTAGCCGCGCTTGAATGCGATCGCGGCGATCGTCCAGATTTTTTAGTTCAAGCTGGAGCCGCGTGCGCTCATTGACGAGTTTGTAGAGCTCCAGATAAGCCGCTGCCTCGGTTTTTTGGCGTGGCATTGTGCTGATTCTGGGAAACAACGGTCTTTGGGAAGGCTGGGGGCGCATGGCAGTCTCCGGTAATGTCTGTTTAATGTGTTTAATATGCCCAAAGCTGGCGATCGTGAACGCGGCTGCATCCGCCGATGGTTGTGAGGCGTATCTCTATCGAATGCCAGGTTAATAGGTTGTAAATATTTCTTAACGTAAGCTCAAGCAAACAACACTGCTTCATCCATTGCTCAGTTATTGGAGAATGACATGACTTACACAACCGACAACGCAACACAACAAGCCCTAGAGTCTTTCCGCAAATTTGATGTGGATACTCAACTTGCCCTGCTATGGTATGGCTACCTAGATATCAAAGACGAATTAAACCCCGGACCGGGACCGTCCGTTACGCAGCCTGCTCAGGCACTGTACGATCAAATCCAAGAGTTGTCTCCAGAAGAGCAATTGCAGGCTCAGCGGGACATTGCTGCCGGTGCAGGTACTCCAATTAGCCAGACCTACACGGCATTGGCATCCAGCGCCCAGCTAGAACTGTGGCTGATGCTGGGGCAGGGAATGGAGCAAGGCAACATCATTCAGGTACCCGAAAGCTATAACCTGCCCGAAAACACCAAAGATTTCGTGAGCCAGATCAAGGGCTTAGAATTTGAGCAACGGATTAATTTCTCTCGTAGCGCCGTTTCACAAATGGGCACCAACCCGCACGATAGCGACGTAGAAGCAATGGGTACGAAGATACGCGAATAATTGTTACACCTGCTAGGTTAGAACATGCACGGACGCGATCGCGTCCGTGCATGTTTGCTTAAAGCCAAATGAAAAATACCGCTTCGATTGTCAAAGATCTGGTGCTGATTGGTGGCGGACATAGCCACGCGATCGTGCTGCGGATGTTTGGCATGAAGCCGCTGTCCGGTGTGCGCGTGACGCTGATTACTGAAGCTTCGGATACCGCCTATTCGGGAATGCTGCCGGGACACGTCGCAGGCTTCTACAGCCACGAAGAGTGCCACATCGATTTGCGCGTGCTAACGCAGTTCGCCGGAGCGCAACTGTACGTTGATCGTGTGGTTGGCTTAGATTTACAGAACAATCGCGTCCTCTGTGCCGATCGTCCACCTGTCGCGTTTGATTGCCTGTCGATCGATATTGGCAGCACGCCCAAATTGCCTGCTATTCACAGCGACCCCAACGCCATTATTCCAGCCAAGCCCGTTCGCCGCTTCCTGGAAGATTGGAGCCGCATTGTGGACTCGGTGACGCAATTTCCAGAGAAGCCGATTCGGATTGGCGTTGTCGGCGGCGGCACAGGCGGCGTCGAACTGGCGCTGACGATGCACCACCGCCTGCAACAAATTTTTCGAGCTGCCCAACAGCCCGATCGCCTGACGCTGCATATGTTCCAGCGCGATGCAGAACTGATGCCAACGCACAACCGCTGGGTGCGAAATCGTCTGCGATCGCGGCTGACGGAGCGGGGAGTTCAGCTACATCTGCGTCAGTCGGTGCGCGAGGTTACATCCGGTCAGGTGCGGTGCGAGTCAGGACTGAGCGTGGACTGCGACTTTGTGATCTGGGTCACGCAGGCTTCCGCTCCCGATTGGCTCAGCAAAGCGGGATTAGCCGTGGATGAGGATGGCTTCGTGTTGGTGGACGATGGGCTGCGATCGTCGCATCCCCAAGTCTTTGCCGCAGGCGACATTGCTACGATGGTGAATCACCCACGCCCCAAGGCGGGCGTCTTTGCCGTTCGCCAAGGCAAGCCGCTGTTTGACAATCTGCGTCGTGCGCTCCAGGATCAGCCGCTGCGTCCCTTCCGTCCCCAAACCCACTATCTCAGCTTAATTGGAACGGGTGACGAGTCGGCGATCGCCGATTGGGGTTCCTTTGGTTGGGAGTCTCCGCTGCTGTGGCGCTTGAAAGACCGCATCGATCGTGCCTTTATGCGTCGGTTTAGCCACTTACCCACGATGGAGCCAGCTAGAGGAAATGAGGGGCGAGGAGCGATCGCGAAGCCTCTCCAAAAGAGTTGGAGTGAGCAAGACGCTTCTGATCTAATGCGCTGCGCTGGCTGTGGCTCCAAGGTCGGCAGCACCGTTCTTAGCCGAGTTCTGCAACGCATCCAGTCCGATCGCCCCAGTCACTCCTCGGTTCTTGTCGGGCTTGATACTCCCGACGATGCCGCTGTGATTCAAATCCCGCCTAACCGTGTGCTGGTGCAGACGATCGATTATTTCCCTGCGCTGATCAACGACCCGTTTCTATTTGGGCAAATTAGCGCCAACCATGCGCTGAGCGATGTGTTTGCAATGGGGGCACAGCCGCAGAGCGCCTTGGCGATCGCGACGGTTCCCTATGCGCGAGACGAGATCGTCGAGGAAACGCTCTATCAGCTACTGTCTGGCGCACTGCGGGTGCTGCATCAGGCGGACGCCGCGCTGATTGGCGGACACACGACTGAGGGAGCCGATCTTGCCTTCGGGTTGTCCTGCAACGGGGTTGCAGACCCCGATCGGCTGCTGCGAAAAGGCGGCATGGAGCCGGGGCAAGTGATTATTCTGACAAAGCCGATCGGGACGGGAACGTTGTTCGCGGCTCAAATGCGGCAGCAGGCAACGGGACACTGGATTGAGCGGGCGATCGCCGCAATGTGTCAATCGAATCAAGCTGCCGCTGCGTGTTTTTTAGAGTATCGGGCGACGGCTTGCACAGACGTAACGGGGTTTGGGCTAATCGGGCATCTGTTGGAAATGGTGCGGGCATCGAGAGTTGCCGTAACGCTAAATCTGGCGACGGTTCCGATGCTGGAGGGAGCCAGAGAGACGGTCCGGGCGGGCATCCTGAGTTCGCTGCATCCGCAAAATCTGCGATCGACACAGTTTCTCGACAATCTTTCAGCCGTCGATTCGCATCCAGACTTTCCGCTGCTGTTCGACCCGCAAACGTCTGGAGGACTGCTGGCGTCGGTTCCTGCGGCAGAGGGCGATCGTTGCCTTACTGCTCTTAAGATGCAAGGCTATTTAGAAAGCGCCATCATCGGACAGGTTGTGCCGCTCTTAGACCCAGCAAAATTAGTTACGATCGTACCAACGTCCTGGTAGCAGCAAATGATACAACTGGCTCTGCGACAATTGAGCGTTCCACCTGGACAGCGCGTGCTGCTGCACAACATCTCCTGGCAAGAGTTTGAAGCCATTCTAGACGAGCTTGGCGACCATCGTGGTTCTCGCTTGGCTTACGACAATGGAACGCTGGAGATTATGATGCCGCTACCGGAGCATGAAATTGACAAAGAACTGATTGGTGATTTGGTTAAGGCGCTTTTAGAGGAGCTAGATATAGAGTTTTGTACTCTAGGCTCCACAACATTTAAGAATCAAGCGATGGCTCAGGGAATTGAACCCGATCAGTGTTTCTATATTCAAAATGAGTCGCTCATCCGTGGAAAAACTCGGCTTGATTTAACGATTGATCCACCTCCAGATTTAGGATTGGAAGTTGACGTTACCTCCCGGACACATCCCAGTATTTACGAAGCGTTGAAAGTTCCTGAACTTTGGCGATTTGAGAAGGGAACGCTTCAAATTAACGTGTTGCAAAACGATAAATATATTCAGTGTGAAGATAGTCGGATTATTCCGAGGATGAATCTTGTTCAGATTATTCCTGAGTATCTTGAACAGGCTAAAACTACTGGTAGAAATGCAACATTAAAAGTTTTTCGACACTGGGTTAGAACCCAACTTCAAAATTCCTAATCTCCAACTCTCTTCATGCCTGATGTTTTAGCTACACCTAAATTTCTTGCTGCTCCCGGAGTGCTACTGGACGTTCGCAGTCCCGCCGAGTACGCTCAAGGGCACCTTCCCGCCGCCGTCAGCTTTCCGCTGTTTAGCAACGACGAGCGATCGCAAGTGGGAACGTGCTACAAGCAGGAAGGGCACGATCGCGCCGTTGAACTGGGCTTGGCGATCGCGGGACCTAAGCTGGCTCAGTTTGTTGTAGACGCAAAAGCGCTAGCACCCGATCGCACGCTGCGAATTCACTGCTGGCGCGGTGGAATGCGAAGCGGCAGCATGGCGTGGCTGATGGAAACGGCTGGCTTTCGCGTGTCGCTGCTCGATCACGGCTATAAGGGCTTTCGGCAGTGGGTGCGATCGGCGCTAGCGGTACCCAAACCCATCCTGACACTGGGCGGCATGACGGGTACCGGAAAAACGTCTATCCTGCACGCCCTCGCCGCGCAAGGAGAACAGGTGCTCGATTTGGAGCAGCTTGCCAACCATCGGGGCAGCAGCTACGGCAATCTGGGACTGCCGCCTCAGCCGACCACCGAACAGTTCGAGAATCTGATTGTTGAGCAGTGGGCAGCGCTGGAGGTCGATCGTCCCGTGTGGATCGAAGCCGAAAGCCGCATGGTTGGCTGCTGCCGCGTTCCCGACGAATTGTTTTTGCAGATGGTGGCGGCTCCCGTGCTGCAAATTGAACGATCGCGCTCGGAGCGAGTGGCGCTGCTGATTGACGTGTACGGCTCGGTCGATCGCGAACACTTAATTACCGCAACAGAGCGACTGAGAAAACGGCTGGGAGGCGATCGGACTCAGCAGGCAATCCAGTGGATTCAGCAGGGCAATTTGGCTACCGCGATCGAAGTAGTGCTGAATTACTACGACAAAACGTATCTGTACGATTTGCAGCGGCGACAGGTGCCGATTTATTCAGTTAGTGCTGCCGGACTTTCTGATAGCGAAACTGCTCAACAGTTAATTCAAACCGCACATCAGGTTGTTGTAGAGACTGGCTTCCAACAGACAGAAAAGGCGGCGATCGTGGCGTATGGATAAACCTTCTAATCTGCTGTTAAAGCTGAGTCAGCGATTGTTTGAAACTGCGGACGACCGAGCCGCGTTTGTTGATAGGCTTGTTGATCCAAAACCCGTGTCGCCTTGCATTCTTTGGTGTCAAACAAAACCAGATCCGCTACCGTTTGAGCGAGAAGATCCGCTACCGTGGCAGCCCAAATTTGTCGATCGCCTCATCGTTGGTCAGAAACCGGGTCAACATCCGCTGCATGACAAAGGAGCCTTTTACTGTTTAGATTTCTCGTCTGTTTTTGCGGTTTCGACCGTGCAGACAATTGCTCCCGTTAACGTTGCGTTAGATATGTGCGCATCGCCAGGAGGAAAAAGCGTTTTTGCTACGATCGCCGTGCGCCCTCAGCAACTATTGAGTAATGAGGTCATTGGTAAACGCATCGCTGCATTAATCTCGAACTTGAAGCGCTGCCGAGTGAGTCCGGCGATCGTTCTGCGACTCGACTCAAAGATTCTGGCAGAAGAGATTCCGAACACTGCTCAGCTTGTTTTAGTGGATGCTCCTTGTAGTGGTCAATCGCTAATTGCTAAAGGTGGAAAAGCTCCTGGATGCTTTCATCCTGTCACAATTAACAGCAACGCAAATCGTCAGAAGCGAATTCTGGCAAATTCTGCGCAAGTTGTTGCGCCGCAAGGCTATTTGGCTTACACAACCTGCACCTATTCACCCGAAGAAAATGAGCAAGTAGCAGACTGGTTTTTAGAACGATTTCCTCAGTTTCAGGCGATTAAAGTTCCTCATTTACTTAGCTACCAGTCCCATTTAACTACGCTTCCTTGCTACCGAATGTTTCCGCAGCAGGGATTGGGAGCAGGTGCATTCACCGTTCTATTTCAGAACCAAGAAGAAGCTGATGCGGAAAACATACCTGAAGATTTTTTCGATCGCCATAGCCTCATCAAGCTATAGCAAATCATTATCTTGAATGTCTAACTCTAAAAAGCCTGTTTGCTCGTCTGGCGATCGCAAAAAAATGTACTGCGGCAGTTCTCCCAGTACAATTTCAGCCGTTGTGTAAATAATGCAACCGTTGTCGAGATGCCCGCCGATCGTTCGACCTTGTTTATCTGAAATGGCAATATGCAGATGAATGCCATGAACCGAAAGCGTACCGTTCAGCGATAGAATTTCAAACGTGTCATTTAGAATTGTGCTACCGTCTTGATTTGCAAATCGGATTGCGGCTGTTTTTAAGCTTCCGATCGCCGACAAAGTAAAGCCCGCTTGTAGCTTATATGCGATCGCAAAATTCTTTAAACTTTGACGCAAATCTTGTCCAGGTTTAAGCCGTAGCGCAAATGTTTTCATGATGCTTGATCGATCAGTGTGATTAAACGGAATATTTAAACGATGAATACCTGAAAGCGAACAGCTATCTTTACAATGACTGCGATCGCCTCACCTGAATGGGTTGCTTCCCGTAACTAAAGCTACATATTGTTAACGTCAAGGAATATGAAATTTACTTACAGATGCACCAGCGTCTGGATTATTGTCTGAGGAATGTGAATCCACTTTGGCATTCATGGAGCATGTTTATGACTGATTATGTACTGTTCATCCACGGTGTGAAAACTCGCCATAAAGAAGCGTTTTGTAGCAGCGCTAAATCGTTGTTTCAGAGAATTATGCAGTCAGCAAACGGCGATAGTCGTGACTGGCAGCCGATTTTTCTCTTTTGGGGCGATTTGAACACGGCGGCTCAAACGAAACTGCGGGAAGAGGGCTTCAAGAAATCCTCCAAATGGAAGGAGTTCTGGTTTCAAGATTTCCGCACCGAGCAGATTCTAGAGTTTGTTGGCGATGCCGCGCTCTATCTTAGCCGCCATGTTGGGTCGCAGGTGGTTGAGCGATTAGCGAACGAGCTTGGAAAGTTGCAGAATGCAACACCCGACGATCGCCTGCACCTCGTAACGCACAGTTGGGGCACGGTGATCCTGTTTGACATTCTGTTTGCGAGTCGCTGGGATGACAAAGACTTAGACGACAAAACCCTGAAATACGTTGATATCATTCGTCGATCGATTTCTGGACTGGAACCTGAACCGCCGAGCGGCGTTCGCCTCGCCAGTATCCACACGATGGGCTCGCCGATCGCTCTGTTTAACTTGATCAACGTCAATGGTAGCTCTCACGATTTGACTCCGCAGTTAAAAGAGCTGCTGAGATCCATTTATCAACAGCGGGGCAATAAACCGCTACCGTGGCGAAATTTTTCCCATCCTGGCGATCCGATCGCCTATCCCTTAGAGCAAGTTATTCCGCTGCTGCTGGACAGCGAAGGCAACAAGTTTGTCCAGATCGAAGACATCATGATTCGCAATAAGACCAGCTTCTTGATGCAGCCGTTCAGTCAAACGCTGCTGCCGCTGATTAATGGCGGCAAGGCACACGGCAGCTATTGGGATCACCCTGACGTGCCCAAGGTGATCGGTGAGGTTGTTCGCTCCAGCCTCTAGATCACAATCACAGCGGCGTCGGCGTGGGTATTTGCTACAGCCAGATGCCCACAAGTAGCCTCCTTAGGGTCGATGGCGATCGGGGGATCATTGGATTAACCTTGCACCAGTCCGTGATGGTTACATATCTTCAGACTTGTATCTTCATTGGTGCCCATTAGTT
>NZ_JACJPG010000655.1 GCF_014695955.1 Leptolyngbya sp. FACHB-36 | reverse complement strand
ACATCCACGTAGCGTGTACAATCCCTGTCTGTTTCTGTTTACTGAATCACTCGGCTGAGTGGAGTGACCTCAAATTCCGTTCGGACTCTAAATCCTGCGATCGTCTCCGAAAAATCATTGCGCTGCTGCACCATCAAGCCCAAGCGTAGGTTAGGCAGCACCCGAAAATCGTAAAACAGTTCCAGCACGTCGGGCACCTTATCGTCCGATCGCCGCCGCAGGTTATCGTTCGACAAGCCGCGACCGTACGCAATCCCCAATCGATCGGAGGGCGAAAACACATCTAAGAAGTTCACACCTGCGCTGTAAGTGTCACCGCCCCGATTCAGGTCCAGGTTGTCGTAGTGCCCATAGCGCCCAAAAATACCCATCTTCAGATTGGGGATAAATAGTTCCGCGTTGATGCCGTAAGATTCTTCCCGGTCGTCCCGCAGCGGACCCGTACGATCGCCCCGAGGAATCTGAAAAATTTCACGGAACCCATCGCGCGATCCAGCATCACGATCGCTGACATAAGTGCCGCGCACAATCAAGTTGCCGTAGCGGATGCCCAACTCGCCCGCAAACCCATCCAAAGCAAAACTGCTGACGCTGCGTGATGACGAGAACACCGCCACCTTTGCCTCAATGTTGTCCGTCACTGCCCAGTTCACCAGCGCAGCAGGTCGGGACGCAATTCCCGTAGCGCTAAGCGCCGGGTTCGTTTGAAACACCGGATTGAAGAAGTGCGTAGCGGCGTCTTTAGCAAAACTGTTGCGATCGAAATACGAGGTCAAATCCAACTGACCCACCACCAGCCGCAGATTGGGCAAATCGGCGATCGAGGTGGCTAAGTACAGCTCCGTTACATTCAGTCCCTGCTCTCGCGAATCTGCGAAGGCGTTACCATCGGTGAGATCAATCACTGCACCAAACAGCAGTCGCGGCGTCAGGGGATACACCGCCGTCAGTCGTGCCCGCGCCGATGACTCATCGCCCTGATAGAGATACACGCCTTGAACCGTCAAGGATGCTGCATTTAGCGGTCGATTCGGGGTGATTCGTCCTGCCGCAGGCGCAGATTCCAGCGGCTGAGTATTAATTGTCCCGCCGCTGGGCGGCGTTGCTGGCAGCGGCGTTGCTGGCTCAACTGACGGCAGAGGTGTCACACCTGATTGTGCTACTGGCGAGGACTGGTAGCAGCTTGCAACGCAGGGGCGCGATCGCGCTGGACCCAGTAGGGGTAGCGTCGCATCGGAATTTGTTCCAACTGTCACGAGGACAGGGGCAGTCTGGGTCGGCTGCGCTGTTTTTGCCGCAACAGGCGGTGCCGAAGGAGACAGCGGCGTGAACTTGGGGGCAGACGGCTGCGCTGGCTGGACTGGTCGTGCTACCGATCGACCGGTCATCTGCTGGATTAACGCATCTTCACCACCGGCGACTGATTGAGCGCTGCCCTGCGATCGTGCAGGTGGCGTGGAGCGGGAAGCAGCGGCGATCGATGCATCAACGCGCTCCTGAGCCATCGGCTGAGCGGTCGGAGAGGGCAGTGCCGGATTCGCCAGCGCGCCTTTCGCTAGCACCACGCTAGATACACCCAGCACGCAAGCATGCCACAATCTAACCGATGATGCAGACTGGACTTCAGACATAAATTAAACCGCCCGTTCAATACTAGACCGCCTGTTCAATTCCGAATTGCTTTACATTTCACTCGATTGAGTGGAATTTGACAACAACTTCTGTGGAAGTGCGCTAACTTCAGGAAAAATTCCAGTTGAACTCAGTAGGTTTGGAAAGAGGTAATTAGCCCAGGACCACTTACCAATCTCAGCTACCCAAATCATCACTAGAAACTGCTGTATCACTAGCTCCCTACTATGTCTCTACTGTCTTCTATCCTCTGCTCCGCTAAACTAGCCCACTGGCTACGTCGAGTCATCAGTGGAGCGCTGCTGCTGACGCTGTGGAGCTGTACCACTGCACAATCGCCGGATTTAGAACTAACGATGCAGGTCGCGTCTGCTGAGCGTCCGGGCGTTTACCAAGTCTCCGGCAGCACAAACCTTCCCGATCGCACCCAGATTACCGTCCAGGGAATTCGCTATTTAACGTCTGCGGCTCAGTCTAGCTCTACCAGCGAACCCCCGAACTACTCGATCTTGGCGCGCCAGGTCGCCGAAGTTCAGAACGGACGCTGGCAAACGACGCTCAGCCTGTGGCAGGTTGCACCAGATGGGCGCTATCAAGAGGCATGGCAGCAATCGCAGCCGCAAACCGAGTCGCGCCTGCAGCCCAGCCCAACCGTGACCTTCCTTGCAGTCACTGATCCCTCGAATCGATCGCAGCGGCTGAAACAGCCGCTAGACGATCGAGGTAAAAATTTGGCGGGAGAGGGCGTTCGCTTCACGACGGATGGGCAGTGGTACGCGCAAGCCAGTCAAACAATTTCGGCGAGCCTGCCAACTGGAACGACGGCTCCTCCTGCGTTGGAGAAGGTTAGCGATCGTCGAGTAGACCCGGCTGAACCTGTGTCACCACTCAATCCAGACCTCAGACAAACGACAGTTCCACTGTCTGTAGATGCCTATTTCCGCTAGGATACGTTCGCATCGAGATCATTAATTTAGATCGATTCAGGGTGCATTGCACCCTGAATCCAACTCAGCTAGGATGCTGAAACTGATAAGGGTAATGCGTTCTCAGTATTTTTCAAGAGAGTAGTGCTGTTCACCTAGCTAAGGACGCTGGATTCAATAAGGTGCAAGTTTTGTGGGGTGGCATTTTACCTGTCCCAGACAGCCGCGGCGACTATCTCACGTTATTTAATCCACGGTCCCTACGTGCACCCAGATGCGGCAAATGATCTACGAGGCTAACTTTCGCATACCGATGCTCGATGACGCATTCGGCTCAACGTACTTAGGCTTGGCGGTAGATACCGCAGAGCCGTGCTGGCTAGGTTCCAGAGAACTCTGAAGCAGTTCCATGTGGGACAGAACCTGCTGAAGCTGCTCTTGCAGCTCCCGCAAGCTGGGGGACGGCTCTGACGGCTCAATCCACACCTGCGGAGCAGATTTCTCAGAATCGCCAGCATGGGTAAAGCTTAAAAAGGCTTGAGCGGCTGGCAATGGGGCAATGGCGTGAGTGGTGGTGTAGCCGGATGGCAATCCTTTAACCTGAACTTCCTCGGTTGCAAAAACAATCGGCTGTGCGATCGAATGCTCCGGATGGGTTGCTGAAACAGGTGAGTGGTGAATGGACGGCTCTGATTTAGCGGGGCTATCTTGTAGAAACCCATCGAGTCCAGATGCTGCCAGCGAGGAATGGGACAAGAGCACTTCTTCAAGTTGAGATTCTTTGGTTTGCAGTTGCTGCTGCACGCCAGAGAGGGTTTGCTCGATATGTTGAGACCGACGTGAGGAGTGGCGCCATCCAGCGATCGCGACGCCAGCAGCTCCCGCTCCTAAGCTGAAAAACGTTGCTAAGCCCAGGTAAGGAGCCGCAATGTCTTTCAATCTTCCATCAAACACAGATTCTTCTTTTAGCTGGACATTAACAGGTTCGGAACCAAACATAGCCAGGGGCAACGTTAACGCGGAGAAGATGGTTCCAGCAAGCAGAGTTGCTGGCAGCACCATAGACGTCAACGCGGATACAGAAGATGGGGACTTTCTCAGTGTGGATGCTGTCATGATCGACTGCTCATTGTAAAAACTTCTACAGAAAACCCTGAAGAGCTGCTAGAGCGTAGCCTCGATGCGCTTCTTGACTACCTGCGTCTAACGTAATCCGGATAATCAAATTTTTAGGTGTACAGATTGTGAAGAAGCATTTTCAAGCGTGAAGATAATATGAAGATTTAGGTATTTCTATCGATGCGACAAACGATACAAACTGAAAACAAAATTTGTGCATCCGATATTTTGCTGAAAGAAACTAAGATCTTTGGCTTTTTTCACGGCTAAATAAACAGTGTAACAACACCGTTAGAAGTTTTATGTCTAGTCATCCGTGTGAACACTGATTACCCAGTAATTTTTGGCATGGCGCAGCCAAGCACACGTGGAGAAGGTGTTACGCAAACCCGGAGAAGCAGAGGAGTCAATTGATACCAAGCTTTGCGGAGATATTAAGCGTGCTTCAGCTAAAATTTGAAATTACGATACGCGATGCTTCCGGGCATCCACGATCGATTCAATCAGGCGCACTGGGTCAACAGGTTTCGTAAGATGGCTGTAAAAGCCAGCCTTGAGTACACGATCGCGGTCCTCAGAGCGCGCGTAAGCTGTGAGCGCAATAGCAGGAATGGCTTTTCCATGCGGCTCCAGCGATCGCAGGCGAGCAAGCAAGCTATAACCGTCTTCCTCCGGCATACCAATATCGCTGACTAAAATGTCTGGAGGAAGCGTTTGGAGCGCAGTCATCGCCTCCTTCACGCAGGTTGCAACGGCTACCTGTGCCCCCGATTGCTCTAGTAGCAGCGAAATGAAATCGAGAGTATCTGGTTCATCATCAACCACAAGAACGCGTATGCCCGCGAGGGGGGAGGCGTGCGACGCTAAAAGCGGAGAGCTAGAGAGACTATCAGGGGACGCGTTTACCGTCCGGAGCAGCGGTAGCCGGACGGTAAATGTCGCTCCGCGTCCCTCACCCTCGCTAGTGGCTTGGATCGCGCCGCCGTGTAGCTCCACGAGGTGCCGGACGATCGCCAGCCCCAAGCCCAATCCGCCGAACCTGCGCGTCGTGCCGCCATCTGCCTGACGAAAATAATCAAACACATGCGGTAAAAAATCGGGCGTAATCCCTTTGCCTGTGTCGGTGACAGCGATCTGAGCGTAGCGGGGACTTGAAGAGTGAGCGGTCAGGGATGAGTTTTCATTCAGTTCCCCGTGCCTGCATTCCCCGCGTCCTGTTTCCAGCGTCACGTGCACTTTCCCGCCCTCTGACGTAAATTTGACGGCGTTAGAGAGGAGGTTCCAGACAACCTGCTGCAAGCGACCAGCATCGCCAGAAACGAGAATCGGGGATGAAGAGGTAGCAGCCAGCGACGGAGAAAACGTAATCTGGATGGACTTCGCTTCCGCCGTAAGGTGTACCGTTTCTAAAGCGGCGTTGATGATGTTGACCAAGTCAACAGGACCAAAGTTTAAGGAAAGCTTACCGCGCAGAATCCGGGAAACATCTAAGAGATCTTCAATCAGTTGAGTTTGGATGTGGGCATTGCGCTCGATCGTCTCCAACGCGCGAGCGGTCGTAATCGGGTCCTGAGGGCGCGATCGCAGCAGCTTCGCCCAGCCCAGAATCGGATTCATCGGCGTGCGAAGCTCGTGAGACAGCACCGCGAGAAATTCATCTTTGATCCGGTTTGCTTGCTCTAGCTGCTCGGTGCGCTGTTGTAGCGAGGCAATCAGCCGCGACTGCTCGATCGCGATCGCCATCTGGTCGCAAACGGCTTGCATTAAATCCGTTTCATCGCGAGTGAACTGCGTGCGGCAGCGGCTACCAAACGACAGCGTGCCAAACAAGCCCGACTGCGCCCGAAGCGGCTGACAGGAGTAAGTCCTGATGCCAAGCGATCGAATAACCTCCGTTTTAACATCGGTAGTTAGCTGAACATTTGGGCAAATCATCTGCTTGCCCTGCTGCGCTACGGTGCCGCATACGGCTTGTCCAAAGTCGAGCGATTCGATGTCGTGGGCAACCTGCTCAGAAATGCCTGCGTATGCCGCGAGCCGAAGCTTTTGCTGGTCATAGTCCACTAGATAGTGAAAGTACACATCCAGCTCCAGCGGCTCCTGTAGCTTGCGAAACACGTTGGCGATCAGCTCCAGCGGTTGCTGAGTCAGCACATCGCGCGTGGTGTCGTAGAGCAGCCGCAGTCGCTCTGTGTGTTCGCGCACAGCGTGCTCTGCTAGCTTGCGATCGTGCTGCTCCTGCGCTTCTCGCAGCGCCCGCCGCACCGATGAAACCAACCGCCCCAATCCTTGCTTCAGGACATAATCGGTTGCGCCACGCTTGAGGGTTTCGATCGCCAACTCCTCTCCCAGCGTTGCCGTTACAAAAATAAACGGCATGTCTGGGCACTGCTCTCGCGCAATTTCCAGGGCAGAAATGCCATCAAACGCAGGCAGCGAGTAGTCAGACAGAATCAAATCAAAGTGGTCAGTAGCGATCGCCTTGAGATACTCATCACGGGTCTGCACCCGCACCAGTTCACATGCCAATCCGCCCTCGTCCAGCACTGCTTGAATCAGTTCTTTGTCGAGCAGACTGTCTTCTAGTAGCAGGAACCGTAGAGCTGTCATTGGCAATTACCTGTTGAATTAGGGAATTCGGAAATTAAGAATTATGAGTTTGAACTCGTAATTTCCGTCATCCTTCACCCTCTAGCCGAGGGCACTGATCCGGGCGGCGGCTGATTCACAACAGCCCAAAACAGCCCTACTTGCTTGATCACATCCACGAATTCCAAGAAGTCGATCGGCTTGACGACATAGGCATTCGCGCCTAATTCGTAGCAGCGGATCAGGTCGGGTTCTTCGCGGGAAGAGGTTAGCACCACCACCGGAACTAATCGCAAGTTTGGGTCTGCTTTTAGCTGTGTCAGCACCTCCATTCCATCCACTTTAGGCAGTTTCAGATCCAACATGATGACAACCGGATTGCCGCCCGTGCGGAGGCGAAACATTCCGCGCCCGTAGAGATAATTTAGTGCCTCCTCACCATCGCGCACGACGATCACTTCATTCGCCAAGTGATTCTCTGCTAGAGAGTTTAGAATTAGCTCTACATCGTTGCTGCTGTCTTCGACTAGTAGCATTCGCTTCAATTCAGTCATCGATTCCCAATCCGTCTCAACTCCAACACCCTCACTCGGTTTATCTGTAACGTATCGCGTTTGCGTAGTTAACTCATCCGCATTAAACGTCGCCTCCATCGATAGAGGCTCCGATAACGTCCTCTCCACGGGTAGAGGTTCCAACTCTGCCGGATTTCCCTTCGGGCTGTTTTGGCAAGGAAAAATAAAGGGTAGCGCCGCGATCGACTTCACCCTCTGCCCAAACCCGGCCCCCGTGCCGCTGAACAATTCGCTGCACGTTTGCCAACCCAATTCCAGTCCCCTCAAACTGATCTGCCGTATGAAGTCGCTGAAAAACTCCAAACAGCTTATGCACGTAGCGCATATCAAAGCCAATACCGTTGTCTCGTACAAAGAATACATCTTCGCTGGGGTGATTGATGCTGCCAATTTCAATGTCGGCTTGTGTCCGCAGGCGCGTGTACTTCAGTGCGTTTTCGACGAGATTACGGAGTACGAGCTTGAGCATGGACGGATCACCTTGGACCGTTGGTAAGGGCACAAGTGTCCAGTGAATGATGCGTCCGGTTGTTTCGGGTTCGAGTTCGCGAATGACTTCCCGCACGAGTTGCGCCATATTAAACGTGATGGACCGCATTTCGGTGCGTCCCATGCGAGAAAAGGTCAGCAGGTCGTCGATGAGAATACCTGCTTGGCGAGTCGTATCAGAGATGATCGTAAGATAGCGCAAACTCGTTTCATCTAGGGTCGTCGTTCCGAGCTGCTTTCGGAGGAGATCGGCGAAGCCAGCGATGTGTCTGAGCGGTGCCCGCAAATCGTGAGAGACCGAGTAGGAAAACGACTCCAGCTCTTTGTTTGCTGCTTCGAGTTCGGCGGTGCGCTGTCGAACGCGATCCTCCAAGCTTTCATTAAGTTGACGAATATTCACCTCGATCGCCTTGCGATCGGTGACATCGTGAGCCACCGCATAGATGCGCTGTTCTTCCACCACAGATACCGCGTACCAATCGAGCCAGCGGTACGAACCATTTTTGCAGCGGTAGCGGTTCTCGAAGCCAATCACCGCATCACCGCTTAATAGTCGTTGCATTTCGCGCTGGGTGACTTCTCGATCGTCCGGATGCAGCCATTCTCTAAAGGGCTGCGCTTTGATTTCCTCGATCGAACAGCCCAAAATGCGTTCCCAAGCAGGATTTAGCTGCTCGAAATAGCCGTCGAAGTTGACGATTACCATCATGTCCAGCGACAGATTGAAGAAGCGATCGCGCTCTGCCTCTGCCCGCTTGCGATCGGTGATATCCAGGATGAAGGCGATCGATCGATCCCGCTTTTCACCATGCAGAATGTAACCAATCAGTACCCAGACTCGTGTACCGTCTTTGCGGATGTACTCCTTTTCGTAGGGTGTACACAAGCCGCGTTCGGTCGCCTCGGCGATTCGTTCAGCGTCGATCGGCAGATGCTCTGGCGGCGTAATGGCATCCCAGCGGATACTGCCTGCGTCTAGATCCGCTCGCGTGTAGCCGATGATCCGGAGCAGCGCATCGTTGGCAAAGTGAATGCCGCCGTAAATATCGCCGTAGAGAATCCCGACTAGATTGGATTCGACAAACAATCGCAGTTTCGCTTCGCTTTCGGCAAGTGCCGCTTCGGCTTGCTTGGTTTGGTGAATATCCACCGACGCACCCACAACGCGGATTGGGCTACCGGATTCGTCAGTGATGACGTTTGCCCGCACCAGCAACCAGCGGTACTCCGGCGTCTCGGTGTTGAACCAAGCGCGATGCTGAATCTCAAAGGCGCTGCGATCGTGAATTGCTCGATCAAATGCCGCATGAACGAAGGCGCGCTCGTCCGGATGCACCTGTTTCAGCATGTCAGCATACGACATCACCAGCGGCTCTGTTGCGCTAAAGGTGTTGGAGAACGTCAGGACATCGGTAGCGAGGTCGCGCTCCCACAGGTAGGTGCTCGTAGTTTCCAGTGCCAGATTCAGCCGCGACTGAGCCTGCCGCAGCGTCGCCTCTGTGCGCTTGAGGTCGTCAATGTCGGCAGCCGCACTAATCCACTTCTGAACGCGACCCGTTTCGTCTTTAATTGGAACGCCCTTCGCCAAGATCCAGTGGTACAAGCCATCGGTTTTACGCACCCGCATTTCAAGCGTGTAGGGCGTTCCGGCTTCGTTGCTGCGCTGCCACGTCTCCGCCACGTGGGGCAGGTCATCCGGGTGAGTCACTATGCCCCAATTCTCGAAGGAAAGTCGATCGGGCGCAATGCCCGAATAGTCGCACCAAGCTTGGTTCGCGTACTCTAAGCTACCGTCGAGGTTGACGGTCCAGACAAATTGGGGCATGGCTTCGGTCAGAGTCCGGTAGCGCGACTCGCTCTCGCGCAGCGCGGCTTCGGCTTGCTTGCGATCGTGCACGTCGTTTAGTGTCCCAACCCATTCGCGCACCGTGCCATCGGCGTTAAATATCGGCACGCCTCGCGCCTCAAAGTATCGGTAGGACTGGCTCAGCGCGTGCCAGAGGCGTCCGTCGATTTGGTACATGCGGGGATGATTTCGCACGTCCACCCACGCGGCGACAATGCGATCGCGATCGTCGGGATGCAGCGCCTCTGCCCAGCCAAAGCCGCGATAGTCTTCCCAAGTCTGCCCGGTGTAGGTCTGCCAGGTTGGCTGCGGCACCACAAATGCACCGTCCGCATCCACAGACCACACGACTGAGGTTGTTGCCGAGATCAGCGATCGATAGCGCTCTTCACTCTGCTGGAGTGCATCCTCTGCCAACTTCTGCTCAGTAACATCGCGGATGAGGGCAACATAGCCTTCCACCTGCCCCTGCTGATTGAACCGAGGAATCATAGACGCATTAATGTAGCGCGTGCCGCCATTGCGGTAAGGAACCTCACGTTCGTAAGTGACTTCTTGCCCTGACAGCACTGCCTCAATGTCTGGACGAATGACGTCATACGCGCTGTCACCCACCACCTCCCGGACATGCTTACCATAAATTTCGCTAGCCGGATGTCCAAACCAGTCCTCGTAGGCTTTGTTATTGAAGCGATAGCGTTCTTCAGAATCAACGTAGGAAATCAGGACAGGAACCGTATTCGTGATGATGCGAAGTTCATCCTCCCGCTGCTGCAGCATGACTTCGACGCGTTTGTGGTCCTCAATGTCGGTTGAGGTGCCGTACCAGCGAAGCAAGCGTCCCTGATCGTCATTGACGGGAACGCTGCGGCTGAGGAACCAGCGGTAGTCGCCGTGGGGCGGGCGGGCGCGGAACTCGACCTGAAACTCAGTTTTATCTGCGAATGCAGTTGCCCACCGCTCCCACATCAGGAGCATATCGTCGGGGTGAATGACTCGACCCATCGCCTCAGGGTCGCGGGTCTGCTCCAGCGTCAGCCCGCTGTATTCTAGCCAGCGCCGATTGGTGTAAGTGACCGTTCCATTGGCATCGGTTTCCCACACAAACTGGGGCATGGAGTCGGCAAGCTGTCGCAGTTTAGCTTCGCTCTCGCGCAGCGCGGCTTCGGCTTCCTTGATTTCGGTGATGTCTGAGCTGCTGCCAACGAAGCCAAGGAATTCGCCCACTGAATTGAATCGCGGCACCCCACAGGACTCCAGCCAGCAATACTCTCCGTCTGCTCGTAGTGCCCGCATCTGTGCCCGGAAGGGTTTGCGCTCTCTGACGCAGTCTAAGTAGGTCGAGAGATAGGCATCTTTATCATCGGGATGCAGACTTGGAGCCCAGTTGAATGACTGCACGTCCTCTAGTCGCTTGCCGAAGAACTCCAAATACGCCCGATTGACAAACTCGCAGCCGCCATCAGCCCCGTTAATCCAGATCAGCACCGGAGCCGAGTCGCTGAGGTCACGGAATCGCTCTTCGCTTTCCCGTAGGGCAACTTCGGTGCGTTTGCGATCGGTCACGTCCAGCGTCAGACCCGACAGCCGAACCGGATACCCTTTTGAGTCGCAGAGGATTTGCCCGATCGCGGTTAGCCAGCGAATGCCGCGCTCCGGATGCTGCACGCGAAACTCAATGTCGATTCCGGTCTGCTGCTCGATCGCCGCGCGAATGTGACGATCGACCGTGGCGCGGTCTGGCTCAAACAGCTGCTCCAGCCAGCGATCGTAGCTGATTACGGTACCGCGCTCAAATCCGTGCAGGTCGCTGTATTCATCAGAGAGGACAGTCAGGACAACGTGGTTCGCAGCTAAATCCCAGCTCCACGAAGCGGCGTTAGCGGCATGAAGCGCAAACTTCAGTTGCTCATCGCGATCGCGCAGCGCCAGCTCAGCCGTTTTGCGATCGGTCACGTTGCGGAAGTACAGCGACAAGCCCACCTCAGACGGATAGGCTCGCACAGAAAACCACGACTCGAAGGGTGCGTAATAGCTCTCCAACTCTTGCGTGACGCCTTCGGCAACTGCCCGCTGGTAAAGCTGACCAAAGTTCGTTTCTGCCAGCTCTGGGAACTCATCCCATATATTCTTGCCAATCAGATCCGCCACCGGACGCCCTAGCGTTCGAGCGCCCTCATCGTTCAGGTAGGTAAAATTCCAGTGACGATCGAAGGCAATGAAGCCGTCGGTGATGCTGGCGAGAATTCCCGCAATTTGATTTTTAACCGTTTCGGCTTCAATCCGGGCAGCTTGCTCCCGCTCCAGCAGTTGCTCCCGCTCTTGCTTCGCTTGCTTCGACTCGGTGATGTCTTGCGCCACGCCGCTGATCAATTGCATCTCCCCCCTTGCCAGCACCGGAAAGCCGCGATCGTGCACCCAGCAAATGCTGCCGTCTGGGCGCAGGACGCGATATTCCTCGTCATAGGTGCTGCCGTTCAGAGTTTGACGCAGCGACCGCGCCACCCGTCCGCGATCGTCCGGATGAATGGCCCCTAGCCAACCCCGGTAGTTGATTTCAGCATCGCTGAGCGATCGTCCCCAAAGTCTCTCGTAGGCTGGACTGGCATAGATTAACCGCTCTGCCTGCGGATCAGACATCCAAAACACGTCTCCGATCGTGCTGACCATCAGCCGGAACCGCTCTTCACTCTCGCGCAGTTCTACCTCTGCTTGGTGCCGACTGTGTTCTAGCCGCTGGCGCTTCAGCGCGTTGCGGTTCAGCAAGCGCGCGCCCTGCCAAGTTACCCCCGTAAAGCTAACCGTGAGCAGCAGCACTAAAAGCGACATGCCAAACTGCGGATCGTAATAGTTAAACTGATAGCCTCGGACAAGCAGCCCGCCCAGCAGCAACGGCAGCACGATCGCCGCTAGCAACAGCCGCCGCGCAACGTAGCCACCCTCTAAGCCACTGGTCAATGGCTGCATCAGTCCTTGGTGGGGGTGCAAAAAGAGCAATCCCACACTCAGCACCGCAAACGTCAGCGCTGTATGAAGCGCCATTGCGGTTGTGTAGAGGCTCAAGTGATAAACGATTTTTGCGCCGTAGGCATAGCCAATGATGGCGTGCAGTGCCACAAACCCTGCCGCGAGTGCTAGCCCGTGTCCTGCCCAAACGCTGCGTTCGTGGCGGTGGCTTAGCAGCAGCAAGGCAGTTCCTGCCAGCACCAGATTCAGCGCTGCATTAAACCCCATACGCCCAGGACGAAGCGTATCAAGCAACTTCGGGTCCTCTTGAAACAGTAGCTGATCGATGCCCAACTCCCAACCGAACAGGTATTGCAGCAGAGTCAGGGCACCGATCAGAACGGGTAAAAGGGTCAGGAGCGTTCTAAAGGTTGAATTCTGAATGGGGTTCGTGGAGCGCTTGCCAAGAGAGTTGTTTGAATTTCCCCCAACCGCCGCTTCTTGGCACCACAGCGCAACACCTAACAGCAAAACTCCGATCGCGGTGTTTACTTTCATCGTGGCAGCGTCGCTGAGAAAGCCGCCCTTTAGAAGTTGGATATTCAGCGCCCAACCAAGTAGCACGATGCTACCCATCGCGATCGCAAATAGGCTGGCGAGACGCGGAATCAGCTGGAAGCCTGCGAACTCACGCGTTTCTGTCTGGCTTAGCTCCAACGGTTTCTACCTTTTATCGCAACGGCTAACTGACGTGACGGCAAAACTCTCTTTATCATCCGACGGGCAACGGGGCGTGAGTGATCTCTCTAAAGACGGATGTTTTCCACACATCGGTACGCTCTACCTAGCGAAAACAGATTTCTACCCGGAGCCAGACGTGAAAGACTGGCTAGCTAAGCATAATAAGCAACAATACTCATCCCCGTGGAAGTGCTCTGTGTGTCCCCCTCAAGGCTGTCGCATTTTAGTCGTTGATGATGTTGCCGACAACATCTTCCTCCTGCAAACCATCCTGGAATCAGAAGGATTTGCAGTCGATACCGCATTGAGTGGTCAATCGGCGCTGCGCCAGATTCAAACTGCGCCGCCAGATTTGGTGCTTCTGGACGTGATGATGCCTGATATGAACGGCTACGAAGTGACGCAGCATATTCGACAAACCCTTGATCTGTCTGGATTGCCAATCCTGTTGGTCACGGCGTTCGATGCAGAATGGAGAGGACAGGGCATCCGCTTTGGGGCGAACGATTTGATCTGCAAACCCATCGACTTTGACGACTTGTTGATGCGAGTGAATACGTATTTGGCGGCATAACTTTGGCTGCATAACCTTGGTGGCATAACTGATGCCTGAAGGTTAGAAACAGAGAGCCGCCGAACAGAATTTCAACTGCGAAATAGGCGGGAGTATTGGGTTTCGTGCGTCATGCTGGCGATCGCGAGTCCCCAGCCGCAGTTGCTTAGATCGTCGTCATCCAGAGCCAAAACTTCTTGTGCTACCGATTTGAGAACCGCGTGCAGATTTAGTAGCGTTTGCTGTCCGGCAGTCTGTCCTAGCGGAATGAGTTTGATCCCGGCGCCAACTAAGTTGGTTGCCCAACTGTGCAAATAGCCCAGCAGCGCCGATGACAGATCGATCTGCCAATACGCTGCCACCAGCCCAAACGCGATCGCAGCGTTGCAGCCGTTTTCTTGCCGCAGTGCCGCGACCAAGAGCGCATCTGCCCACTGCGGCTCTACGTCCTGAAATAATCGCAGCAGCGATCGTCCCATTTGCCAGCTTTGCAGCCGCAACTCTTCGGTTTCTCGGGCAGCAGATAGCCAGCGATTCCAGAACTGGAGTTGGGCGCGATCGTCCTTCTGAGTCGCCTCATAGCTGCGCACCATCACCGCTGCTTCTAGCCGAATGCCTCCATAGCGCAACTCTTGAGTTAGCCAATGCTCTAGTTGTGCAGCATTAACAAGCTTGCCGCTGTACACGAGCGCCTCTAATCCTTCGGAGTAGCTGTATGCACCGATCGGAAGCGCCGGACTTGCCAACTGAAGTAAGCGCAACAGCGCCAAAGAATTCAACATGAGTAATGGCAACAGAGAGAATTTACTGGCATGAGCTAATCGGTTAGTAGTAATTATTTACTAGAAGATACAGTCAGTAATGTGCTGCCTCGCTTCTTACAAACCAAGCATTCTTCAAGTAGTTCTAACGCACTGTACACAAATATCACAAACCGCTATTAGCTAACGGTCGATCGCAAGAATTAAGCGCTAATGGCTATGTCCATAGGCTCCCATTTCTGGCTGAAATGGCTGCATTTCTTCGGTGATTTGTAAGCCTCGATGCTGCAATAAATCGCGCAGTACTGGGTCAGGAGACAGCCGCAGATAGGCTGACGTAATTTCCAGGGGTACGTGGCGGTTGCCTAAATGGTAAGCGGCTTGCAGCAGCGCCAGCGGCGTTTCGGCCTGCACGGTAAGGACAGGTTCCGCTTTAGAAATAATCTGTACCCGCTGTCCATCGTCGGATTGAAGCACGTCACCGTTTTGAAGGACCGTGCCTCTGGGCAGCTGTAGGAATACGACCTGTCCATCTGGCATGTCAAAGCGATGGCGCGATCGCGTCCGCTCTTCTGCTGTCAGCGATAGCGTTTGCTGAATGGCCCCGCCTGCGTAAGCCGTTAATCGTTGAGTCAGGGTGACTGCCATGCGATCGAGAATTTAACTATTTGACCGAGCATTGTAGCAGTTTAGTTAGCCCTTTGTTGATTGTGTAAATCATCCATTGCCATCACCCAAACTCGGTAGAAACTTTAAAGCGATCGAAAACTATAGAGTCGTTCATGCGTGTTCTTCTTCATAAAACCACACTGTTCCCTTCCGGAACGGACGCCCGCGATCGCGGAGTTAACAACGTTAAATTTAGTCTAAAACGTCCCTGAAAACGCTACAGATTATTCATCTAGCCCCCTAATTAAAACCGATGAATACCTTGACTTCAACGTTGGAAAAACCGTCCCTGCTTCAAGCTGTGCTAGAGGGATTAATGGATGGAGTTCTTATTTTGACGGATCAAGGCGAATGGCTACATGCCAACGATTGCGCTCGTAAAATTTGCCGTCAGCTCTCCAGTGTGGCGGCACAATCAAACCGAATTCCTCAGGAAATTTGGCGAGCGTGTGAAGCGCTTATTAATAGCCTCAGCCTCTACGCTGATCAGGCAATCATCATCGAGAACGAAATCACGGCACAAGAGTCTGCTACCTATCGAGTTCGGGTGCAGTGGCTACAGCTAGAAGCTGCCCAGCGTCCTTGCATTCTGGTGACGCTCGAAGACCGGAGGCAGTCGCTTCACAATTTGGCGATCACGGAAGGACAGAAATATGGGCTGACTCCGCGTGAAGCCGATGTCTGGATGCGGTATCGCGCAAACTATACGTACAAACAAATTGCGTCCGAACTGTTCATCAGTCAAAACACGGTTAAGAAGCACATGAAAAATATCCACGCGAAGCGACAGATCGCGATCGACGCGGACGCATAACATTACAAACCACAACGTGATTATTAAGCGATCGCTGATGCTGAGCGATCGCTTAATCGTTTCAATCTCCACCGCTGATATGATCCAATATTCAGCAAATATTCAGCAAGCACTTGTTTAGGCTGACGGCATTCTTTTGCTAATTTAAGGGCGGCGATCGCCTGTTCACAACTGACACAAGGGAAATGGTCCCTTCAGTCTTGCCGCGCCCACTCTTCTACACTACCAAATGCAGAGGATGACCAAACGGCTCTCCGGTTAGGCTAGGGTCTACAAACGAGGGCGATCGCGCCGAACGGTTTTCGGCAGATTGGCATGACTTCTCGCTGATCGAGATTTTGTCTCAGCAGCCCTCCTCCCACACCATGAAGAAATGTATGCGCTCAACCTTAATGGGATTTGGGCACGTTTCTTAACCTGTTCTTGCCGTCCTCACTAATAGGATGGATGTACAGTTTTTGTTAATTAAGTAAGCTGAATACCTGCAATGAATAGTAATGATTTAGCTCACTACATTGAGCAGACCAACGGCATCTCTAAACCTTGGCTCTTAGCTCAACTGCGGTTGAAGAAATTGCAGGAGAGCCGCGAAGACTTGTCTCTGAATGAATATGCCGAGGAGTTAGCAGACATTCACCAAGCTGTGATGAATCTTGGTGAGTGGTGGATCGGCATTGAAGATGAGGTGTTTTAGCGGCTGGCTCGTTGCACCCTTTACCTTTCACTCCCTCACTCATGGCAAAACGCAAGAAGACTTCAACCGAAGAGGTTAATTTGACAAATTCGCAGACCTTCTTCAACCGAGAGCTAAGCTGGTTAGAGTTTAACAGTCGCGTGCTGCACGAGGCGATCGATCCCCGGACACCGCTGCTGGAACAGCTAAAGTTTCTCGCCATCTTTAGCTCCAATCTGGATGAGTATTTTATGGTGCGGGTGGCAGCACTAAAGCAGCAGGTAGAAGCGCAGGTCAGCAAGCGCTCAGCCGATGGACTGACAGCGCAGGAGCAGCTCGACAAAATTAGTCAGCGTCTCGGTCCGATGGTGAATCAGCAGCATCACCATTTTCAGAAGGTCGTGCGTCCTAAGTTAGTTGAACAGGGCGTGCACTTGCTCGACTACATTGACCTGATGCAAGAGCAACGCGCCTACCTAGAAACCTATTTTCAGGAGCAAATCTTTCCGGTGCTGACGCCGTTGGCGATCGACCCCGGACACCCGTTTCCCTACATTTCCAACCTCAGCCTGAACCTAGTGGTTGTGCTGCGGCATCCTGGCAGCAACGAAGATTTGTTTGCCAGAGTTAAGGTTCCAAGACTGCTGCCGCGATTTCTGATTCTGCCAGACGAGCTACGGTTGCCACAAAAGGACTTGCCGACGCTCTACATCGCGGTGCCACTGGAGCAGATCATTGCTCACAATTTGGCTGACCTGTTTCCAGGAATGGAGATCCAGGAGTACTATCCCTTCCGCGTCACTCGCGACAGCGATTTGGAATTGGAGGAGGATGAGGCAGACGATCTGTTACAGGCGATCGAGCAAGAACTCCGCAAACGACGATTCGGTGGCTCGGTTGTCCGCTTAGAAATTCACGCTTCCATGCCAGAAACCGTGCGGGAAACGCTGCGGCAAGAGATGGACCTCGATAAAGCAGATATTTATGAGAATGAGGGCATCCTCTGTCTGCGAGATCTGTTTGCGCTAGCGAATTTGCCGCTGTCTCACCTGAAAGATCCAGACTGGTCCTCAACGGTGCCGCCGCGGTTGAGACGAGTTGGGGAAGACGGTCCTGTGGAATCGGAAGAGGATCTCTTCGCCATTATTCGACGGCAAGATGTGATGGTGCATCATCCGTACCACTCCTTTTCCCGCACCGTACAGCGTTTTATCACGCAGGCGGCGCAAGATCCAGATGTGCTAGCGATTAAAATGACGCTGTACCGCACCTCAGGAGATTCGCCGATCGTCAACGCTCTGATTAATGCCGCCGAAAACGGCAAGCAGGTGGCAGCGCTAGTAGAGCTAAAAGCCCGCTTCGATGAAGAGAACAACATCAACTGGGCACGCAAGTTGGAGAATGTCGGCGTCCATGTGGTGTACGGGTTAGTAGGACTCAAGACTCACACAAAAGTCGTTCTGGTAGTGCGGCGTGAGGGCACACGGATTCGTCGCTACGTCCACATCGGCACGGGCAACTACAATCACAGAACCGCTCGAGTCTATACAGATATTGGGTTACTTAGCTGCCGCGACGAACTGGGAGCCGACCTAACCGATTTGTTTAATTACCTGACAGGCTACTCCCGGCAGCAGTCCTATAGCAAACTGCTTGTTGCTCCGGTCAGTTTGCGAAAGCGGATGCTAGAGCTGATTCAGCGCGAAGCCGAGCATGCTCGCAACGGCGGTAGCGGACGCATCGTAGCAAAGATGAACGCGCTGATTGATCCGCCGATCATCACTGCGCTATACGAAGCCTCGCAAGCCGGAGTCGA
>NZ_JACJPG010000654.1 GCF_014695955.1 Leptolyngbya sp. FACHB-36 | reverse complement strand
TACGGTGTAACGCGCTTGATTAAGCAGGGATTAGAGACTCAAGCCTCCTTTCAGGCAGAAGTGCAGTCGCGCGGCAAAGCTATTTTGGCAGAGCGCGATACAAATCTAGATTCGCTTCTGAGCCAACTCACGTCCTTTACCGAGCAGCTTCAGCAGCGAACTCAAGCGATAACAACGCTCGACGATCGCGTCAGCCGCTTAGAGGTGCAGGCGATCACCGCTCCGAGCACACCAGAAGCACCCGGAGCAGACTTACGCTTGACTGCGGTCGAGCAATCCTTGGGCAGCGTAGAGCTGCTTGCTGGCGAGTTAGGACAGCGCAGCGATACGCTGATCGCTATTAATGAGCGCATTACAAATGTGGAAGAGCTGCTGAAAACCCTTAGCTCGCTACCTGACGTCATTGGTCAGCAAAACCAGGTGCTTGCCAACTTTGAGGAGCGTCTTAATCAGCTAGAAGCCGCGCACCTAGCGAACTCTGAGGTGCAAATTCACGCGGTTGAACCCGATCGTGGTCTTTAAGCTGTGACAGGTGGCGAACTGACTCACAGACTGGGTACACCTTGTCCTGCGTCGGTTACTGTTGCCTCATCTGGATTGACTAAACCTGTAGGAGTCAACCGCTATGCTGCGTCTGCCGATTGGATTGCTGGTTGTCTTTGGAATGATTGCCCCAAGTATGGCGGCTACGGCTCAAGTTGAGCGTGCCCAGTTGCCCCCAGGAGCCGTGCTGCTGCAAACTCAGCCTGCTTCGGTTGCTGAGCCAGTAAGCCGATCGAGACCGTTGCTCACTCCGTTTTCCTCAACTGATTTAGATGGCATTGCTGCTTCACTGCAAGCAAAGCCCACAGTGCCGCAGCGCTCAATTCTGCCTCCAGGGCTGATGAACAACGCACCGAGAAGTCAGCCTCAGCCTATTAATCCGCTGGAATTTTTTCAGGTACCTGCACTCGATTCAGGAATTAAAGTCCGGGTCGATCGCGATTAGATTGCTTCCAGCTAGATACAGCAATGGGAACGCGAACAGCTATTAGCTGTTCGCGTTTTTTGGCTTGTTTTGTATTGATTGATCGCCTACGTCAGCACTCTGTAGCGGGAACTGAGGCAGGCGATTTTTCGTGTAGGAAAGTAGCGACGCCGCCGTAAATAAAGCGGCAATTTTTCAGAAGCCGTGCAAAATGAAAAGGCAAATTTCGCAGTATCAAGGCTTTTCAAGCGAAAAAGACGGTTGTCCCTCTCGTCTGCTACCCCCCTCATCAACCTTGAACGCTTCTTCCATCCGAACGCCGATCCGACACGCCTCCGCACTGGCAGTTTGCACGCTCGCGGCGATCGCTGCCTGGGAGCCTCAGCCCGTTCAGGCGGCTGATCGATCGCTAGCACCCACTGTGACAAGTGATGTGGTTGTTCCGGTAGCGCCTGTGCCAGCTGCCGTTGCTCAAGCTGCTACCCCAGAAACCAGTGCAGCGCCAGAATTTTCGGCAGCGGCGCCCGAAACGACTGGCAAACCCGCTCAGTATTACCAGTATCAGGTTCCGACTGCGCCAGTTGCGCCCGCTCCTAGCGCTCCGGCAGCACCCGAACCGCCATCCAGCAGTCCGTGGGTAATTCCATCGGCAGCCGCTCCTGCCCCCACAGCGAAACCAACCGTAACGGTGCCGCCACAATCGCAAAGCGCTCCCCAACGACAGGCGCCTGCCCCAGCTCCGCTTGCTACGCCGACCAGCCCAGGTGATCTGGCGGTCCAGGCAACGGACGTGCAGATCGTTGGCGCAGATGCCGAGCTGCAGCAGTTGATTCGCAGTCGGATTCGCACGCAGCCAGGAGGACAAACGAACCAGGCACAACTGAAGCAGGACGTAGCAGAAATCCTGGAAACGGGACTGTTTGCCAATGCTAGCGTTACCAGTCGCCCGAATCCGCAGGGGCTGAGTGTGGTGTTTCAGGTGGAGCCGATCGTCGTGCGATCGCTGCAGCTATCCGGTGCCCAAGTGCTGACGCTGGACGTTGCTAATCAGCTACTTCAGCCGCAGTTGGGACAAGTTGTGCGCCCGTCGGTTCTGGCGCAAGGCGCACAGCGCATCAAAGCCTGGTACACCCAAAACGGTTACGTTCTGGCACAGGTGAGCCTGCAACCCACGCGAGAAGGCGTTGTGATTGTGCAGGTAGCCGAAGGCTTGGTCGGCGACATTCAGATCCGCTTTCTCAATCGCGAGGGTAGACCCGTAGACGAGCAGGGCAAGCCGATTCAACCGCGCACGCAGGTAGGCTTTGTACGGCAACAGATTCAGCTACAGCCCGGACAGGTGTTTCGCGAAGACGTTGCTCGCCAAGACCTGAATCGACTAATCGGGTTGGGCATTTTTGAGAACGCCAACGTGACGTTTGAGGGGGATGTCCGCCGTGCGACCGTCGTGTACAACCTCGTGGAAAGCTCTGCTCGTGGATTTAACTTTGGCGGCGGCTACAACGACGATTTGGGCATTTACGGCACGATCAGCTA
>NZ_JACJPG010000653.1 GCF_014695955.1 Leptolyngbya sp. FACHB-36 | reverse complement strand
CTGTCGCCAAATCCAAAAATTGCCAGTGCGGGTGAGGCGGCTACTGTAAGCAAGCTAACGATCGTGCTGATACAGGCAAGATTCTTTATGGACATCACGCTGGATGAAGATGGGATGTTACTCATAATACACAGGTTGAATTTAGCCAAACAGAGCCGTGTGACGGAACCGCCTTTAGAATAGCGCCTGACAAGCCAGGTCTGCTCATTTTTCAATTCTGGTCGTAGCACTGACAGTGCACAGTGTTAAGTGATTCTGGCACACTTCCTACCCTGGAGCGATGACTGCTTTACTGCTTTATTGACTGCATTCAAAAGATTTGCATCCAGTGTCATCAATTTCACACGCTTGAATCCACTACAGTGGTAAAGGTATAGGAATCCATTTAAACAGTCCAGAGGATACCTCGGTATGCATCTGAGTGAACTAACCCACCCGAACCAGTTGCATGGGTTGTCGATTTATCAACTCCAGCAAGTCGCCCGGCAAATTCGTGAAAAGCATCTACAAACCGTGGCGGCCAGTGGAGGGCATTTGGGACCAGGTTTGGGCGTGGTGGAACTGACCCTTGCCCTGTATCAAACCTTGGATCTCGATCGCGACAAAGTAACCTGGGACGTGGGGCACCAGGCATATCCACACAAGTTGCTTACTGGGCGCTACAGCCGCTTCCATACGCTGCGGCAGAAAGACGGTGTGGCGGGCTATCTAAAGCGTTGTGAAAGCAAGTTTGATCACTTTGGAGCGGGACACGCGTCTACTAGCATCTCGGCAGCGTTAGGAATGGCGCTAGCGCGGGATCTGAAGGGCGAGAAGCACAAAGTCGTTGCGGTCATTGGTGACGGAGCCTTGACGGGTGGTATGGCGCTGGAAGCGATTAACCACGCAGGTCACCTACCCAAAACGAATCTGATGGTCGTGCTTAACGACAACGAAATGTCAATTTCTCCCAATGTTGGCGCAATTCCCCGCTATTTAAACAAGCTGCGCCTCAGTCCGCCTGTGCAGTTCCTTGCCGATAACCTAGAGGAGCAATTCAAGCATTTGCCATTTGTGGGCGACTCGCTCGCACCGGAACTGGGTCGGGTCAAGGAAGGCATGAAGCGGTTGGCGGTGCCTAAGGTCGGAGCCGTGTTCGAGGAGTTGGGCTTCACCTACATGGGACCGATCGACGGACACAACCTGGAAGAACTGATCGCTACATTCCAGGAAGCGCACCAGCATACGGGACCCGTTCTAGTCCATGTGGCTACCGTTAAAGGCAAGGGTTATGAGGTAGCTGAGAAGGATCAGGTCGGCTATCACGCTCAAAATCCGTTTAATCTAGCAACGGGCAAGGCGATTCCTTCCAGCAAGCCCAAGCCACCCAGCTACTCCAAGGTGTTTGGCGAAACACTAACTAAGCTGGCAGAAAACGACTCGCGGATCGTTGGCATTACGGCAGCAATGGCAACGGGCACAGGTCTAGATATTCTACAAAAGCATCTTCCAGATCAGTACATTGACGTGGGCATTGCGGAGCAGCACGCGGTGACGCTGGCGGCTGGACTTGCCTGTGAGGGAATGCGTCCGGTTGTCACTGTGTATTCCACCTTTCTACAGCGCGCCTTTGACCAAATTGTTCATGATGTCTGTATTCAGAACTTGCCAGTGTTCTTCTGCCTGGACCGAGCGGGCATTGTCGGTGCAGATGGACCGACGCACCAAGGCATGTACGACATCGCTTACCTGCGCTGCATCCCGAATATGGTGCTGATGGCTCCCAAGAATGAAGCAGAGTTACAGCAGATGATCGTTACTGGAATTCAGCACACGGGACCGATCGCCCTGCGCTATCCGAGAGGAAACGGGTACGGTGTGCCACTGATGGAGGAAGGTTGGGAGGCACTGCCGATCGGCAAGGGCGAAATTCTTCGCCACGGTGACGATCTGCTGCTGCTTGGCTACGGCTCGATGGTCTACCCGGCAATGCAGACGGCTGAGATTCTCAGTGAGCACGGCATCGAAGCAACGGTGGTGAATGCTCGCTTTGCTAAACCACTGGATACGGAGCTGATTCTGCCGCTGGCTCAGCAAATTGGACGCGTGGTGACGCTGGAGGAGGGCTGCCTTCCGGGTGGATTTGGCTCTGTGGTTGCTGAAAGTCTGCTCGACGCGGACATTGCTGTGCCCCTTACCCGCATTGGCGTTCCCGACAAGCTGGTGGATCACGCAGAACCCAACGAGTCCAAAGCCGATTTGGGCTTGATGCCGCCGCAAATGGCAGAGCGGATTCTGAAGCTGTTTAGCCGTCATCCATCGACGATCGGTGTTTAAGCAGTGAATGGCAAGGGGGTGGGTTGAACTCACCCCGCTCAGCCCTGTAGATGTGGCGTACCGTGACGAAATTTGAAGGGCTTCCGCTTCAGGTCGGTGACTACCAGGTTCGACAGCTTAACCAAACTGCTGAATCGCTGCTGCAAGATTTGGTAAAGCGCTGTATAGACTATTACTTCCTGACCGATGACTTACGTCCATCGCCTTCAGCAGGTCGTGAAGTGTTGGAAGAGCTTCCACCAGGAAAAAGCGACGACGATAAGGCTGTGCTGGGGATCTTTGAGTCGTGCGATCGCGCGATCGGCGTCATTGAGGTTATTCGTGATTACCCTGACGCAGGCGTGTGGTATCTAGGGCTAATGATGCTTGACCCTGACTGGCGCAGTCGGGGAGTAGGGAGCCAGGTGTATGCCGCGCTTGAGCAGTGGTTAAACTCTCGTGGAGCGCAACAGATTCGCTTATGTGTGCTAACAGAAAATCCCAAAGGTGCCCGTTTTTGGCAGAGTATAGGGTTTGAAACAAGCCGAACACTGCCGCCAAAAACGTTTGGCAACAAGCAGCATGTTCGATTCGAGATGCAGCGATCGCTGTGTCAACATTAAGCAGTCATGCTGTTCTTAAACAAGAGCTTACCAATGGAGCCACCACAGCTAACGAAACCCTTTCCAGTTCTGGAAACCGATCGTCTACACCTACGTCAGCTAGAGCCATCGGATGTGCAGGATGTTTACGAGATTTGCTCAAACGCTGAAGTCACCCAATACTACGATTGCGATCCCTACACCGTCGTAGAGCAGGCTGAGCGATTCATTGCTCGGATGCAGCAGCGGTTTGCCAGCGGTGAAGGGATGCGCTGGGCGGTAACGCTACGATCGACCCACCAGGTAATCGGCACCTGCGGCTACAATAATCTCATTTTGCGGGGTGCGCGAGGTATCATTGGCTACGAACTCAAGCGGACTCACTGGGGGCACGGCTACATGCGAGAAGCCCTTCAGCCAATGCTTGCTTATGGCTTTGGTGTGCTCAACTTGAACCGCATTGAAGCGTTTGTTATGCTGGACAACCAGCGATCGAGCCACTTGCTCAGCCGCCTCGGATTTGTCGAGGAAGGCATTTTGCGAGAGTATGGCTTTTGGAAGCATTGCTTTTGGGATCTGCGCTGCTTTTCACTCCTAAAGCGAGACTGGCATTCATCTCTGTAACCGTCACCCACCACCTCCTCATGTCATCAACTCAGGTTTACCCCGTTACGTGGCACCACGATCGCGTTCATCTCATTGACCAAACCCGCCTGCCGAATGAGTACGCGGTTGTAGATATTACTCGCTACGACGATATGGCGTGGGCGATCGAAACCATGGTGGTGCGGGGCGCTCCCGCGATCGGCGTTGCCGCTGCCTATGGTGTCTACTTGGGAGCGCGGGAGATTCAAACGACCGATCGAGACACCTTTCTGACTCAGCTAGAAGAGGTGGCAAAGCGGCTCCGCTCCACTCGTCCAACGGCAGTGAACTTGTTTTGGGCGATCGATCGCATGACGAAAACTGCCCATCAAACCCTCGGTCCGGTGGAACATCTGAAGACCGTGCTGTTAGAAACGGCGCAGGCAATCAACGCCAACGACATCCGGACGTGTCAACAGATTGGCGATTATGGGCTAGCCGCGTTGCCATCCAAGCCTGGAAAGCTGCGGATTCTGACCCACTGCAACGCTGGGGCACTGGCGACCGCAGGGTACGGGACGGCTCTGGGTGTAGTTCGCTCTGCCTGGAGCGCAGGGCGACTAGAGCGCGTTTTCGCAGATGAAACTCGTCCTCGCTTACAGGGTGCCAAGCTAACGGCATGGGAGTGCGTCCAGGAAGGCATTCCGGTTACAGTCATCACCGACAATATGGCGGCGCACTGTATGCAGCGCGGCATGATTGATGCGGTTGTTGTGGGAGCCGATCGCATCGCCGCCAATGGCGATACCGCCAACAAGATCGGGACCTACAGCGTGGCGCTGGTGGCGAAAGCCCACAACATCCCGTTCTACGTCGCGGCTCCGCTGTCCACGATCGACTTTGCTATCGGTGATGGCAGCCAAATCCCGATCGAGGAGCGCCACCCCAGCGAGATTTATGAAATTGGCGATACGACGCTCTGCCCAAGCGGAGCGGAGTTCTACAATCCTGCGTTCGATGTAACGCCTGCCAGGCTAATTACTGCCATCGTGACGGAATATGGTGCGATCGCCCCGGCGAGTTTACAGGCAGAGCTAGCGACTAAACGGGTGGTTTGATTCAGAACTCGTAGGCGTGGACTAAGGCTGCTACAAAGGATTGATAGTCGCGGACAATCGCGGCAGGGCGACCGTTACCAGAGTCGATGATCAGATCACCGATCGTGTCGAGGGCGCGCTCGTTGATCGAATCGAGCAGCAGTTCCGGCATGGTCAGATTGGCTTCTGCCACTTGCTTGATCAGTGGAGCAGGATTGGGCTGCTCGACGATCGCCTTGAGCACCTGAAATTCGTATTCCGGCAGCTGCAGCATAAACTGGGTCCACTCGGCTGGTAGGTCAGCCGATTTCTCAGATTTGGACAGGCTCGGAAGCGTAACAGGTACGGCAGGTGGGCTTGAAACCGAAGTGTTAACAGCCTGCGTTAGAGGGACCGCCTTTGCCGATGCTTTCGCCGTCTGTCCGTTTTTACCACCTGATTTGGACGAGGTTCCGCTTCTGGGGGCAGACAAGGTGCGGTCCAAGTCCTCTTTTAAGCGGCGGCGGTCTTCAATCTGGGTGTCCAGTTCGCCAAGCTCGGTGTGCAGCGTGTTGATCTGCGTCTGGAGCTGCTTGAGGGCAATCTGGAGCGGATGAGACCCGGTTTCTAGCTCTTGTTTCTTGGTTTCGGTGTAGGACAAGAACTGCTCTAGCTCATCGCGGCAGCGCTCTAGCTCCTGGATGTCTGCCTTGAGAGTGCCAGAGGTCTCCTCTAGCTGCTGCTTCTGAGCAGTAAGGGTGGTCAGTTCTCGTGCTAGATGGTTGCGGGTCTGGCGCTGTTCGACGACCTGAGTGTTGAGCTGCTGTAGCTCTGCCTGAAGCGCATTGAGACTCGATTCAATTTTGCGTCGTCGGACGACCGCCTCCGAAAGAGCAACGTCCAAATTTTCAGGCTCTGCTGGAACCTGCAACTCAGTCGGAAGCGCATAGGGCGGAACGGGCATGACACCCGGCGGCATCGACAGATCCCAACTCAGGTTTGGCTGCGACGGCAACGGGGCGCTGGGCAAATGTCGCTGCTGGAGTTGGTGCTGGATGGAATTTAACATCAGGGCAGCCTGCTCCTTCTCCGCCGCAATTTCGGCGAATTCCTGATAGACTTCCATTCGCCGCTGCTGCAAGGCGTAAATGTGCTCCTTAAGGGTGAAAATGCGCTGCTCTAACCGCCCCAACGATCGCCGATGCACTACCGCCGCCGCTAGGTACACAGCAGGGAGCGTGATGAATGCCGTGGCGATCGCTCTACCCACGTCACGACTTGTCACCAAGCTGAGTACAAAACTGACGATGAAGGCAACAAACCCCAGAAGCAGCCGACTGTTTACCATCGCTAAATTACCAATGTAGCTTCATGGTACGTCTTCTCTGCATTAATAGTAGTCAATCTGTACTGAGGTGGCGTAGCACAGGTTGAACAATGTAGGCACTGTACGAAAAATCAGGCAGGAGTCAGCGGTGATGCAACTTAGGGCAGTGTTGAAATGGGTCGCAGGTGGGGTGCTGGCGATCGGCGCGGTGCTGACGATCGCAGCGCTGACGCCACGTCAGTGGGGGAGCCTGCCGCGCAGCGGCAACTGTGAGCATGTCATCTACGTCTCCAGCGATGGGTTTCACGTCAATTTGTTCGTTCCGGTTCGTACCGCGGCGTTTGACTGGAGCCAGCGCTTGAACCTGAACGAGCTCAGAGATCGTGCGCCTCAGTCCCCCTACCGCTATCTTCAGTTTGGCTGGGGCGATCGTGCTTTCTACATGAATACGCCCTCGTGGGATCGAGTGCAGCCTACCGACGCGCTGAGAGCGCTGTTTGCACCGTCCAACGCCTCGGCACTGCTGGTAAAAGGTCATACAGACATTCCCCACTACCCAAATGAGGAACTCAACTGCATTCGGCTCGGTCAGCGCGACTACCAAGCGCTGATGACGTTTATTGCCGGATCGTTTCAAGTCGGCGATCAAGGACCGATTCGGTTGGGCAGCGATCGGGAAGGAACCAGCAGCTTTTATGCAGCTCATGGTCACTATTCGGTGCTGCGAACCTGCAACTCCTGGACCGCAGAAGGACTCCGCGCTGCCCAAGTCAACACACCAGTTTGGGACGGACTCGCCACTGTCGTCATGCGTCAAGTCCGAAATGGCTGCTCCTGCAAAATCAGTGGATCCTAAACGTCAAGTTAAGCGCCAATTTCTCCCCAAACCTCCCAGTCTCCCTCGGAAGCGTTTATCCTACTGATTACGGAATCAGTCAACGAACATGCAGTTTTCCAAAATTTTGATTGCTAATCGCGGAGAGATCGCCCTACGGATTATTCGCACCTGCGAGGAGCTAGGGATTGCCACGGTCGCCGTCCACTCCACGATCGATCGCCACTCGCTGCATGTACAACTGGCAGATGAAGCGGTGTGCATTGGTGAACCTCCCAGCAGCAAAAGCTACCTCAACATTCCCAACATCATTGCGGCGGCGCTGACGCGCAACGCGACGGCAATTCACCCCGGCTACGGCTTTCTGGCAGAAAACGCTCGCTTTGCGGAGATTTGCGCCGACCACCAAATTGCCTTCATTGGTCCGTCGCCAGAGGCAATCCGAGGCATGGGCGACAAGTCCACCGCCAAGAAAACAATGCAGCGCGTGGGCGTGCCAACCGTTCCTGGAAGCACGGGGCTGCTGCTGGATGAAACCGAGGCGCGGGCGATCGCCCGCAAAATTGGCTACCCCGTGATTATCAAAGCCACGGCAGGCGGCGGCGGACGCGGAATGCGCCTTGTGCACGACGATAATAGCCTCAGCAAGCTGTTTGCCGCTGCCCAAGGGGAAGCCGCTGCCGCCTTCGGTAATCCGGGCGTCTACCTGGAAAAGTTTGTGCAGAGTCCGCGCCACATTGAATTTCAGGTGCTGGCAGATAGCTATGGGAATGTGATCCACTTGGGCGAGCGGGAATGCTCGATTCAGCGTCGGCACCAAAAGCTGCTGGAAGAAGCACCCAGTCCAGCGCTGTCGCCAGAACTCCGCGACAAAATGGGCGCGGCGGCTGTCCTTGCTACCAAGGCGATTAACTACCTGGGCGCAGGAACGGTGGAATTCTTGCTCGACAAGTCCGGCGAGTTTTACTTCATGGAGATGAACACCCGCATTCAGGTCGAGCATCCTGTGACTGAAATGATTACAGGGCTGGATTTGATCGCGGAACAGATTCGCATCGCTCAGGGTGAGCCACTGAAGCTAACGCAGGATCAGGTGATGCTGCGCGGACACGCGATCGAGTGCCGCATCAACGCCGAAGACCCGGATCACAATTTCCGCCCCAATCCCGGTCGCATCAGCGGCTACCTGCCTCCCAGCGGTCCAGGCGTGCGCATGGACTCCCACGTCTACACCGACTATGAGATCCCGCCCTACTACGATTCGCTCATCGGCAAACTGATTGTTTGGGGCAGCGATCGTCCATCGGCGATCAAGCGGATGCAGCGAGCGCTGCGCGAATGCGCCGTCACGGGCTTACCGACGACGATCAGCTTCCATCAGCGGATTCTAGAAACCCCAGAGTTTCAGCGGGGCGACGTGTACACCAACTTTGTCGAACAGGTGATGATGAAGCGCATTGGATAGAAGCCGCCTAATTCGCGCTGCCTAGACGCCCATGCGGTTTGAGGGGATCGATCGTCAGTTGGGTTGGTTGTTAGAATTCACCATATCCACGCGCACATCTACTTGAGTGGGATTGCCTTGAGTAATCACAGCGTAGCGGCTGGTGTTGATCCAGCGCGGGGAGCCATCGACCAAAATTCGCGCTTGCACTACGTAGTCATGGGTCGGCAGAATTTTGGTGGGATCGTACGTTAGCGAGAACGAAATCGGCACCTGCTTGCCCTTAGTTGGTAGGGTTTGCTCGGCGATCGTCACCGCAGGCGCATCAGGGCGGCTGACATCCAGCAGCTTAACTTCGACAACCGCACTGGGCGGAAGCGCAATCCGCTGTAAATAAAAGACGGTGCCTGTAACCACGGCAGTAGGACGGGGCGCTGTGGAC
>NZ_JACJPG010000652.1 GCF_014695955.1 Leptolyngbya sp. FACHB-36 | reverse complement strand
TTGCTTAATGCGGGTGACAACGCCATCGTCCTCGGTGGCAATTCGCTGCTTTAACCACCTGACTCCGTAAGCGCAAGGCAGCCCTGCAACGGCATTCAAGTCTTTGATTGAAATGGGAACGCCAAAAAACAGCGGTAGCTCTGACGAATCACCTGCCAGCCGTTCGGTTTTAGCTCTGGCATCCGCGATCGCCTGTTCTGCGGCGATCGCCACATAGCTACCTAGCTGAGGATTCAACTGCTCAATCCGCCGCAGGTAAAGCTCAGTTAGCTCTAGCGGTGAGATGTCCTTACTGCGAATTAGCCGCGCTTGTTCCAGAGCAGGCATAAATGCCAAATCGACCGAGTTCATCGTCTTTATCCAAGGCAACTACTGCTGTGACTGTAGCGAAGACTGCCTAGTTTCTTCCTGAACTGCCTAAAGTTTTTAGAGTTTCCCAGGTTAGACGGGAATTTGTCAGGTTGGAATCTGAGGTCTTACTCACGCTGACTGCGATTATGCGTACCTGCGCGTGAAGAGCGGCGGCGTTGGTACCACTTCCGCTGCAACTTCGGTATACAGTGCTTCGAGCTGAGAAATGTTGTCGCTGAGGGTGTAGCGCTCCTCTACTCGTCGGCGGGCGTTCTGACCCAGCAGCTCTGTCCAGGCGGCGTGGTCCCGCAGCTGGGGCAGCAGCGTCTTTAACTGTGTCGCTACTCCCTGGGTCTTCAGGATTACCCCCGCTTCGTGCTCTAAAACTTCGCCGTCTGCTCCAGCATCAGTGGCAACGCAGGCAACCCCACACGCCATTGCCTCCAGCAGCGACAGGGAGAGACCTTCCACCAGCGAAGGGAGAATAAACACATCGCAGCCGCGCAAGATTTCGATGCGACGACGCTCGTTAGCAATGAAGCCAAACCAAATAATGCCGTGCTCTGGACCATAGAACGGAATCAGTGAGGCAGCCAGGGGACCATGATTCCCTACGATCGCAAGCTTCGCTGTCTCACCCATGCGCGATTGCTTCCAGGCTTTCAGCAGCGACTCCACGTTCTTTTCTGGAGAAATGCGTCCCTGATAAAGAAATACGCGATCGACGCCCAATTCCGCCTTTAAGCTGGATGGACCCGGCGAGTACTTGTCAATGTCTACTCCGTTGGGAATAACCGCTAAGCGGGAGGCAGGCACGCCAAGCTGAATCAGCACCTCACGCTGAAGATGTGAGAACACAATGACGCGATCGTACTTCGCCAGCGAGGGTGCATAAAGCTGGTACATCAGGTATTGCGTGCTGGATGTAAGGTTCCGCAGCTTGCGATCAAACGGTGGATGGAACGTTGCCACGAGCGGTAGATTCAATTCCTGGCAAATTTCGGGTAAGTAAAAATCTAGCGGTGAGAGCGTCAGTGAGGCATGGACCACATCGGGTCGCGGCACCAACGCCCGCAGCGCCTGCTCCAGCACTTTGCGCGATCGTAGCGACGGCAGCGTGTAAATCTGCGACTTGTAGAGAAACGGAATCGAAATTTCCTGAAAGTCGGGCCAGTTGTCAGGAGCGGCTTCTTCTTGGGCGAAGTGGAAAAAGCTAACCCTGTGGTCTCGGTCTAGCAACGCATTCGTGACTTCTCGACTGTAGGTGACATTGCCACAGAATGGCGATTTTTTTCCAAGCCACGCAATATGCATCCAGACCTCGCGAACATCAATATTTCCACGCCCAAACGGACTCCGCACGGTGCTGGAATCGATTTGGGATTAAGGTCAGCCTGCCAAAATCACGATAGAGCGATTAAGGCTCGATTGATCCTGTACGGGAAATATACCAGGTAAAGATACTCCCTGCTATGACCAACACTGCAAGACCTAGGAAGACGACATGCACACCCAGGAACGTTTCAGCAACTCCCGTTAGTGCCAGCGGCAGACTCAAGGCAATGTTAATGGCGTTATTCTGTAAGCCAAAGACCTTACCGCGCATTGCTTCTGGCGTTTCTTCCTGAATCGCCGTCTGCATCGGGATACCAATGATCGCGGCGCAGGCACCCAGAAGCGCAATCAGCACCAGTGCAGGCACCAGCCGTTCCGCAAAGATCGACAGTCCCAGCAGCGAGGATGCCATGCCGATCGAGCCGTACAGTCCGAGTCGTGCGTGAGA
>NZ_JACJPG010000651.1 GCF_014695955.1 Leptolyngbya sp. FACHB-36 | reverse complement strand
ATCGAGCTTGCCCGTCCGCAAGCACAATCTAATACGATTCAATCGCTCCAGCAGCAGTATCAACAGGTTGCCCAGCAGTTGGATCAGACGGCTCAGCAGTCTATTTTGGAACAGCTTCGGGCAGAAAAAAAACCAGACGCCGCACGGCAAGAAACGCTGCGCGGATGGATAGCAGCCGCGAATCAACTTCAGGTGCTAGAGGTGAGCCGTGGGGCGATCGCTCAGGCAAAATCGCAGCTGGATCAACACATCAAACAGTGGGCAACCCTCGATCGCCAGAATGCCGACCTCCAACGCGACGTGCAATTTGCTAAAGAGGCGCTAAACCAATACCTGACGAGGCGGGATTCCTTGCAGTCGGCTCCTGCGCCGCAGTCTTGGCGCATGATTGCGCCGCCGGAAGTAATTCAGGTCGAAACGCGGCAGCCGATCGTCACGGATACACAGCGCGATGTTGGTTTGGGTCTGCTTCTCAGCTTCATCTTAGTGGTGTGGGCGTTGACAACACTGAGAGCCGCACAGAGTCAGTCGCCCTCTGTTCGCTTGCAGCAGGTGGAACCCTCGCCAGCCCTGCCCGAATCGCACGATCTTCTACCTGTGCTACCCGCGCCACGATCGCTGCCTGTCTGGATGGCACAGGCGCATCAGCCAGAGGTGGGCAGAGTTGTCATGTTTCTGCTAATGGTGGTGACTCGTGCCGAAGTGGAGGCGCAGCACTCTTCCCGCACGCTCCAGCCACGCGAAAAGGTACTCACCTACCGCTAAGCCAGACGTTACTGAAAGCGAGATGCCCAGCGCCGTACAAGGCTCCAAGCCAACTCCCGTCTAGTTGGCGATTGTTGAGCAAAAAAATTCAGCATGGATCGCGCGGCGATTTCGAGCCGATTTGGCTCAGAAGGGTAACGCTGGTCTGCGGCATTTGCTAATGCTTCCAGCGTTGCTTGGGTCGGCTCGATGCCGCACGCAGTCAGCAGTTCGCGCACCCGCTGTACCTGATCGGCGTCCAGGCGATCGAGGGTACTACCTTCCTGCCCTGCCTGCTTCACACCCTCGTCCATACGGTTGACTTTCCTTTTTTCAGTTTGCAATGCCGGGTGCTCCTTAGCTGTCTGAGTCGATCGCGCTGTCAAACACATAGCGTATTTCTCTAAAAAACGCGATAGTCCTAGCTACACGATCGGCTAAAGTTTTTCCGCCACGGGCGGACACCTTTCCGCTGTCCCGTTCTTAAGGGTACCCACTTCCGTGACTGGCACACACTACAATCGGGCGCTCAGCGCTTGCCAAACCGCGAGAAGAAGCTTCCCCCCGACTCTTGCTTTTTAGGTTTCATGTTGTCGAGCGATTCGGTGGCAGCGTTGGACAAGATTTGCTGAAGTTCATCAGTGGGCAAATCCGCCATGCCACTGTCGATCAGCGCTCGCTTTGGCTTGTTGGACCAGCCGCACTTACCGCACACTTGACGCCCCGAAGCCCGCAGCGGCGGTCCTAACCGATGGCTACAGTTGGGGCACTGCTGCGCCTCCGTGGCAATCGGCGGCTCCTGTAAGGGCGGTTCAATGCTTACAGTGTCCTCAACTGGGTGAGATCGTTCAGCCTGCAACCGACTGACCTGCTCCTCTAGCGCCTGCATTCTGGGTAGAAGCGCCTCTACTGCCTGCAAGCGGGCGGCAAGCGATCGTGGATCGTCGTTGAGGTTAGAGGTTGGCGTGGAGGGCGGAGTCAAGCCCAATCCCTGCCGGAGCGCATCGACAATTACTTGGTTGGGATATTCTTCCTGCTGCGTTGCCCGCTGGCGAATGGCGGTCAGCACATCGAGTGGCAGGTTGAGCGTGACGGAGACGGTTTGAGCAGGGCGCTTCGCATTGTTGGCAGGATTTGTCATGGCGATCGCAGCAGTGAGTCCACCTCTTCAACCGTACCACTTCGCTAGCCGTGCGGTGCCGTAGGCGGCTTCGGTTTGCGGCGATCGCGCGACGCTGGCTCCTAGCCGACGGGCACGAATCGCCGTCCATGCGGGATTGTCTGCCCCACCGCCTGCCGTATAGACCTGCGCTAGCGGCGTGGCTCCCAAGTCTTGCAGCAGTTGGTAGCCTTCGGCTTCGATCCGCGCCATGCTTTCTAGTAGCCCATGTAGAAATTCAACTGGATTCTCTGGGCGCGGCTGCAATCGTGGGGCAAGCTGTGGATCGCTGATGGGAAAACGCTCTCCAGGCTGAGCCAGCGGATAGTAATCGAGCGGACTAGGGTGATCGACGGGAACGTGAGCGCTGATCTGCTGCAATTCGGCTGGGGTGAAGAACTGTTGCAGCACGGCTCCACCTGTATTGGAGGCTCCACCGACCAGCCACTGCTCACCGAGGCGATGACTGTAAATGCCATATTCCGCGCGATCGACGGGAGTTCGGCTGAGCAACTTCAGCACGAGCGTTGATCCTAATGAGGTGACGGCTTCTCCCGGAGTCGTCGCTCCGCTCGCTAGAAACGCGGCGATGCTGTCTGTAGTGCCCGCACACACGCGGCAGTCTGTGGGCAGTCCAAACCGCTGAGCGATCGCGGACTGCACTGGAGCAATCGGCGTTCCCGGTGCCAGAACCGTTGGCAGTCGGGAAAAAATCGGCATCTCTCTTAGCCAACCTGGGTAGCAGAGATGCCGAACGTCGTAGCCAAGTTTGAGGCAGTTGTGATAGTCGCTAATGCCCAACTGCCCGTGCAGCAAGAAGCTGAGCCAATCTGCCTGGTGCAGTAAGTAGCGCGCTCGATCGAATCCCACCTGCCGACTCCACCACAGCAGCTTCACAAGACTGGAAGTGGCGCTAAGAACGATCGCCCGTTCAGGGGTATCAGCATCCTGAAGCTGCTGCCGCAGAGCTTCCAGTTCCACTGCGCCTCGTGCATCGTTGTAGAGCAGGGGTGGGGAGATCGGCTCTCCGCGCTCGTCGCACAGCAGCACCGTAGACGAGGTGCCATTGATGGCGATCGATCGCACATCGGCTCGACACGCCGCGGGAATCTGCTCGATCAGTGTGAATAGCGTTTCGTGCCACATCGCAGCTTGATCGGGCGCTTCAGTAAAACGACAACTTGTTTGAGCACGGATCTGTTCGGTGTCGTCAATCGCGATCGCGCGGGCACCCGACGTACCAAAGTCAATTCCTAGATAGCTGGACATGATTGGACGAATGCTGATGGCGAATCGCGATTAGGTTTAGCACTAAAGTATGAAGTCTGCTTAACGATTTCGTGCAATCTTCTTTTGACTTCACTACATTCAGTATTCAAAGTCTTGGTTAAAAGCGCCAGAATTGCTATGTCGTACAGCTTTGAAATTCTTGGAGTTTCCCCTGTTTTACAGTTTTTTAGCCATCAACAGGAAATTTTGTATCACAAATCGCAGACAGGCGTCGAGTATTTGGGGTCCTACAAATGCACGCTAGATGCGCTGATTGAATCGGTTGAAACGGTTTCGCCCGAGCGCGACTGGAACCTCGATCAGGCACTGAAAACGGTGATTGACTACTGGATGCACAACGTCGATCGCATCGACTACTGGAAACGGCGACTGAATGATGCTGGAGCCGAAAATTTAATCATCTCTCGATTGGCAGATTTCAAAGCGCTGCAAGCAGAACTTGACCTACTGTTTGATCGGTGACGCTGGCGGCAATAGGCGCTCGAACGGCGTCAGATCTTGCGGTAGATTAACATCTTGGCTGACCTTCAGCAGACCTTCTGTGAACAGTCGCTGCTGAGTCAGCAACTGCACCTCACGATCGAGCTGCCGCTGTCCCTCCTCGAAAAAGTCGCGGGAGCTGGGACGGACTAAATCCCGCGAAAACTGCTGAATTTGGGTTGGAGTCAGGCGATCGATGGCGGGACCTGCATTGCTAGCAGAACTTCCCAGAAGCAGGAAACCAAGGGCGATCGTGGCCGTGTAGAGGAGGCGCTGCATGGCACAAACTACAAAAACACAGTAGGCTTCCACCCTAGCGCGAGTCCGTTGCGGCTGACCTCCTACTGGTGGGTGCTTCTACCACCGCGCTTCCTGCCTCCCGCAGCGATCGCACAGTGGCGATCGTCCAGTCGGCGGCTTGGTCAATCTCTGCGTCCGTGTTGAATCGTCCGATGCCGAACCGGAGTGAGGCGTAGGCGAGGTCAGGCGATCGTCCCATTGCTGTCAGGACGTGGGAGGGCGTGCGCTTTGCCGAAGTGCACGCAGAACCAGACGAGACCGCGATCGCAGGCTGTAATCCCAACAGCAGCGCCGAACCGTCTACCCCCGCCACGCTAATGTTCAGGTTTCCCGGTAGGCGCTGCGTCGGATGTCCGTTTAGCAGCACTCCATCAAGCTGCCTGAGCGATTGCCAGAGACGATCGCTCAGTGCCAGTACTCGCTGGCTCTCCGCTGGCATGTCGGCAATCGCGAGTTCGACCGCTTTCGCCAATCCCACAATTTGCGGCGTATATAGTGTCCCCGACCGCAAGCCGCGCTCGTGTCCGCCACCGTGGAGCTGCGGGGCAAGCTGCACTCTGGGACTGCGCCGCCGCACGTAAAGGGCACCAATGCCTTTAGGACCGTACAGTTTGTGCGCCGTCAGCGACATCAGATCAATCTGCATCGCAGTCACGTTGAGGGAAATTTTCCCGATCGCCTGCGCGGCGTCCGTGTGGAACAGGACGTGACGATCGTGGCAGAGAGCGCCAATTTCAGCCAGCGGTTGCACCACGCCGATTTCGTTGTTTGCCGCCATCACCGATACCAGAACGGTATCTGGACGAATTGCCTGCTCTAAAACTGCCAAATCGATTAATCCGTCCGGCTGCACGGGCAAAGTTGTCACCTCGAAGCCCAACGATTGCAAATACCGGCAGGGATCAAGCACAGCGTTGTGCTCGGTTGCCACGGTGATTAGGTGTCGTCCCTTGCTGAAATACGCTTCTGCTACACCCTTGATTGCAAGGTTGTTCGCTTCGGTTGCTCCACTGGTGAAAATAATTTCCTCTGGCGCTGCCTGAATTGCGGCGGCTAGAGTCTCTCGTCCTTGCTGCACCGCTGCTTCTGCCTCCCATCCGTAAACATGGCTGCTGGTAGCGTTGCCAAATTGCTCCGTGAAGTAGGGCAGCATGGCAGCCAGAACGCGCGGATCAACGGGTGTTGTCGCGTGATTGTCGAGGTAAATGGGACGTTGGGACATGCGAAAGAAGAGAGAATTGACGGCTGTGGCTTGCGTTTCTACTATTAGAGTAAGATTAAATAGTGTAAAGAAACGTTACGCTTACTCATCAACACCGCTTTAGCGCAGGCAGCACCGCTCATGTCCATTCTTTCTGATTTCGTTGGTCGATCGTCCCTTCAGCGTCTGGGTCTCGCGGTTGCGGCAGTGGGTACCGTGCTGCTGGTTTGGTTGAGTCCTTTAGGACCCACGGCAACGTCCGCCTATGCCTACAACAATCCAGAATTGCTGCCTGAAATTAAGACAAGCGTGGTCGATTTGGCGAATGCGCTGACCGCCGCACAAGAAGAAATACTGGCAAAAGATTTAGAGATGTTTGAGCAGGAAACGGGCTGGCGGCTGCGAGTGCTGACGCAGTTCGATCGCACCCCCGGTAGCGCTGTGAAAAACTATTGGGGCTTGAACGAGCACAGCCTGCTGCTGGTGGCTGACCCACGCGGCGGCAATTTATTGAATTTCAGCGTTGGCGACGATTTTTATCCGCTGATGCCGCGCACGTTCTGGATCGAGCTACAAACGCGCTTCGGCAACCAGTTCTTCGTCCGCGAGAACGGCGAAGACCAATCGATTCTGCAAGCGCTGGAATCGGTGAAAACCTGTTTGCGGCGCGGTGGCTGTCAGGTAGTTCCCGGTCTGCCACAAGAACAGTGGATTCTGACGCTGGTAACGTCGATCGTCGGCGGTGTTGTCTGCGGCTTTGCGGCACACCCCCGGAAAGAAGGACAAGTCGTGGCGTGGCAGTGGGCACTGATTTTCTCGCCGCTGTGGGGCATCCTGTTCATTGCGTTTGGCATTGCCCCGGTCATCACGCGCACGGGGGAGTGGCTGCCGCTGTTTCGCAACGTTGCAGGCTTTCTAATTGGCGCGTTAGTGGCGTTCCTAACGCCGACGTTCAATCGATCAGCCACCCCTGAAACCTAACGGCAGCATTAATGCAGATTCCGAATCAACTGCGATCAAAACATAGCCATCGCGTATTCTGTTGCTAGGGCGTTTGGCGATTAGACGTTTTGCGATGGGGTAGCGATGGAGTGGCATGTAACAGATGCTCAAAGCTTGGCGATTATCGATCGAGAGATCGGAGATCATATTTTTTCGCCAGCCGAGTATGAGATTGTGCGGCGCGTAATCTACGCAACGGCGGACTTTGAGTACAAGTCCTTGATTCGGTTTTCAGACGTGGCGCTGCAATCTGGAGCAGCGGCATTGGCAGCCCGGACGACGATCGTCGTCGATGTTCCCATGGTGCAGGTTGGCATCACCGCGACCATTCAGAACACGTTTGCCAATCCCATCTATTGCAGCATGGATGCGCTGACTCGTCCGCAGAAGGAAAAAACCCGCGCGGCGTGGGGCATTGAAACGCTGGCGCGTCGTTACCCTGAAGGAATTTTTGTCATTGGTCAAGCCCAAACGGCACTGATGGCGCTAGTCGACTTGATTGAAGCCGAAGAGATTAAACCCGCCTTGGTGATTGGCACACCCTCAGGATTTGTCGATGTGGAAGCGGCAAAGCAGCGACTCGCTGACTCGCTCGTGCCTCATATTCGGATTGAGGGACGCAAGGGCAGCGCCGTGGTTGCTGCCGCTATTTTGAACGGACTAGTCGAACTGGCATGGCAGGCGTACGGTCAAGAACGCAACGGCATAATGTAGCAGGCTAAGTCTTGCGGCTTCGTCGCGGAGAGGCGCTGCGCGAGGAACGTCGCTTAGGGCGATCGTCCCGGTTGCGAACCGCGTCTCGATCGCGCAATCGCTCGGTGGGTGCTGCTCGGCGGGGACGATTTGCCTGTCGGCGATCGTTCAACTGGCGACTCACTTCCACAAACGCCTCGCGCTGTAGATACGGGTAGTCGCTCACCCAAATATTGTGATCCGGGATATAGATGTCGGACGTGCGGTGAATGCGTCCCAAGTCGCTACGACTGGACAGCACCAGCATCTCAGCCTGATCGCCCGGCGCGATCGCCTGATGTTCTCGCTTCAAGGGCACTTGGATTCGGGTGGAAAACCCTGTTTCATCCCCAACCTCAATGTTGATGCAACGCTCCCGATTTTCCACAACCACCAAATCGCCCCGGTTGTTCACGGTTTCTTCTTTGCCAATTAGCTCGTCGGTGACGTAGGTATCCAGCACTTCTCCTTGCCAGAAGCCGCTGTAGGCGTATTTGCGGTAGTCCGCATTGCGGATGCTTGCCAACAAAACGGGTCCCCACAACCAGTAGAAGCCCGCAAAGATGCCCAGCAGGAAGCGGATGAGTCCGAAGCCCGCCTCGTCTGGCAGAAGGCTACCCAGCACCAGCAGCACGATAACAACGCCCACCACCGAGATCAGCAAGCGACGTAGAAAATCCGGCGGTTTGCCCCAGCAGTACCCGTACTGGGGACCCGTCCCAATCTGAGGAATCAGCGACTCAAAGGTTTTGCGCGTTAGGGGAATGAGCATGAGAGCGATCGCAGCGAATAGCAGTCAATGTGGGCTGATATGAGCCTAACACTTGTCTGAGGCAAGCTGAAATGGGCGACTTGCACGTGTTTGATGCTGATACATTCAATTTCATCTGTGTGAACAGTAAATTTACAGAGTTGGCGCAGCCAACGACAAAAACTTGAGTAGTCTATCGGATCGACTTCACCGCTCAACAAATCAAAATAGAGATACATCTGAGGAACGCACTCGGAACGGCTGAACAACTAGGGGGCAACTAAGTTTGTTTGGCTTTTCGGCTAGGAAGCGTCCTTACAGGTATACTGCCTGACCCTGGGGGCTTATTGGGGTCAGGCACTTTTTTTAGTATGCCCATCGCCTCACGACCCTAGATGCAGTAAACCTTTGCGATCGCAGCGTATGATCGACCCGGAGACTAGAGAACGGGCAAGCCGTCCATGGTCAACGGGCAACTGATGCGCGAGCGATGCAATTGTGGGCGACTTTTGGCTAAAAACCAGTGGCACCTGGATTAATGCTCTCACCGTGCTGGTGGGTACTGGAGTAGGACTGCGGCTGCGCGGAAGTTTATCGCTGTCAATGCAGCAGGTCATGACGCAGGGATTGGGGTTAATCACGCTGGTGATCGGGTTCGGGATGGCGAACAGCTTTAATCAGGTCAAAGCGGGCGCGATCGCAGGCGTAATTTTGGGACTGCTGGCAATGGTGACGGGTGGGCTGCTGGGGGAGTGGTGGGCGCTAGAGAAACAGCTAGAGGCACTGGGCGACTGGCTAAAGCGACGAGTCCGCAGCGGTGGCAGCTTCACGGAGGGCTTTGTCGCGGCAAGCCTGCTGTTCTGTGTGGGACCCATGGCGCTGATTGGCAGCCTCAACAATGGCTTGAGCGGCGACAGTACGCTGCTGCTGATTAAAGCGACGATGGACGCGATCGCCTCGATCGCCTTGAGCAACAGCTTCGGCATTGGCGTTGGGTTTTCCTGCTTTCCACTGATTGTGTATCAGGGCGGACTGTCGCTGACAGCAGCCGTGTTAGCACAGCAACTCCCTGATCCGGCTACAAACCCTGCGGTGCAGCTTACATCAGGCGTTGGTGGCTTAATGATTATCGGTATTGGGCTAAATCTGCTGGAAGTCACCAAGGTTCGCGTGGCGTCGTTTCTGCCTGCGCTGCTGGTCGCTCCAATGCTTTACGCGCTGACGCAGTGGATTGCTTCCCGATAAATTAGCGCTGAAATCTGTTCAGTAGCTTGACATGTCATATTCATAACGAGTACGTTCTAAGAAACCAATACACCACAGCAGATTCACTAAGGAGCCATCGCGATGCTGTCTCATAGAGAAGGACAACGAGTCCCCAATGTTACCTTTCGCATCCGTCAAAATAACGAGTGGGTTGAAGTGACAACAGACGCCTTATTTGCCGGAAAAACCGTGGTCGTCTTTTCGCTACCTGGAGCGTTTACGCCCACGTGCTCATCGACGCACCTGCCTGGATACAACGACCTGGCGCATGTGTTTAAGCAGAACGGCGTCGATGACATCATTTGCATCTCTGTAAACGATACGTTCGTGATGAACGAGTGGGGCAAATACCAGGAGGCAGAGAATATTCGGCTGATTCCCGATGGTAACGGTGAGTTTACTGAAGGCATGGGAATGCTCGTAGACAAGTCGGACTTGGGATTTGGCAAGCGATCGTGGCGCTACTCGATGCTGGTCAAAGACGGCGTCGTTGAAAAGATGTTTATCGAACCCGACGAACCGGGCGACCCGTTCAAGGTTTCGGATGCAGAAACCATGCTGCGCTACATCAATCCCGAAGCCGTCAAGCCGCTGCAAGTCTTTCTATTTGCCAAGGAAGGCTGTCAGTACTGTGCTCGTGCTAAAGAGCTGTTAAACAAGAACGGACTATCCTACGACGAAGTATACGTCGGTAAAGGCGTCTCGACGCGGGCACTTCAGGCAGCAACCGGGGCAACAACCGTACCGCAAGTGTTTATCAATGGGCACCTGATCGGCGGCTCCGAGGCGTTAGCTGGCTATCTGGCTGAAGCACTGTGACCTAACAGCCCGGATTGCAGTCGTCGCAGCGCCCGACTAAACATGTGGGTAAACGAGAGTTCTCCTGCTAGCAGTTGGGTTGCGAGGCGAGTGCCTCTGGGATGGTTGACGCCGTACTTGTAGCACAGGGACGGATAGCGGTAGAACAACTGCGCTAGTCGTAGAGCAGCGTCAAAGTTGGCAGCAAATTCCGCGTGAATGCGATCGCTGTACCTCTGTGTTGTGCCTTCTGCCACACAGGTTGCGGCGATCGCGCCGCTTTTGACGGCGTGCAGAATGCCGTCTCCAAATAAGGGGTTGATCAATCTAGCCGCATCGCCTGCGAGTAGAACTCGTCCATCTGGCGAGTGCAGTTGCTCTTTGCCGCTCCATACGGGTAGCGGATGCGCATGAAACCGAATCGTGTCAGGATTGTACTTCAGGTGCAGGGCATTGAGATAGCCAAAAATTGCTTGCTGAAGTTCACCACGGGCGGCACGATCGCGGCGGGCATCGCCGTACTGGGGACGAAAGACGCCTGCCCCAATGTTTAAGTGGTCGGCTTTGGGAAACACCCAGGCATAGCCGTATTTCACGGCTCCATACTCTAGATGAGCGATTTCGGGTCGCAAGTCGGAATGTCCTGATCCCCACGTGTGAGGATGCTCAACTTCCATTCCTAGCGCGATCGTGGGGGGTCTGCGACGCTTCAGCACGTGTGCGGTGACGCTGTTCGCTCCGTCGGCTCCAATGACATAGCGGGCGGTTGCCGTCAATTCCCGTTCTTTTGTCGAGGCACGCACTCGGACGCGATCGCCCTCTAACTCCACCGAGCGAACTGCAACGCCATCCAGTAACTTGGCTCCTGCGTGTGCGGCTCGCTGCGCTAGAGCGTTGTCAAAAACTGACCGCTGCATCATCCAGATCGACAATTTGCGATCGGTCTCTGAAACATTAATCGGAGCTAGATGCGGCTCAGCAAAGTTCCACGTGTGGCGCATCAATAGCACGTCGGACTCGACGATCGCGTCGGGCACTAAATCCCGCACCAGGTTTTGCATCACCATTGGAGTGCCACCGCCACAGGTTTTGTGCCGAGGTAAGGTGTGCTTTTCTAGCAGGGCAACATGGAGTCCTGCCTGCGCGGCTGTTGCGGCGGCCACTGCTCCGGCGGGTCCTGCTCCGCACACAATTAAGTCGTAATTTGCCACTGGTTCGCTCCTGATCCCCTTGCTCAGGATAGCGGTTCTACCGAAAGCAAGAAAGTCATCAGGCTCTCCCTCGAGAAGGATTAAGTCGTCACGTCTTTCTGATTAAAGTGCAAGTTGACGTGATTAGGTTAATAAAGTCTTTATGGATAACATTCAAGACCAAGTTAAATCTGCTAAGGACGCACTGCCCAACGTTACTCCGACGCCTCCAGGGTTTAAGCATCAGTCCTCTGCGCACGACTTGAAGGCTCGGCTAGAGTGGGGTGAACCAGCGTTAACCATTCTAGACGTGCGCGATCGTGAGACCTTTAACAAGGGGCACATCATGGGAGCAATGCCCGCCTCGAAGGACAGCATTCTATATACCGCCGGGTCGATCGACAAAGAGCGCGACATTTACCTCTACGGCAACTCGGATTCCGATACGGCTGAGGTAGCCTCACAACTGCGCCAAGCGGGCTATACGAATGTTGCAGAGCTGCAGGGCGGTATAGAAGCGTGGAAGACGATCGAGGGTCCGATGGAAGGAACTGAGCAAATCGTAGAGCCAGGTCCTGACGCCTACAACGTTGTGTCCCGCATTGCTCACCACATGGAAACGCAAAAACTGAACAACTTCCAGAAGCCGTAACCTGAAGCCATTACGGTAAAACTTGTGGGTCACGGAGAATTTGTTGCTTAGCAAATTCTCTGTGGCCCGCTAGCGTTCCTGATCACTCTAAGAAGCAGCTCGCTACTCTTCCACAATTGGGTAAATCTGTAAACTCTCTAGACATAAGACTTACAAATCTGAAATAGATTGTTACATTTACAGTATTAACTGCGAGAGGGCGCTGACTGTGAACCATTTTTTAGGCATCATTCCCACTCCGCCTCCGTTACGGCGTCGCTCCTTGGTCTACGACGTAAAAACACGATTGGACTGGGGCAACCCCGCATTGACCATTGTCGATGTTCGCGATCGGGATGAGTTCAATCACAGTCGCATTACGGGTGCAATTTCGATGCCAATGGATGAATTGGTTGACCGCGCGATCGCCAGCCTGCCGCGTACGCGGGATGTATATCTCTATGGCGAAACCGATGAAGAAACTGCCGTGGCGGCTGAGCGGTTGCGGGCAGTGGGTTATCGAAACGTTTCCGAGATTCGGGGCGGCATGGCGGCGTGGAAAGCAGTTGGATTTCAAGTAGAGTCAGCGACGATCTGGTGTAGGAGTCATGTGCGGACGATTTAGCTTGCACGTTGAGGCAGCAGCGCTAGCAGAGGTGTTTCAACTGCCGGAGGAACCTAGCTGGACTCCTCGATACAATATTGCGCCCTCACAAGCGGTGGCGACCATTGCACAGACGGCGTCGTCAGCGCACCAGTTTCGCCTGTTGCGCTGGGGCTTAATACCCAGTTGGGCAAAGGATGAGGCGATCGGTAACAAGTTGATCAATGCGCGGGCAGAAACCGTTGCCGAGAAGCCCTCGTTTCGCGCTGCCTTCAAGCAGCGTCGCTGCTTAATTCTGGCGGATGGCTTTTATGAGTGGCAGCGATTAAATACCAAGAAAAAGCAGCCACACTATTTCCAGAGATCGGACGCGCAGCCCTTTGCATTTGCAGGACTTTGGGAGCACTGGCAGCACGGTGAAGCGGTGATTGACTCCTGCACAATTATCACCACCCAAGCAAACGAACTGCTGGAGCCAATTCACGATCGCATGCCTGTGATGCTGGCGGCAGAT
>NZ_JACJPG010000650.1 GCF_014695955.1 Leptolyngbya sp. FACHB-36 | reverse complement strand
CCTGCCCACGAGAGGAGCGTAATTCCCCCGATCGTTGCAGCGAGAACCGGAGCTTGGAAGGGCAACACTCGCAGCGCCAGCAAAAAGCCGATGCATCCATAGGCCAGAAGATGCAGCATCAGCAGCAGCCATACGTCTGCCCCATATCTTGTCCGGATTGCGTTGGACATCCTGCCTCCTAAAAACGGATTAGTGGGAATGCGCTAATCTGAAATAGCCGTACTGCGGTGGTTTCGTTGTGTTGGTGATTTCAGGCTATGGTCGATCGAATTTTGTTTTGGCATCGACGAGACTTGCGGCTCTCGGACAATTTGGGACTTGCAGCAGCTCGCCAGCGGACGGCTAACGTCGTTGGCGTCTTTTGCCTCGACCCAGCCATTCTGGAGCGGGATGATGTGGCACCAGCACGAGTCACTTATTTAATCGGCAGCTTGCAAGCGCTTCAGGAGTCTTACGTCAAAGCAGGCAGCCAGTTACTCATTCTGAAGGGCGACCCCCGCGTCCGGATTCCCGCTTTGGCAACGGCGCTAAGTGCTAGCGCTGTGTTCTGGAACTGGGATGTTGAACCCTACTCGCAGGAGCGCGATCGTGCGGTCCAGGACGCCTTGCAGCACGCAGGCATCGAGTTTCAGAATTTCTGGGATCAGCTTTTACATGCCCCAGAAGACATCCGCTCTGGCTCTGGTACGCCCTATACGGTCTACTCGCCGTTCTGGAAAAACTGGAGCAGTCAGCCGAAAGCTGCCCCTGCGCCTCGACTTGACGGCGCAGCGGACCTGAGCGACGCCGAACAGGATGCCGCCCAGCAGGCAGGGGTAATTGACCTGCCCAGCGCTAAGGATCTGGGCTTTCTCTGGACCAATCCTTTGCTGCTAAGTCCGGGCGAAGCGGCGGCTCACGAGCGACTCGAGGACTTTTGCGATCGCGCTATTTTTGACTACCGGGAGCAGCGCAATTTTCCCGCCAGTTCAGACAGCACCTCGCACCTAAGCGCGGCGCTAAAGTTTGGAACGATCGGCGTTCGGACCGTTTGGGCAAAAACCGTCGAAGTCGAACAGCACACTCGCAGCGACGAGGCGCGAGACAGCATTCAGGCGTGGCGGCATGAGTTGGCGTGGCGGGAGTTCTATCAGCACGTGATGTACTTCTTTCCGCAGCTTGCAGACGGCGCTTACCGCAAGCCGTTCCAGAATTTTCCCTGGATCAACGACATGGAGCAGTTTCAGGCGTGGTGCGAGGGCAGAACGGGCTACCCGATCGTCGATGCCGCCATGCGCCAGATGAACGAACTCGGCTGGATGCACAACCGCTGTCGCATGATCGTCGCTAGCTTTCTGACCAAAGATTTGCTAATCGATGTCAAGCTCGGCGAGAAGTATTTCATGCAGCGGCTCTACGATGCCGATTTGTCTGCCAACAATGGGGGCTGGCAATGGAGCGCCTCTAGCGGCATGGACCCAAAGCCCCTGCGAATCTTCAATCCTGCCAGTCAGTCGAAGAAGTTTGACCCGGAGGCGGACTACATCCGCGAGTGGGTGCCGGAACTCCGCAGCCTTGACACTGAAGACCTTGTTACGGGCAAAATTTCCGACTACGATCGCGACTGCTGCGGTTATCCGACGCCGATCGTGGATCACAACCAGCAGCAGCGATTATTTAAGGAGCGCTATCAGCAACAAAAAGCACTGGAACCTCGTGCGGATGTAACACCCTAGAAGGCAATGTTGGCTGTCCCTCACTCCTAACTCTTATGCCTGCTTCCACTCGCTTCCGCGTCCATATCAGCCCTAGTTGGTTCGCGATTGCGGCGCTGGTGGCGCTGACGGCGCTGTGTCTTCTGGTGCGAGTGGGAGGCGTTCTGCGGCTGGTGTTCCCGGCAGGCTGTTTTGTCGTGGGCAGCTTTTTGTACGTCTACAATCCGACGCTCTATGTGGGATTTACGTGGTGGGTGTGGTTTCTGTCGCCGTGGGTGCGGCGCTTAGTCGATGTGCAAGCGGGTTGGGTTGATCCCAGTCCGCTGCTGCTGGCACCGTTTTTGACGACGCTGGTGACGATCGTCACGCTAGTTCGTTACCTACCTGGAACGTATTCACGGGGCGGGTTGCCTTTTCTGCTGGCGCTGCTGGGTGTTGTCTACGGGTTTCTGGTGGGGCTGATTAATGCGCCGATAACAGCGACGATCGTGCCGCTTCTGAACTGGCTAACGCCAATTCTGTTTGGATTTCATCTATTTGCTCACTGGCGCGACTATCCCCAGTATCGAGACACGTTACAGCGCACGTTTTTGTGGAGCGTGCTGGTAATGGGAACGTACGGCGTGGTGCAGTATTTGACGGCTCCGGCGTGGGATCGATTCTGGCTCAGCAATCAGGAAACGCTGGTGTTTGGGACGCCGGAACCGTTGAGCATTCGCGTCTTCAGCACTATGAATTCGCCGCAGCCGTTTGCGTTCGTGTTGGCAGCGGGGCTGCTATTGGTGTTTAGTGGACAGGGAACGAGTCGCTTTTTTGGGGCGATCGTGGGCTACCTGTCGTTTCTGTTATCGCTTGCTCGATCTGCCTGGCTGGGATGGGCCGTTTCGCTGCTGTGGCTGATTCCGGCACTGAAGCCCCGCTTGCAAATTCGCGTGATTCTGTCGCTGCTGGTTTTGGTGCTGCTGGTGTTTCCTCTGACGACGATCGAGCCGTTTTCTAACGTAATTCAAACGCGACTTCAGACTTTGGGCGATGTCGGAAGCGATACGAGCTACGCTGCACGATCGCAGGGCTACAGCGAAGCGTTAGGAATCGCCCTCAACCAAGTGCTGGGGCAGGGACTCGGCAGCACGCTTCCCTCGGACTCGTTAGGCAGTAACGACAGTGGCGTGCTCAGTTTGCTATTTACGCTGGGGTGGCTGGGTACGCTCCCCTATGTTGCGGGGTTGGGACTGCTGCTGTTTTATGGAGCTGGGAATTCCATGCCCCAAACCGATACGTTTGGAAAAACGGCGCAGGCGATCGTGCTGGGAGCACTGGCGCAGATTGGATTAAATAATGTCATGTTGGGAGTCTTTGGCATGGTGCTATGGAGCTTTTTGGGAATGACGATCGCGGCGCAGCGCTACGGTTGTCATCAGCCAGTGAGGGAGTAAAGAGCCGGAACAATTGTGGAGGGATACCCTAATGACTAAACAGCCAAAATCAACGCTAACGGTGTTCGATTCTGCACAAACATCCCGTCAATTGGGAGTTTTCCCTGAAGGTAAGCTCATTTATTGGCTACTCGGTATTATTCTGCTGATTTATGCAGGATTGGCGCTCAACGGCTACGGCAACCATGACGATATTTATCGCATGATTGGCACTTGGAGAAGCTTGCTCAGCGAACAGCGCTATGTGTCGTCTCGGTTCCAAGGCTATCTCGTTCCAGAATTGGTGATTGGCGCGGCTTCTCATGTGGGTAGTTTCTATTTGTCGAATTTGGTATCCGTAGGATTGGCGATCGGCAGCCTGTATATTTTCTACCGATTACTTACTCAGATTACGGCACCGTTAACAGCGGTTCTAGCCACAGCAGTCGTTGGATCAAATCCGTTTTGGATCATTCCTTCTGTTACCTCAACGGATTACGTCTATCCAGCCTTTTTCTTTATGTTAGGCGTATTTCTTTTGCTACAGCAGCGCTTTCGTTGGGCGGGGTTGCTATTTGCCCTAGCAGTCTCCTCTCGTCTGACCTATGGTCCAATGGGCGCGATCGCGCTAACCTTTTATTTTCCTTACTTACGGCAACATCCGAGTCTTCGCGGCCGCTATTTTCAGGGCTGGTTGCTATTTCTGCTAGGTTCCGCAGCCCTCTATTCACCGGTATTTTTTGCGTCTGGTATGACGTTTTCTTTTTTGGGATTTGCCTCAGATACATCGGGTGGAACGCTGGGGGTTGTAGCACGGTTTATTTACAAAAATTTGTACCTTTGGGGACTGCCAGCGTTTATTGTGTTACTCTTCTGCTTGATTCGAGAAAGAGACTTTTTTTGGAGAAAAATTCGCGCCAATCCTTTTCGTACGGTGACTGCGCCTCAGCTAGTATTTCTTGCAGTTCTGACTGGTTTCCTTTACAGTGAGTTTTTGTTTGCTCGATTACCGCATCAATATCAATATCTAATTCCTGTTTTATTTTGCGTTGCTTATTTTATTGCGCTGATTCCTAATCAAACTCGCCAAATCATTTATCTCAGCCTCATTGTTCTGTTACACTGCACCTACGCCGTGGTCAATCTCGACATCATTGATACCTACCAAACTGGCGAGGTAAATCAAACGATTCATTCGGATGGTGCTGTTGTCAAAGTCTCGCTTAAAGAAGGCGTGCTGGTACGTGATTTTAGGTGGCGATCGATCTATCAACGACGTCTTACAGAAGAATTTAATCAGCGGTGGCAGCACTTTGGAGCGCCTCTGGATAATCCCCGGTAAACTTTGATCGATTTTTGGTATTCAGGGGTTAGAGTTGTTCATTGTTGCGCCCAACCTTTAAACAAATGTTCTGCTTTCTTTGAGTTATAAGCATCGCTGATAGCCAAACCGTTAGAAGACCATTTTGTTGATCCCTCTCGTTTCGAATAGCGTGCTGTGAGAATTCTGTTCCTAGACCAAAGCGGTGAGCTAGGCGGCGCAGAATTGTGCCTGCTAGACGTTGCTAAACCCTATCGCGATCACAGCGTCGTTGCACTGCTAGCGGATGGACCGTTCCGAGCTGCCCTAGAGCAGCACCAGATTCCGGTGCAGGTGTTGACGGCGCGATCGCTTCAGATTCGTAAGCAAAGCGGACTGTGGCAGGGATTGAGCAGCCTGAGACAGCTTTTACCGCTGGCAGTCCGCGTTTCCCAGCTTAGCCAGGGATTTGACCTGATTTACGCCAACACGCAAAAAGCGCTGGTTGTGGGCGCACTGGCAAGCGGGTTGGGTCGCCGTCCGCTGGTGTACCATCTGCACGATATTCTGTCGGAGGAGCACTTCAGCTCGGTGAATCGCCGTCTTGCGGTGCTACTGGCAAATCAGTTTGCTGCGCAGGTGATTACCAATTCCGAAGCAACTCGATCGGCATTCGTCGCGGCGGGTGGACAATCGCGCTTAACCAGCGTGATCTACAACGGTTTTGATCCAGCGACCTATCAAGCGGCTGATCGGGACGTCGTGCGGAGATCGTTGGGTTTAACTGGATTTGTCGTGGGGCAGTTCAGCCGCCTGTCGCCCTGGAAGGGGCAGCACGTGCTGCTAGAAGCGCTGACTAACTGCTCAGCCGATGTGACAGCGCTGTTTGTGGGTAGCGCCCTGTTTGGAGAGCAGGAGTACGCTCAGCAGCTACAGGCTCAGGTGACGGCACTAGGCTTGCAGGACCGCGTGCGGTTTTTGGGCTTCCGATCGGATGTGATTCCGCTGATGCACGCTTGCGACTTGGTTGCTCACACCTCCACGGCACCGGAGCCATTTGGACGGGTAATCGTGGAAGCAATGCTGTGCGGGCGTCCTGTAGTGGCAAGCGCGGCGGGCGGTGCGATCGAACTTGTCGAGTCGGGCAGCACCGGATGGCTCGTACCTCCAAATGATCCTCAGGCGCTGGCAGCCGCGATTCGAGAGGCTCAGGCGCAGCCCGACACTGCTAGTGCGATCGGCGATCGTGCCCAACAGCAAGCCAGTCAGCGATTTGATCTCTTAACCATTCAGCGACAGATCGCTGAGCAGTTGCAGCAGGTGAGCCAGGGCAAACCAGTCGGAAATCCAGCACCATGTCGCGATCCGCCATAGTGTCAAGTGCTTTAGAGGCTCGGGACGATCGCCGATCGTTTTGATTGTCTTGTCCAAAAATAGATGATTACGGTTATCTACGATTCTGTTCCTGAGGAATCGAGCTTCCAGCCAAAGCCAGGAAGCAGACTCATGAGCTAACGAGACTTTGCGCCAATTCTGGGTACGTTTTCTAGACGCAAACATAGCGGTTCAAGTGTCTCATTTCTCTACCCTACCCACCACATGACTATTCTCTTTTCGTTCAGCCGTTGGCTTCAACGGTGGAAGTATGCTGCGCTATCAATTGTGAGCACAGGGCTTCTCATCGTGACTCACCCTCAAGCGGCTCAAACGCAGGTTGTGAATGAACCTGCTCGGAGCGCTAGTGCCTTTGTAGACTCGATCGGCGTTGTAACCCACCTGCGCTACTTAGACACTGCCTACGCACACTACGAGGACATTGTGAAACCGAAACTGCAAGAACTCGGCGTGCGTCACATCCGCGATGGCGGCAGAGACCCCGAATTTTTTCGCAGACTGAACGACTTGGCAACGATCGGTATCCACTCCACACTCGTGATGGACCCCCGCGATGGCATTGATCCTTCCAACGTGATCAGTACGGCGATTGCTCCGGTGCTGCCGTCGATCGAAGCGGTTGAAGGTCCTAACGAATGGGATGTACAACCCCATCTTAGCTATAAGGGACAGCCGTTTCCGGTAGGCATTCTTGCGTATGCTAATGAGCTATTTCAGGT
>NZ_JACJPG010000065.1 GCF_014695955.1 Leptolyngbya sp. FACHB-36 | reverse complement strand
CAAGCATGGGAGTTTGACGGCGCAGGCTCCGACGTTGCCAGCACGCTAGGGCTTCCCAGTCCCGATGCGTTTTACAGCATGAATGATGCTGATTGTTTGGGCGTGCAGCAGCTCGCCCGCGACACGGCTGAGCAAAAGAAGAAGGTTGCGCTTGCCACGAAGAAGTGGGGGCAGATCTTCAGCGATCGCACCGCAATGGTGCAGTCGGTGCATGAACTGCTGCGTGGCGGTTTAAAGGAGGTGATGTCGCAGCGCAAGGAGTACGCCAAAACTGCTGAAGCACTGGGCAAGTTCAGCGCTGATAGCGAAGTGCTAGCCGCTGAAACTCGTCACGCTCTCGGCAATATCGAGTACGAGAAAGGCGCTCGGTTGGGACTGGCAGACAAAGAAGCGGGACTGGACCGACAAGCGATCGACCATCGCTATAAGTCACTCGCTGACCTGAGTTTGCACAAGCTGCAGCAGCGCAAATCGACTATCACCGCTCAAATCGCTGCCCGTAAACAGGAAACACAGCCTCCCGCATGGCTGCTGCAAGGATAAATCCATGAATCCTCGCTTTCTCAGCGCACTGGCGCAGGACGGACTGATTGCAGCGAGTTCTGCGCTTTTATCGTTTTTGACCCGCTTCTATCCCGCCTGGAACTTGCCTGTGGCAGTGCTTCTGGGCGTGGCGATCGCCGCGTCGCTGCTGGCGTGCTTCTGGAAAGAAGAACGCGAAATCGAAACCAGCAGTCTGTTTGGCTCTGGCACACAGCGCGTCTCTCGCTATCTGCTGAGCGGCACAACGCGCCTGCGAATCATGCTGGGGCTGGCGTTTCTGGTGTTAGGTCTACTGCTAGGGAGGCTTTGATGTCACGGCTCTACAAGGCTCAACAACCCATCCTGAACGACCTCGCCACAGGGTTGTTTGCCGCGCTGCTGTGGTTTACGCCTATTGACGCCAAGCTGGGACCGCTAACGATCGGCATTCCCGTTCGGCTGCTGGGCTACGCCGCGTCGCTGTTCTACTGGACGAAAGCCTACCTTGCAGCGGAAGAGCTATTGCAGCAGGCACCGCTGCTGCTGAAAAAAGACGAGGTGGATGACGAAGTTGAGATCGACCACTACACGCACGATCGCGCCGCTGAACTAGAAGCCGCGACGACCCACATTGATGCTGCCTATCTGGAGGCCGCGATGCCCGCGGAGGAAAAAATCCAGCGCTGGCAGAAGGCAACCGAAATTCAGCAGCCAGCGCTGCCAGAAGTAGCCCCAGTTGAAACCAAGGAAGCACCGTCAGAAGTACCGGAAGCACCCGCCAGATCAGGCAATACGCTCTCCGTCCTGATTGGTACTTCAGGCAAGCAGAAACACGTCTGGACGCCATCAGAGCACGGCAACGGCTTCTTCTTGGTGCTGGGTTCATCCGGCAGCGGCAAAACCGAAACCCTCAAGTCGATCGCCGCCGAAACCCATCATTTCGGCATTCCGGTGCTGATCTTCGACTTCCACGGCGACGTGGTGCTGGAAGGTGCCACGACCTACAAAATTTCTCACGCCAGCGAGTTTGGCATCAACCCAATGCAGCTCGACTCGACAGACCCCGACGATGGGGGCGTATTTGCCCAGGTGAGCCTGCTGCTGGAGCAGCTCCAGAGCAGCATCCCGTCGATCGGGCACAGACAGCACCAAGTGCTGAAGCAGGCGATTGAGCTTGCCTATCAGCATCAGGGCATCACCAGCGATCCACAGACCTGGAGCAAAACAGCACCCACCTTCGCCACAGTGCTGCGGATTCTGGAACTTCTTGCTGAAAACGCCGAAGGTCCGGCAAAAGACTCGATTCTGGGTGCCCATGCCGCCGTCGCTAAGATTTTTGAGCATCCCATTTTCGCTAAGCCGAAGCAGGTAAAACTGGATGCTCTGCTCAAATCCAGCCATCGCCTCGATCTATCTCGACTGGAGAACGACGCCCTGCGCTTTCTGGTCGTTGATACGCTGCTGCGGAAGCTGACCCGCGCCCTCCGCGCTCAGGGGCACATTCCCGTGCAGCCCAAATCTGACAGAGAGCGCTATCGCTTGCTCACAATTATTGACGAGGCGAAGTTGGTCGCCAGCCGCGATCGCGATAACCCGAACAGCACGTTAAACAAATGCCTGACGGAATACCGCAAGTTTGGGCTGGGAATGGGATTAGGCAGTCAAGTAGCAGAGCACTTTAGCGATGAAGCAAAGGCACAAATCGCCTGCCGTCTGATTCTCAAGCCCTTCGATCGCAAGCAGGCAGCAACCAACGCACCCGATATCGGACTGAGCGCCGAACATCTGCTACTGCTCAAGGGTAGAGGTGACGGCTGGCTGAAGCTGGGAGCTAACGATCGACCGGTGCGCGTGCAGGTAACACCGCTGCATGAGCGATCGTTGGAATCACCGAAGCCTGATAGATCTTCGGAAAATGACGGCCCCGAAGACCTGTGGAAGCAGGCAATAGCACGGCTAGAAGCGGATTTGCAGGCGAAACTACCACCCGCGATCGACCATCCAGAAGTAGATCCACCCGATTCCGCCTCAAATGCTTCACAGCCACCCGCCAATCCAGAAGTAGATCCACCAGATGCTGAAGCACCAGAAGCACGAAATAGCAGTGCTTCTGAATCAGGCGAACTACTTCCTGCTGAGGAATTAACTGCCGCGCTCAAGCGGCTCTGCACACTCTTTAAGGAAGTAGGAAGTACGGAAGCAGTCCATGAGTTCGCGCAACTGTCGATCGACGATCGTGAGCGTGCTTTGTGGTTCGGCATCAAGGCGCTGGGGCTGACGCAGCGACAAGCCATCCTCAAAGTCTTCGATCGCTCTGGCAGCGGACAGAAGGGATTTTACGAGCCTGCGAGCTGGCTCAAAGCACTAGAAGAAAAGTTTGGAACCAATCAGGAGTAGCTATGGCGATAACTGAAATTCGACTGATTACAGATCTGCCGGACGACACTGGCTGGTTGGATGGATACGCAGGACGGCGATCGCGCGCCGATCTACTTACCTCACCAGAAGCGTCTGTCTGGTATGAAAAGGGCTGGCGGCGAGGCTGCCGGGACGCCTACAAAGATGCGAATCCTGACAACGAAGAGGTTTAACGAAGTGGGTAAATTTTTGTCCCCTGAATACCGCGCCTATATCAACTCGCCCCAGTGGAAGCGCGGCTGGCGTCGTGGTCTGACGCTGCGACTGCTGTTCGGACGTGACTGCATTCTGCCGATCTTCCCGGCCCACGATGCTGATCACATTACCTACCGGAACCTGACGCGCGAGCTGCCGCTGCGCGATCTGGTTCCGCTTAACCGGATAGTGCACCGACAAGTCATTACACCGCTGCGCGATCTGCTGCGATGGCTGCTGGGCCGCAAACTTGGGAATGGGGTACTCGCGTGGTTCCTGCGCGGCTGTGTGCTGTTCTGGTGGGGCGTGATTTTCGCGATCGTCGCCCAGATTGCAGCCCTCATGCAGAGCTGAGTTGAGGTGCGATCGCCTTGCTCTGCTGGCTGCTGTGGCTGCTACGTTAATTGGGAACCATAAGAAAAGCCTCTGAGAGTCATCGCTCAGAGGCTTTTGTTGTAATTTCTCCCAGAATACCCATGCTTCTACTGCTCATTGCAATGGCGATCTTCTCCGTGCTGCTGCTCCGTGAATTATTAGTAGAGATTCAGAACCAGCGCGAGAAAAAGCTTGAATACTGATGGGATCTACACATATTCATTCACCGTATCAAATTATGCTAACACCGTTACAAAATTCCAAAATCTTTTTTGTTTCCTCAATTTGTTGTGTTTCCAGCTCGATAGTTATTCATCTGGCAGTTTTTCGATTATTAAGGTATAATTCCGCAGCGCCGTCTATATCTTTACATCGAGATATATTAGCTATTCTAGCCACAGCTATAGTGGTTGGCTTAATTAAAGCTCTTATAGTCAGTGCTGTTACTTATCTGGTAAAACCCTCTTTACGATGGTGGATAATTATCATCAGTACTTTCATTTTTTCCTTAATTGAGGGATGGCTCGACTACGAACTCTGGTCTTGGAGATTTCCTTTTGGTTGACAAACTACTTCTGTCATAGTACTTTCTCGATTAGAGTAAAGTTGTATTTTCATTCCTACTTATTGATTCACTTGAAGCCAAGATGATCAGGTGTTGCGAGATTAGAAGATAGCTGTGACGCTTGTGGAATTTACTAAGTTCTCCAGCACATTCCACGAGATCGGGTCGCTCCACGCCAAGCTTGACCTTGAGAGGATATTTGGAAATACGGAGAGGGTAAAAAACTTAAGCAAGTCTGCGGAGCATCAGTCGAATTATGGCAATGTGGATGAATGCTTCTGAAGAAGCGGGTAAGCGCAAGTTTATTAGCTCAAATTGAAGGAGTATCAAATGCTATTCATGCTTATTGAGCGATTCAAAGACAATGACATGCTGCCAATTTATAAGCGCGTTCGCGATGAAGGACGAATGTTTCCTGAAGGTCTTAAACACATTGATAGTTGGGTAGAACCAAATTTCAGTAGATGTTTTCAGCTCATGGAATGTGACGATTTACGCTTACTTCAGGAATGGATTTTGAAGTGGCGTGGTTCAGGAGCAACCTTTGAAATTGTTCCGGTAGTTAGTAGTAAAGAAACCCAGGAAGTCATCGCTCCATTGCTTGATCACCTGTAAATTGCTTATGCTAAAGATAGCGCTTGAAAAGCGATCATTGAATTCGAGATGTTCCAAGATTGCTGGTAAGAGCGTTAGCAGAGTTGGGCGGTAGTGAAAGCCAGCTAATACGTCAGTGCAGCGGATTGACGGGCAATCTCCTAGTTGTGGAAAAGTCTCTGGCAACCACTGACTGTTGCCGTTAGACTGCAAGGCTATCTGTAGCGGGTGAGTCGGAACGTTAGGCGGCTAGAAGAAATCGGGAGCCAGTATTTCGAGCGGGAATCCTAGCCGCAACCCTCTCCCCCATTCCCATGTTTACCGAAGCCGATCGCAAAGCCCTCCAATCCGCGCAGCTAGAGCGTCTGCGCACCTTTTTTGCCGAATCGCTGGGCAGTGCCGAAATGCATCTGACCTTGGATGCCGCGCTGGTGATTGTTCTTAGCGCGCCCCAGCAAGTAGACGGTCTGCTGGCAGATGTTGACCTCTTCCGCTATTTTGTATGGCTGGTGACGGGAGCGGGCGCGATCAAGGTGTATTACGCTGGAGAGGAGGTATGGAGCGCGTTAACGCGAGATGCAATAGAATTAGAGGCAATCTTGCAGTATGAGGATGCGACGATGACTGCTGTGACTATTGAGCGACTATTACAAGACACGCCACAGCCCACTACAACGGCTGACGATCGGCTGCTGCCGCTCTCTCAAGTTGCAGAGCAAATCGCTAATCTGACAGGGCAATCAGCTGAGCTAATTACCAACGGCATTCTCAGCACTGGTGCGGTGCGAGTGCGGAGTGGAGAATGGGTTGTCCCCAGCAACATCGGGGATGCAGCGATCGACTCCTACGCGGCAGACCTTGCTGCCAGAATGAAATCGCAAATCCGCAACGGCGTTGCGGAAGCACCCCAGGCAGAACTGCCCGTTGAAACAAACGGCAATGGCGCTGCCGCCGCGATCGTGGAGACGCCTGAGACGCCTGAGACAGTAGAGCCAAAGCCCGCAGCCAAGAAGCCCGCTGCTACCAATACAAAGAAGACTCCGGCTAAGAAAGCAACCACCAAGAAGCCTGGTCGCCCCGCAGCCAAGAAATCAGAGCCGCAGCCCGAAGCTGAAGCCGAGGCTGCTCCGACGGCGTAACTTTAACCATGCCCCCAATTTATTTAGGCCCGATCGCCCTAGCCGCGATCGGGCTTTTTTACGGCCCAAGAAGTCTGCCGTCCCTGCCTGCCCGC
>NZ_JACJPG010000649.1 GCF_014695955.1 Leptolyngbya sp. FACHB-36 | reverse complement strand
GGTATCTGGCAAGGACGGTTTGTCAACTCTGAACTGCCGTGGCTGCGCTGGTGGGATAATCAGGGTCATTTGCTTCTGAGCGGCGACGAACGAGCCGAGCAAGAGAGTCAGCGTGCCGAGCAGGAACGTCAACGAGCCGAGCAAGAGAGTCAGCGCGCCGAGCAGGAACGTCAACGAGCCGATCGACTTGCAGAGCGGCTGCGGCAGCTTGACATTGATCCCGATACCGTATAGCAACTAAGCTGTTCCACATCGAGTTTGCTGCATCTATGCCTCTAAAGTTTCACATCGTAGACGTATTTGCTGAGAAGAAATACGCAGGCAATCAGCTTGCGGTGTTCACCGAAGCGGCATCGCTTTCCACCGAGGAAATGCAGCAGATCGCCAAGGAAATGAACTACTCAGAGACGACGTTCATTGGCTCGTCGCAGGAGCGGGACGGCGGCTACGACGTGCGGATTTTTACGCCCGCGAAAGAACTTCCCTTTGCCGGACATCCAACGCTGGGAACAGCGTTCATCCTGCAATATGCCATCATTCAGCAGTCCGTGGAGACGATCGTCCTCAACCTTAAAGTTGGGCAAATTCCTGTTGCAATGACGTACCGCGATCGCAGCCCAGACATTCTAACGATGAAGCAGAATCCTCCGGTATTTGGCGACGTAGTGACGGCAGCGGCGATCGCACCCGTTCTCAATCTCGATATCACCGACATTGATTCACGCTTTCCGATTCAGGAGGTCTCCACCGGGGTCCCATTTCTGATCGTGCCGCTGAAAACGCTGGCGGCATTGAAGCGGATTAAGGTGAACGTCGATCGCCTCGCTGAAGTGGTCAAATCCCTTCAGGCAAAGGAGGTTTTTGTCTTTTGTCCCGAAACTCGCAACCCTGCAAATCACTTCAGCGCCCGCATGTTTGCGCCCCTACTTGGCATTGCCGAAGACCCTGCGACCGGAAGCGCGAACGGCTGCTTTGCAGGCTACCTCGCACAGCACAACTATCTTGAATTTGCCTCAGTTGATGTGCGCGTCGAGCAGGGCTACGAAATTGGTAGACCATCGCTGCTGCTGCTTAAGGCACAAAAGCAAGATGACATCATAGAGGTGTCGGTGGGTGGAAATGTGATTTTGGTTGCTCAAGGCGAGTTTGTTTAGGAGGATGTATGACCAGCATTACGGTGCGATCGCACGTTGGAACTGACGGCGTATTAACGGTGCAGCTTCCAGTTGAGCTATCGGATACAGAGGTAGAAGTCACGGTGACAGTCACTCCCACTCCGCCAGCAAGCGCAACGACTCCAGACGATCGCGGCTGGTCACCAGGCTTCTTCGAGCGAACATCGGGTTGTTTAGCAGATGATCCGATTGCCCGCCCTTCCCAAGGCGAATTTGATCAACGAGACTGGGATGGTTTGAATGATTTACCTGCTGGACACTAATACCTGTATTGTTTACTTGAATCAACGAGTGTCAAGCGTTCGTCAACGTTTGGAGGCGTTATTTCCTGAAGAAATAGCAGTTTGCTCTGTTGTAAAAGCTGAGCTATTTTATGGCGCACTGAGAAGCAACAATCCTGAACGGACCCTTGCTAAACAAAGAGGATTTCTTGATTCGTTTGTTTCCTTGCCTTTTGACGATGCAGCCGCAGGTGTTTACGCTCAAATACCTGTTCAACTGGAGGCTGTTGGAACTCCAATTGGTCCAAACGATCTGCTCATTGCTGCGATCGCTCTCGCAAATCATCTGATTCTTGTTACGCACAATACGCGAGAATTTAGTCGAGTTGAGGCGTTGCGGTTAGACGACTGGGAACGTTAGAAAATGCTGGAGCTAAAAGACCGATTGCGATCGCACCTCCGCGAAATTGTCCGTGAACGCGATGTTTATCTGGCAACTGCTGGGCACTTCTATGTGCAGCAGTATATTCGTCAGCAGTTGAGCCAGTGGGGACC
>NZ_JACJPG010000648.1 GCF_014695955.1 Leptolyngbya sp. FACHB-36 | reverse complement strand
TGGGTCCGCGCCTGATAGTTGTAAAGTCCAGCGGGCAGCAGCGGTGTTCCGCGAGACATCAAGTAGAGCTCTGCCGGATACAGCCCACCTGCAGAGGGAGCGGCTCTAAGGTAGTGTGGCTCACCACCTGTTGGAACCATGCCCGTCAGTCCGTAGCTGTAGACAAGGAACTGGGAAAGCCGTCGCCACCAATCATCAACCGACCTAGAAGCACTGTGCTGATCGCCAGTTAAGTAAGGTTTCAGGTCAATGGATAACCCGATCTTGTACTCTTTGAACGGCACAGGCTGCTGGTCCCAATCCAGCGGTTTGCTTTTGGCGTTGATCGTTTCGGGGTCGTATTTCGTTCGCTCGTGGTAATGCTGGGCGATCGAGGCTGTGAGGTCCGGCATAGCAACTGAGGAGTGAAGGAGGTCCGCTTCGATCTTGCCATTTGCAGCCAGGGGTTTGCCTACTGACTTCCGCTGAGGCTGACAGCTTGTAGGCGCGATCGCCAGACTTCGTATCCTGCCCGACTCAGGTGTAGCCCATCGGTCGTTAACTCAGCACGAAGATTGCCTTGAGCATCCACAAAGTCAGGATGCAGGTCCAAATAGTTGACTCGTTCATCCTTGGCAATCTGGGCGAGTTGCTGATTCAGTGATCGAATGCGATCGTTCGAGAACGCTGCCAGACGGCTCGCCCAAGCTTCCGGAGCTGTGGTGTCTAGAAGTCGATCGCCCGCATGAGGCAAAATCGACTGCACCACAAGCTTGGAGCGGGGATGCGCCATTTTGAGGTGGCGAATAATTTCCTGCTGATTCGCCAGCAGCGTTTCCTCGCGCACGCCTCGGATCAGGTCATTGATGCCAATCATCACAAACACGGTATCTGGCTGAGTCTGGTCAAACAGCTTCAGGCGCTGCAACAGCCCTGCTGACGTTTCCCCAGAAATACCTTGATTTAGCCAGTGACGTCCCACAGGCAGCAGCTCATCGGGAAACCACAGACTGAGCGAGTCCCCCGCCAGCACGGTCAGGTGCATAGGTCGGACCTCTGCCGCCACCTTTGCCTCCCGCCCCAGCAGCGCAACCCACTGGTTGTACGTGAGCTGTAGACGGGGACCCAGCTTCGGAGTGGGCGCGGTTTGCGAAACTTCGATCGCTGAGGCATTCACCTGCAACGGCGTTGGGCTACCCCGGTTCAGCAGCAGCGTAGCCAACATCAAGAGCGCACTTGCAGCGGTAGCCAGGATAGCCCAACGAGAAATTGAAAACTGCTTAGACACAGATTGAACATTCGCGCGGTTTGAACCAGATTTTAGTAGCAAACTCTGCAAATCGCGTGCAGTTTAATGCGATCAAAAGCAATCACCTAGGGAAAGTAGCGCTAGTCAGGCGTCAGTGGTCAATTGTAAGCAGTCGAATCCAGCAGCTACGAACCACTGACCACGAACTACTGACTACAAACTACTGCTCAGCCGACTTTGCAAACGCGATTTCGCCAGGAATTTCCTCGCCGTATGCGCCTTCGCCATGCTCGTGAACGTCCAGTCCCTCGTCTTCCACCGTGGGCGACACCCGCAGGTCCATAAACAAGGACAGCAGCTTCAGGATTGCGAACGTCAGCACTGCCGCAAACACTGCCGCGATGATCACCGCAACCACCTGGGTCACAAGCTGACCAGGGTTACCGTACAGCAAGCCGTTATTGCCCGCCGCATTCACAGCTTTAGTAGCAAAGATGCCTGTCAGAACTGCTCCAACCGCACCCCCGACGCCGTGGATCGGAAAGGTATCCAGCGAGTCATCGAATTGCAGTTTTGCCTTCAGGTTTACAGCGAAGTAGCAAGCCAGACCCGTAATGGCTCCAATTGCGATCGCGGAAACGGGCGTTACAAATCCTGCTGCGGGGGTAATGCCCACCAAACCTGCGACAAAGCCGCTGCCAACGCCGATCGCCGTAGGCTTTCCTTTCAAAATCCACTCTGCGCTTGCCCATGCCAGACCCGCAGCAGATGCGGAAGTCGTCGTTGCGACGAAAGCAACCGTCGCCAGCGCTCCCGCACTCAACGCACTACCCGCGTTGAAGCCGAACCAACCAAACCACAGCAGCCCAACGCCCAGCAGCACAAACGGCACATTGTGCGGAATCACAGGCTTGACCATCCAGTCTCTACGGGGACCAATCATCCAGGCAGCCACTAGCGCGGAGATGCCAGAGCTAATGTGCACGACGGTGCCGCCCGCGAAGTCCAAAGCGCCCATCGAGCCTAGCAGTCCGCGACCCCACACCATGTGAGCCAGCGGACAGTACACGAAGGTAGACCACAGCACAATGAACCAGAAAAAGGCTTTAAAGCTGACGCGCTCGACGATCGCCCCAGACACTAGCGCCACAGTGACGATGGCGAACATCATCTGGTAGATCATGAACACCTGGTGAGGAATCGTGGGAGCATACCCGATCGGGTCAGCCGCGTCGAAGGCAACGCCGTTTAGACCCAGCCAGCCCAATCCACCTATAAACTTCTGAATCCCGTCAGCAAAGGTCTGACCTTCTGCCAGCGTCACATCAAAGCTGAGGCTGTAGCCCCACAGAATCCAGGTAACGCCGACAATCCCCATCGCAATCAAGCTCATCATCATGGTGTTGAGCACGTTGCGTGATCGGACCAACCCACCGTAGAAAAACGCTAGCCCCGGCGTCATCAAGAGTACAAAGGCAGCTGAGGTCAGCAGCCAAGCAGTGTCGCCTGTGTCTAGCTGGGGAGGTTCAGCAGCAGGTGTCTGAGCGACCGCTACCTCTGCCAGAGGTCCAGTCAGCAAACTCAGCAGCACGATCGCAATCAGGGGCAAGCCGAATGCTGCGATCAGCTTAGGAAAATTAGAACGAGATTTACCGTGCTCTAACGTGGCAAACGTTAGCCAACTCTCCCGGAGTGAATTTAGCCAGCCAGTTGAGCGGCTAGTAAGACGCCGAGCTTTTCTCGATCGCCCGTGAGGCGTAGATTTAGACATTGTTCTCAAACTTCCTTCCGAAGAACACCGAACCAACGAACAGCGCACTCAAATCAGCTAAAGCAGTGTACAGCCCATTCTTGTGGGTAGCGGATGCTGATGCCAAGCATCAATAGAGCCTGATTCACGCTGCTATCGGGTAGGCTGAGCAGCGTAAGCATCCACCAAAATGCATACCCATTTAGAGTGATTGCACCAATCTACGCCAGGTAATTCTGTAGCAAAAATAACATTTATATTTCTCTATACAATAGTTAAAGTTTTACAACCTTTTACCCTTGGACCTTCCACGCGGTAGACGCATCGTTAATCTTTTCTCGGATACTAGAGAGTGAACTGCTGAACCTAGGAAGAACGAATGCTGTCGAAGGGATTCGAGGTTGAAATTTACACAAGCACCCCTGGGGGTGACGTGGTTGGATTGTCGGACAGGATCGTAGCAGCGATCGAAGGCTTCGTCCGAGAACCTGACAGCCGTAATGTTGAGTACACTACGCCTCCCTGCTACCGCTATGAGCGCTTGCTGTGTGATTTGGTGCGCCCTCGCGTTCGCCTACGGGAGTACCTGAAACGGTTAGGCGATTACACCCTCATTCCGGGCAGCACTCTGTCGCTGGGCGGTAGTGATCACTTTCAACGCTCCGACCCTAGTAATCCCTACCACAGCTATATCGAGCAGACCTACGGGACCCGCGTAGTCACTGCCAGCATTCATATCAATGTGGGCATTAGCGAGTTAGAAACTCTGATGCGAGCCTGTCGCTTAATTCGGCTGGAGGCGCCTTTGTATCTAGCATTGAGTGCTTCGTCGCCCTTTCTAGACAGTGCAGCAACCGGATATCATTCCACGCGCTGGGGCATGTTTCCAAAAACGCCTGCTGCTGTGCCACTGTTTGAAAGTCATGCTCACTTTGTCTGCTGGACCGAGGAGCAGCTTGCCGCAGGAACCATGCAAAACGTTCGCCATCTGTGGTCCTCTGTGCGTCCGAACGGCGATCGTCGCCCCTACAACCTCAATCGGTTGGAACTCCGCATTTGCGACCTAGTTGCTGATCCAGTGGCGCTGTTAGGTATCGCCGCGCTGCTTGAAGCCCGCCTGCTACAGCTAGTGCAAAATCCCGGTCTTGACCCCTTGGAACAGAGCCAGCTTCCTGCCGCAACACGATCGCAAGATCTGGTTGATTTGGCCGATGAGAACGAAATTGCCGCTGCAAAATTTAGCCTAGATGCTCAGCTACGCCACTGGAAGGACGGCAGCGTAATTTCGGCACGGGATTGGATTGAGCAACTCTATCAAGAGAATTGGGCGATCGCAAAAACTAACGGCTTTAGCTGCTTTCTACTGCCGCTCAAGAAAATTCTGCGCGAAGGAAATGAAGCACAACGCTGGTTGAAACGTCATAGCCAGGGTGTGCCAGTTCGGCAGGTCATGCAGGAAGCAATCCAAGAGGCCGCAAACCAGGAACTGGCCCTGCAAGACGATCTCTGTCACCCCCTTGCTGCGTAAGCTACCGCCTATTCAGCTCCAGCTAAAGCTGACATGCACTTCTCAAGACAAAAAGCAAGTTGTTCTCAAAGTGCTTAACCAGTTCTTCACAAAGGCTTGAAGATAAAAGAAATCTATGATTCAAGCCTGCCCAACTTCAATAAATAAAGCAGTTCTAGACGGATGCTGAAGGTTGTTCTAGTTCACCCGCAAATTCCTCCAAACACTGGAAACATCGCTCGAACCTGTGCAGCAACTGGAACTGAGCTACATCTCGTCGGACCGCTTGGCTTTGAAATTAGCGATCGCTATCTCAAGCGGGCAGGGCTAGACTACTGGCCGTACGTGAAGCTGCACTATCACCCGTCAATTCAAGTTTTTGAAGCGGTTCGGCAGCAGCAAAACGGACGCTGGATTGGCTTTAGCACTGGAGGACGCTCTAGCTATATTCAGTTTTCATTTGCACCCGACGATTGGCTACTCTTTGGCAGTGAGACAGTCGGGTTGTCAGCCTCAATGCTGGAGGCGTGCAATGAAACCGTTCGGATTCCCATGTCGCAACCGCATGTACGCAGCTTGAACCTCTCTGTCAGCGTTGCTGTAGGACTTTTTGAGGCGCGTCGGCAATTGGGATATCTAGAATAATCTTAATTCAGGACTTTATTCCCATATGGCTATTAAGCGATAGATTGTGCTTGCTGCTGCATTAAACTCATTATTTCAGCACAAACAAAGTTGAAAATCTATGCTATTGCCCGTGCTGGCTTTGTCAGGACGCAATAAGAAATTTCTATTGAAGAGCGCATTCCTGCTTTAAGAAACACATGTACTATCTCGCGGTAGAAAAACGCGTGGATAGCTGTTTTGATGAGAATTTGCGTAGGTTGTTACATAGTCGTGCGTCTCACGATCTAAGCTGAAATGCTGGTTTCATCTCTGGTATATTGCATAGTTTCACGGTTGTTGAAGGCTAGACTTGCCTTTAATGTCTGTTAAGAAATGGTGATGTGTGTTGCTAAAGTGATTTTTTGAATCTTTGAGCAAATCTGTCTGACAAAGTCCTTAAATCGGGTGTATCTTTGCACTCAGCGCACTTCAAGAGACGCGAGTCTTTCTGAAGGGAGCGACAGCTTACGTAGATATTAATGGTGCGCCTTTACCTTGAGGCGTCAACGCTGAAAAGAGGGATTCAACCATTTTTTCAGCATTGACAGAAGCCTAAAACTCTTACCGTAAAGTCATCTATAACGTGCGATCGCAATTTCTAATGGATGTTAACTTGTCTAAATTGAGAAAGCAGGGTAATCTTGCCTAAGTGATTGCGGTCAGTGATTGGGATCACCTGCAATAGTGATTTGAATCATCGACTGGTGGTAAGTTAGATGACTCAAGGACAGTTGAACGCTGGACATTTAGGAGGTCGTTTTTTGGAACGAACATTTCCGCAGAAGGTTAAATCTGTTCCTTCCTGTGAAACCGAAGTTGACGTGCTGACAGGTCAACCCAAGCAATCTACTTCAGAGGGTAATCGGCGTGTGCGCACCTCTGCTGCTGTCATTGGTTTAGCGATTTCGGTAGGCGCTCACAGCTTGCTGATACCTGGCCCCGACGATACTGCAGTTGCGGCTGAGCCTGTGGCGAGCGAATCTACTGCTTCTTCGACAGTCGATGTCGCGATCGCCCCTGGTACAGAGACCGCTTCCAGTACCCTAACTCCTGACGCTGCTGCAACAAGCGTCGAGCACACGGTTCAGGATGGGCAAACTCTCTGGCAGCTCGCACGCTTCTATGGAGTAGATGCAGCAACGATTGCGGATGAGAACAGCATCCCAACGACGGTTGTTCTGCGTGTCGGACAGGTGCTCAAGATTCCGACTAGCAGTCGAATTGCCCGTTCCACGACTCGGCTTGATGTAGCGGTTAGCGCTGCTCCTGAGTACTACGGTATGGTTCCAAGCGCGCAGTCGCCTGCTGCACAAAGTGCGATGGCTGGCTCAGCTCGCAGCACCGATGTTGTGTTGAAGGACCAGCAGGACACTGCTCTAAGCCGTCTACAGCAAACACGGGAAAATCTTCGCCTAGGGCTTAAGCAGTTAAAAACTGTGAAACCGTCGGAGCAATTAGCAACCGCGGAGCCAACCAGCTTTTCCCAGACAGACAAAATTGCCCGGACAGACAAAATTGTCCAGACAGAATCACTTCCAACAGCGGTTTCTGCTGGCTATCGAGTCGCAGCCGGAGACACGCTTGGAGGAATTGCTAACGCTCATGGCGTTACTCAGAAGCAGTTAGCTGAGGCAAATCAGCTTTCTAATCCAAACGTCATTCGAGTGAATCAGGTATTACAGATACCTGCGGTATCTGTGAGCGATCGCGCCTCGGTCGGCTCTAGCTTGCCGCTGGGTACCTCCAGCACGTTAATCAGCCAGTCACCTGTTGCTCAGAGCGCCAGTTCGCCTAGGGCAATTACTTCGGGCAATCCCAATCTGGTTGGTTTACCCGCCGCGACTGTCGCAGGTTCTCAACGCTCTGACTCGGCCAAAGCAGTCTCCGAGCCAACAACGATTGCGCCCCTCCCCACTCTGTCCGAGAAGTCCAAGGGAGAGGTTGAGTTGAGCCGCCCAAGTGCGATCGCTCGCTCCGTTGATGATGCTTCAGTTGCCACGGCACCGTTCGTTCAGAATGGAGAGGAAGCTGCACCAAAACAGCGGTATGACTACGTTGAGAACTTGCGGCTTGAAATTGTGAAGCTGCGTGAAAAGTACAGAACAGCAAGTTCTGTACCCAGCCAGCCAACTGCAATGGTTGCGACAGCTTCGCTCAGTTCCACGACGTCACCGACTACGGCAGCATCCAACCGGGTTAATCCGGAGTTCAGTCCGAGCGGATATACAGAGTCGTTGCGGACTCAGGTTCGTAAACTGCGGCAGAACTCGGTCGAGCGCATTGAAGCGCCGATCGCTGCCGCTACCAAAGCGCCAGAGGCAGAGAAGACTGCGAAGCCGCAACTAGTTGCGGCAGCTCCACTCGGATCGCAGAACTACGAGCCATTGCTTCCCTCGTCGCTAGGGCAGATGGTGTCGCCCGATTTACCGCCGTTGGGATCAGTGGATTCTTACCTGCCAAACAGCTCAGGTAAATTTGCTGGCTACATTTGGCCCACTAAGGGTGTCTTGACCTCTGGGTACGGTTGGCGCTGGGGCCGGATGCACAAGGGAATTGACATTGCTGCACCAATTGGAACGCCTGTTGTAGCGGCGGCGTCTGGCGTTGTGATTACGGCAGGTTGGAACTCTGGTGGGTATGGGAATCTCGTTGAGGTCCAGCACCCAGACGGCAGCGTTACTCTGTACGCTCACAACGAGCGCATCTTAGTTCGTGAAGGACAACAGGTCGAGCAAGGGCAGCAGATCTCTGAGATGGGCAGCACAGGCTACAGCACAGGTCCTCACTGCCACTTTGAAGTGCATCTTCCTGGTCATGGCTCTGTTAACCCGATGGCGCACTTGCCCAGGGGTGGAGCCTAGCACGATGATCGTTCGGCGATAGAACGCGCAGGATGAGGGAGGCGATTAAGTCTCCCTCCCTGGCTTGCTGTGCTAATAGCCAATGGTGAAGTAGCAACTATTGGATTTACTATGTTAAGCTGTTAAAGCTGTACATCAAGGCTCAGTAGCTCAGTGGTTAGAGCAGGGGACTCATAAGCCCAAGGTCGCAGGTTCAAATCCCGCCTGAGCCATTTTTTCATGCAGTTAAATAACCCTGCGTTCCAGATACATAGAGAAATGCAGGGTTATTTGCCTTTAGTCAGGGTCGCTAATCCTTACCAACAACCGTTAATCAGCCCTACTTTTTAGGCAAAGTCATGATCAGCAGAATCTCTCAGCCGAATGGACAATTAAAATTGGCCGTGGGAGTTCAGATATATTCTGAAAAATAATGGGTTGGCGACAGCGTAGCCCATTTGCACGTGCTCCTAAGTTTGGTAGCTCAACCTAGACTACAGCGCTGTCGCACTCATCGCAGTGCGACAGCTTAGCGGGTGCCTCGATCCGGGCGACGGGAAATCCGATCGATGAGGCGGCGATACTGTTTTAGCGAAGCAATTTTGAGCGCTTTGCTAAACACTCATTCAGCGCGAGTTTGCTACGGCTTTCTTAAATTGTTCAAGGATGTGCTGCTTCTCAGACAAGGGAGCCATTAATCGTGAAACCCTTTCCATCATCCCAGGCATCAGACGGTTGCCCCAGACCGCAAGATAACTTTGCCATCCCACCAAGATTTCTGGTGTGCCCCTTTGTAGTCCGCGTACGAGGGCTTGAGCCACTATCTGAGGCGTAGTTGGAATCACCCAGCGAAACCACTGGAAGTTTCGCACCATATCAGTATCCGTGAGTGAGGGCAGTAAGGCGATGACTCGGATGTTGTGAACCGATAGCTCGCTCCGCAGAGCTTGCGAAAATCCCAGAATTCCGAACTTGGTTGCAGAATAAGTTGCCATTGTAGGGGCTGCAATTTTCCCCATCAGGCTGGAGACATTGACGATCGTGCCCTGTCGCTGCACTGCCATGCGTCGAGCAATCAGACGAGTGATGGTATACATTCCCATCAAATTGATGGCGATTTCCTCCTGCACCTGAGGTAATTGAGACTGTAAAAAGGGTGCTTGGTAGGCAACGCCCGCGCAGTTAACCAGCAGATGAATCGGTCCATAATCGCGCCAGGCTTGCGCGATCGCAATGTTGACTTCTCTGGGTTGAGCAAGGTCTAGAGCTAAGAGGACTGCTTCGACTCCGAAGGCTTCGATTTCGGTTGCAACTTCGACTAAGCGTGGATACGTCCGTGCAACTAAAATCAGCCGTTGAGCACCTTGATGGGCAAGTTCCAGCGCGATTGCCCGACCAATGCCACGAGACGCTCCCGTAACGAGAATCGTTTTTCCCTGAAGATTCATGCTAAGCCTCCAATAGTGAGGGTTTATAGTGCCGCCAGTTTCTGCTGAACTGAAACAGAGCTAATAACCCCAAGGTCGATCGTGATGTAGTGCTGTTGTTTGACGATCGCGACGGATGAGTGAGAAGGGTGTTAAATGTCGCGATGACTTAAATCCACAAGTGCTTTGGAATTAGCGAATAGAACGATCGCCTAGGTTTAGATCAAGCATGAGTCGTGCCCTGCTGAAAGCGAGAATCAATTTGTAATTGACCTGCACACTGTAACAACGGGATCAAGCGGCTGCAATCTTTATTAACAAGAAGCCTGAATTGTGATGATCTGATACAAGCCTCTCAGGAACGTTGCTGAGTCGGGATTGTCAGCGAGTGACTGCGTTTGCTTCTACTGTCATCTCATTCCACTGCTTCTGTAAATGATGGTTGCAACGACCAAGAAATGAGAAACCCGTCAGCCTTCTGAGTGGAGGCAATGCTGCTCTCGCTAGTGCCTATCTGTTGCTATTAGGCAGAGATGCGCTGGGGCAAGGGGCTTCAATCCAAGTGTTGAGGTGGCTGCCACTTGTAAGCTAGGTACTGCCACTCAGGTTCGATGCGTCCTAGCGATCGCTCTAGAATCGCCAATTTAACGGTTAGTAAATTCCGTGTGTTTGGATTCGTTCAATTTGAATGCGTGTCGCGTAATGTTTGTAAAGCTCGTACCCCTTTACCCTTTCTAGGAAGTTGATGCAACTCTTTGAAATCTGGGATGCAACTCTTTGAAATTTGGATGGAAGAGGAGGCTACGTTGATATGCTGACTTCGGCTGCGCTTACGCTGCCTCTGCTGACTCACTTAGTGCCAGAATGTTTCGGATTGTTTCGAGTGCCAACCCCGGCGGCAAATGGTTCTCCACTCCGTAGTAGAGTGAATAGCAACAAAGCCGTATGAGTTGACACTTAAGAACAAAAGGAAAACACACTCATGGTTCAACGCGGTTCTAAAGTCAGAATTCTCCGCAAAGAGTCCTACTGGTTTCAAGATGTCGGCACTGTCGCATCTATTGACCAGAGCGGAATCAAGTATCCAGTCATCGTTCGCTTCGATCGCGTAAACTACGCAGGCGTCAACACCAATAATTTCGCTCAAGGCGAAGTGTTGGAAGTCGAACCGCCTAAGAAGAAGGCCGGCGGTCGTCCGACTGGCACGGATACTCCCATCGACGAACGCGCACGCAAGACGGGTTCTGGCGTCAAGTCTCCCAATCAGGCAGCCCCGACGTCAGGAACTCAGGAATCAGGTAACAGCGATCCGCTGGTAGAAGGTGGCGGTAACCAGGGAACTGAAAAGCGCTAAGGTAGAACTGACGCGCTAACGTCCGCTGTGCCGGAATTACCTGAGGTTGAAACAGTTCGGCGGGGTCTAAATCATGTGACTCTGCATCAAACAATTCTGGGTGGGCAAGTGTTGCTTAATCGCACCATTGCCCACCCTCTTTCTGTGCCAGAGTTTCTGGTGGGATTGCAAGAGACTGCGATCGCTCAGTGGCACCGACGCGGTAAATACCTGCTGGCAGAACTCTTCACGCCGGACTCCCCGGCTGGCTGGCTTGGTGTTCATCTCCGCATGACTGGACAACTGCTGTGGCTTGACCAAGCGGAACCGCTGCAAAAACACGCGCGAGTTCGCTTATTCTTCGCAGGTAATAAAGAGCTGCGGTTTGTGGATCAGCGGACCTTTGGCCAGATGTGGTGGGTGCCACCCGATCAACCGCCTGAGCACGTGATTACCGGACTACAACAGCTGGGACCCGAACCCTTTTCGGACGAGTTTTCCGTCAGCTACTTAGAGGAGCAGCTACGGCAGAGGCGGCGTCCGATTAAGAATGCGCTACTCGATCAGGCTTTGGTCGCAGGTGTTGGCAACATCTACGCGGATGAAGCGCTGTTTCTCAGTGGCATTCACCCCCAAACGCTGTGTACCGAGCTAGAGCGATCGCAGATTGAGCGGTTGCGCCAGACCCTGCTCCAAGTGCTCCAAGCAAGCATTGACGCCAGAGGCACTACTATCAGCACCTTCCGCGATGTCGAAGGCGTAAACGGGAACTACGGCGGGATGGCATGGGTCTACGCCCGTAATGGAGAACACTGCCGCACCTGTGACACAATCATTCAACGGCTTAAATTGGCAGGACGATCGGCGCACTTTTGCCCAAGCTGTCAGCCCTCGGCAATGTTGACGCGTCTTCGTCAGAGTGAATGAACTCTAAGCTGGCTGAAAGCTAAGTCATTGGTTTTCTAAGCGACTATTTACGCAAACTTCATAAGCCAATAAAGATTTCGCAATTTCGCGCTCGCTTCCCGAAATGCCCCGTGACGATCGTGAAGTCAGCCGCACAAATTTTCTCAGGGATCTACTCATCGTATTTGTTGCTTCTGTCTGCTAGCACTGAGTCACGAATCAATTAAGGAGGAACCCCTGCATGACCAGCGACAATCTGGCTCGTCTGGATGGTCGATCGACGCGCTCTGGCAAACTAGAACAACTGGGCACAGCTGCCTTGCTGTTGAGTTGGCTGCTGTTGAATTGGACCACGCTGAACTGGCTGATTCAGACCGCTCAGGAAATTTCGCTGTTTAATCAAGCCATGCTGCTAGCTGGGGTTGCACTCCTAGTGATTCAGGGCGTGCGTCATCGACAGCAGTTCCGCGTCTCGACGGTCCCGATTCTCCGCTGGGGTCCGCTGCTCTTGCTAGTTAGCAGCGCGATCGGAACGATTGTCACTCGCTGGGTGCTCATCCTGGAGCAAGTGCCTATCGTGCTAGCGCTGTTGAGCGCATACGGGCTGCTGGGACTGTTTCTAGACTCTGCTACCTGGCGGAAAGGATTACCGATCGGGGCTGCGATCGCTCTGATTTTGCCCTTTGGCGTGCAGTTCACTAGCGGACTAGGATTTCCAGCCCGCATTCTCACCGCCCACGTCGTTGAGTTCCTTCTAAAAACCTGGAACGTTGCGGCGCTGTCTTCAGAAGACATCATTGTTCTCGACACCGGAATTGCACAGGTAGATTTTCCCTGTAGCGGGTTGAGGAGTTTGTGGACAGGCACGCTGTTTTTGCTAACAGTGACTTGGTTAGAACGGCGACGGTTCGGACTGCGCTGGCTGATGGTGTTTGTCGCAAACTTGGGGATTTTGGCATTTGCCAACGTCGCCCGAGTTCTGACGATGGTTCTGCTGGTGCAGGTGTGGAATCAGCCTGCTCTGGCAGACATGTTGCACATGCCTTTAGGCGTGATCGCGTTTATCGCGGCTTGCGGTTTTACGCTCGGACTTCTGCGCTGGGTGCCACGGAGCCAGGCTGCTCAAAGTCGAGGCGATCGCGATGATTCAAAACTCATTTCTAATTCAACATTTCCTTTCCTTCTCGCCGCCTGCCTGTTAGCCCTCACGCTCGTTCCCCATCCGCCTGCTCCTACAGTGCCCGACGTGACGAAGCTGCATTGGTCGATCGCGGCGCAACTCCAAACCATTCCGCTGACGCCCGTTGAGCAACGCTTTTTTGCCACACATCCCGGTGTGGTAGTGCACAAGCAGCGGTTCGATTACCAAGGATCGACCGGATCGATTTTGCTAGTCGCGAGTCCCAGTTTGCAGGTGCACCACGCCCCAGAACTCTGTCTAATTGGTAGTGGGTTTCACCTAGATCACATTGCTCCACAGCAATTTGCGGCGGGACCCTTGACGCGCTGGCTATCGCTGAACGACAAAACGCACACGGCTGTCTACTGGTTTCAATCACCGAACCAAACAACAGGAGACTTTCTGACTCGATTTTGGCAAGAAGCCTCACGGCAGCAGTCGTCCTGGACACTGGTTTCGATCCTATTTGACCAATTTCATAGTGCTGATGACCCAACGCTGCAAGTCTTAGTGGCGGACATTTACCGATCGCTCGGTCAGACCTTGCAAAAGTCCTGATTGGCTTGTCTGCGCTGTCGCTTATCCACAAAGTCATGAATACTTTATTCGCCATTTTCTTCTGGACGTTCAATACAACGCTGCTGCTGATTGTTTACCTGGGAGTGCTGCCTTTTTCGGGGCTGGGGCTCCTGGTAGATGCCGCTACGGGGCGGGTGCCGCTCAATTTTCTCCTCACGTTTTTTGGCTTGGTTGGAGTTCCGACGACCTGCGTAATTGCAGGTTGGCGGACCCAAGTGCGACAGCCGACAACGCTATTTGAGCTGTTTTACGGGATCGAAGCACCGTTGTTAATGGTCTGCATCGCCCGGTTTTTTTGGCTGCGTGATCTCACACCGCTGACGACGTTTCTGCTGCTGGTGCTGGTGGTTGGCACGATCGCGACAGGTCACTGGCTGCTTAGTCGGTGCGACGATCCGAAGCAGGTTAGCCTGTGGCATCTAGCGGGTCAAACGCTGGTGCTGACGATCGCGATCTATTTCATGGCAATCGCTGCCTTCTATGCGCCGCCTGCGATCGTAGTCTTAGTGCCCGCGCTGCCAACCCTGCTGCCCTATGCCATCGGACTGCTGCCCTTGACGGTTCTGGTTGCAGGCTTGTGCACGCTGCCGTTTGGCACAGCGCTGATGTATGCCCGATCGCTAGACAGCACTCTGAGGCAATTAGGAAATCGCTACGGAGCATGGCAGATCTGGGCGTTCATGACCGCTGTTTTGGCTGGCGGGTTGGGAGTGTTCTTGCTGTTGCAGCAGCAGCCTCAGATTGAAACCTTTCGCCTACTGGATCCTGCACCACAGAGCGATCGAGAGCGACAGGCAGTGCTGCAAAAGTCGGACACGATTCGCAGGGGCTTACTCAATGCCTATCTGTCTCCCTACCGCTATCCACGATCGGGCGATCGCAACGAGATGGGTAGTCTCTACCAAAGCACGCTGCATCTCTCGAAGGCTACAGCACAGGAGGTTCAGAACGGATTTAACCTTCTGATGGCTCCGTTCACCTACCAGGGCACCGCGGCAGACGTTGACAAAGCGGCCCAACTCTACGCCCAGTTTTTCGATACGCCGATTCTGCGAGGAGAACAGCCTGCGATTCAAAAAGCTTTGCAGTCCACGTTCAATCGGAGCGAGGCACAAGCAGGACTGGATGATATCAACCAGAAGCGAGTGTGGCTGGAAGAGCAGCGCATCACCGTCACGCCGCAGGGAGACTGGGCGGACGTGGAAATTTATGAGGTGTACGAGAACAAAACCGCTGCGCCTGAGGAAGTGCTTTACTACTTCTCGCTGCCAGAAAGCGCCGCGATTACTGGCGTGTGGCTGAGCGATGAAGCAAAGGTGCCTAAGAAGTATCCGTTTACCATTTCGCCGCGCGGAGCTGCTCAGCAGGTCTACAACAATCAGGTGCGCCAGAGCGTCGATCCAGCACTGCTAGAGCAGGTGGGTCCCCAGCAGTACCGTCTGAGAGCGTTTCCAGTGCCCGTTATGCAGCGATCCCGATCCTTAAATTTGATGGAGCAGCCGAAGCTGTATCTTTGGCTGCGCTATAAGGTGCTGAAGCAATCATCGGGTTGGCAATTGCCTGAACTACGGGAGCAGCGCAATATCTTCTGGACGAGCGCGACCAAGCGGCAGATTAACGGTAAGACCGTCGGCGCCTCCGATCGATGGCTCCCGGCAACGCTTCCAGCGGAGAACACACCGCCCACTACCCATCAGATGACTCTACCTTGGGGTGCTCATGTGCTAGCAGCGCCCGTTGCGCAGACCGACTACCAACTGCCACGCGGCAAGCGATTTGCG
>NZ_JACJPG010000647.1 GCF_014695955.1 Leptolyngbya sp. FACHB-36 | reverse complement strand
GCGATCGCCAAGCCGAGACCCAAACCGCCAAACGTCCGGGTTGTTGTGCCATCCGCCTGCCGAAAGGTTTCAAACACGTAGGGGAGAAATTCTGGCTTAATACCCTTGCCCGTATCACTAACTTGGAGCTGAGCCTGCGTTCCCACACGCTCTAGCCGAATGTCTACTCGACCGCCCGCAGGGGTAAATTTAATCGCATTGGACAGCAAATTCCAGATCACCTGCTGTAGCCTGGAAGCGTCACCTAAAACCTGAGCGGTTGTTAACCGGGTATGAATCTGAATTGACTTTGCTTCTGCTGCCAAGCGCACCGTTTCTAATGCTGCCTGAATGATGGGGGACACATCAACGGAATGAACCGTGAGGCTAAGCTTGCCGTTTAGAATCCGAGAAATGTCTAGCAGATCTTCAATTAGCTGCGTCTGAATCTTGGCGTTGCGCTCGATCGTCTCCAAAGCGCGATCCGTGGCGACTTCATCAAACTTGCGGCTGCGGAGAAGTCTCGTCCAACCCAGAATGGGATTAAGTGGGGAGCGCAACTCATGGGACAACACCGCCAAAAATTCATCTTTGATCCGGTTTGCCGATTCAGCCTCGGCTCGTGCAATTTGTTCGCGCTCTAAGGCTCGATCGCGCTCCTCAAGGGCGGATCGCTGATCGTGAATGTCTGTGCAAGAGCCAAACCATTTCGTGATGCGTCCAGTGTGGTCTTTAAGTGGAATCGCGCGTCCCAAAAACCAGCGGTACTGTCCATTTTTCGCCTGCCGAAAGCGGTACTCAATGTTGTAGTCTTCGCCAGTTTGAAGACACGCATTCCAAACATCGAGGCAGCGCTGTTGGTCGTCGGGGTGCAACAGATGACTCCAACCCCAGCCTTGAGTCTGCTCGGGTGACATGCCAGTGTATTCGTACCAGCGCTGGTTGAAGTAGTCGTGGTAGCCATCGGCTCGAGTTGTCCAGAACAACTGCGGCATCGAGTCTGCCAGCGTGCGAAAGTTTAACTCGCTTTGCTGCAGGGCGGCTTCGGCTCGTTTCCGCTCAGTAATGTCGGTAACGATTCCGACTAATCGGGTTGGCTCCCCTTCAGCATTGCGGTACATGCTGCCGCGTTTCCAGATCCAGCCGAGGCGGCGATCGGCTCGAATAATTCTGCATTCCACATTTAAATCGTTGTAAGTCGAGAGCGTTTGCTGAAACCGTCGATCGACAGCCGCTCGATCGTCTGGATGAACGTGATGTAAGAAAGTTTCATAACTCCATTCTGGCAACAAGGACTTATAGCCAAAGATTTGGTCGTGCAGCAGCGATCGTCTAGATATGTGCGGTTGGCTCGTCAGATCCAGTTCCCACTCGCCAATCTGTGAGGAATCAAGCACAAACTGCAGCTGTCCCTCTCGCTCCCGCAGAGCCGCCTCAATGCGTTTTTGGTGGTCGATGTCGGTGATGGTGCCAATCCAACTGGTAATTTGTCCCGTGCTGTCACGCAGGGGGACTCCTCGGCTGATGAACCAGCGGTAGACGCCATCAGAACGGCGCAGACGATACTCTATAGCATCCGATTCTCCAGCGGCGATCGCGTGTGTCCAGCTTTTTAGGGTGCGCTCGCGATCCTCAGGATGAACGCAACCCATGCCGCCGAAGCCCATCGACTCGGCTTCACTCAGTCCGGTGTATTCATACCACTGCTGATTGAAGTACTGCATTGCGCCCTTGGCATCCATTAGCCAGACGACCTGAGGCATCGCTTCGGCTAAGTCTCGATAGCGTTGTTCGCTTCTTTGCAGGGCAACTTCTGTCTGCTTGCGATCGGTAATATCTTCCGCAACGCCCGCCAGCCGATAGGGATGTCCCTCAGAATCGCGAACGACAAAACTGCGATCGCGCACCCAGCGAGTGGAACCATCGGGACGGACAATTCGGTATTCGTGATCGTGGCTATCGCAAACAAGGCACTGCTCAGTCGTGGCTCGGACTCGGTCACGATCGTCGGGGTGAATCGTTTCAATCCACAGAGTCGGGTTGGCATACAGGTCATCGCGAGACCGTCCCCAAATCTGCTCATAGGCTGGACTGAGGTAAAGCATCTGCTGGGTTTGCCGATCGAGCAGCCAAAAGGCACTTTGAATCGTCTCTGCCATTTGGCGAAATCGGTCTTCGCTGTCATGCTGAGCCTCGATCGCGCGATCGCGCTTTGTCTCTGCCTGCTGCCGCGCTGTAATCTGCTGTTCTAGCTTCTGATTTGCCGTTTGCAGTTGCAGCGACAGTTGACGCGATCGCAGCAGAATTTCGATCCGCGCTTGCAGTTCTGCTTTTTCGATCGGCTGAGTAATCAGTTCATCAATGCTTTGCCAGAGCTGTCGGGTCACATACTTCACATCTTGCCGACTGGTTGTCAACAGAAACGGCAGCAAGACAGGCTGCTCTGCAGTTCTTCTAGCTTGCACTGTCTCCCACAGTTGGTCTAAGGCTCTGGCTCCAATAATGCACAGGTCAAACGGCTGAGACAGCAGCAATTCGTTGACTGTCTCAGCATCCCAATCGGGTACGATTACGTCATAGCCAGGCTTTAGCCATTCACACAGCAGTCGGCGGTTTTCACGATGTTCCAGCAGCAGTAAAATTCGCTTCATTCCGATCCCTTCAGCAAATCCCGAATCAACTGCAAGAACTCCCGCATCATCAGAGGTTTGTTTAACAGCCCTAGTGCGCCGTGCGCAATGCTGGCTTGTTGAATAGCAGCATATTGCCGGGGTGAGATGACAAGAAAGGGAATTCCCTGCTCACGCAATCGTTGACACAACCCCCAAACGCTGGCATCAAATCCAGAAATATCTATCAACGCCAATTTGATTGTAGAGGGAATGCTCGTGACCTCTCCCACCTCCTCTAGACTGATTTTGGCTAAAACCTGGTAGCCTTGCTGCTTCAAAAACTGGCTAAGCAATTCTAAATTGCGCTGGTTGCGATCGACCGCCAGGATTACTGGCGCAGAGTCTTCATCAGTCACGCGGGTTCTCTACTTGCTCTGGCAACCCGCTCAAAATTCCTCGTAGCTGAGATAGGGGTTGCCCAACCCGAATGCCCCCTGGAGTAATGCTGAGTTCGCGTAGCGTCCGTTCAAAATCTGAAAGCCGCTTTTTCAGCACACCGATCGCCTTGCGAATTTCTCCATGAATTTCTAAGTAGCGCAGGAAAATGATATTGTCTGCCAAATAGCTAATGCCAATTTCAGTGGCGCGAAAGTCTCCGGTAATTCCCTCAGTTTCATTAATCAAAATCACCGTGACGCCCACATTCTGCAAATACTTGCAAAGCGCATGCAAATGGCTGACCAAATCTGCCCCGCGCACCGATAGGCGGTAGCCTGCCACGCTGTCGATCATGACAATTCGCGCTTGGTTCTGTTCGACTTCCTGCCGGACTAACCGGGCAAATTCGTCCGGGCTAAATTGCAGTGGTTCAACGGAGACGATCGACAACGTTTGGCGCTGAACCATCTCACGCACTGGAATCGCGATGGCTTCTGCTCGATGCAGCACCATGCTGACCTGCTCTTCAAAGGCGTAGAGCACCGATCGTTCCCCTCGTTCGGCGGCGGTCTTCATGAACTGAACGCCGATCGTTGTCTTACCGACTCCTGTAGGACCTGTAAGGATCGTCACCGTTCCTCGTTCAATCCCTCCATTCAGCAAGGCATCCAGTTCCGGCACCCCAGAAGGAATCGCCTCCATCACGAATTCCTGCTCATACACCTCTGGCTGAAGCCGAGGAAAGACCTCGATCCCGGTGCCCAGCAGGCGAAAGGTGTGATTACCGCCTCGAAAATCAGAGCCGCGAAACTTAACCACCGTTAGGTAACGAATTCCGCTCGCTTGCTGGAGATCAATGACGCCATCGCTCATAAACTGCAAGTCGTCATCGGGCGTGGTTGGGCCGCTTTCGGAGGCAAACAGAACGGTGGCTCCCTGCTCTAGCAGAAACCGCAGAAACGACAGCACCTGCTTGCGAAACTGGAAAACATCGGTTGCCAGATAGCGAAATTGGGTCATGGCGTCGATAAAAACGCGCTGAGGCTGAAGCTGCTTTACCTGTTCCACAATTCGCTGGGTGGTCGGCTCTCGCTCAACTTCAGCAGGCGAGAAGATGTCGTAGGCTTCTACTTCTGTAAAAAAGTTGGAACTAGGGCTAAGGTCCAAAAACGCAATAGCTTGAGTGTCAAACCCTAACCGATCGCCATTTGCCCGCACTTGGGCTTCGGCTTCGCCTAAGACAATAAAGAGGGTTTTTTCTCCTCGCGCTGCACCTGCTGCCAAAAACTCCAGCCCTAATGTCGTTTTACCCACGCCAGGACCGCCCCGCACCAGATAAGCCTGTCGAGGAATGAGTCCACCATGTAAAACTTCATCTAATCCTGGAACTCCGCTGGAAAGCCGATCGTCTTGCATTGAGTTCTTTAATTCTCTAATTACTGTTAATTAGAAACATAAGTATACAAAGCTGAATCTTTTCATATTTCTGCCGCACACAGTTCTACCGCAAGGATAATTTAAGCGTCCAGCCAATTTAGCGCACTTACCCAGCTCCTTCAAATCAAAGCATAGCCTGGAGTGGCTGCCAGTAGATTCTTTTCACATCCACAGGTCTTCACATTCATAGGTCTAAGTAAGACGTACAGC
>NZ_JACJPG010000646.1 GCF_014695955.1 Leptolyngbya sp. FACHB-36 | reverse complement strand
AACGTGTGTGGCAGCGTCAGCAGCGTATCGGGACGCACAGCTTTCGTCAGTTGCCACAAGTCCCAGACGCTGCGCGGCGGCAGCACCGGATCGCGGGACTGAAACGCCCAACTGTAGCGAAATAGATCCGCCAGCAGTTGCCAGAACGGTTCGCTGCCGGGAAACTGTCGCTGTCGTTCGGCTTTCCAGCGATCGGGATCGCGCCAGACGCCAATCGGCTCGGTTTCACCCGGAAGGTAAACGGCGCAGGCAGGATCGCACGGAGTGGCAGCAGGCAGCTCAATGTCAAGCTCAGAGAAAATACGTTCGTGAATTCCGCCCGGTTCCAGTCCGGCAACCTGCGTCGCGCCGACGTCGAAGGTAAAGCCCTGCCGCTTGAAGGTGGACGCACAGCCTCCAGGCACGATCGCCTGATCCAGCACCAGCACCTCATACCCACGATGGGCGAGCAGCGCTCCAGCGGTTAATCCACCAATTCCAGCTCCAGCTACGACCACGCGAGATTTCGTTCGACTGCTCATTTGCGGCGGCGTTCGTTACGTTTCTTAACACCTCTATCATATCTAGAACTGCTTTAAGAATGCGAGGTTGCCGCAGGGACTCGTCAGCAGAGCGGAGGCGATCGCTGACTAACGCAGCGATCGCCTCGCTAGTCTTTATGCGATCGCTCGCTCTACGGTTGCCAGCGCCTCAACCAGGCTGCGAACGGCAGCAATCATTGCGACTTCGCTGTTTAGTTGATTGATTGCCGATCCCACGCCGACTCCAGACGCACCTGCCGCGATCGCCAAAGGAGCCGTGACGCTAGACAGTCCTGACGCACACAGCACCGGAACGCGAACTGCACGAGCGATCTCGTAGGCAGCGGCGATCGTGGGGGCTGCCTTTTCGATCAAGCCCAGCGTTCCTGCGTGAGCCGGACTGCTGCTGGTGCCGCCCTCGGTTTGAATGATGTCTGCTCCAGCGCTCACGAGTTCCTCCGCCAACTGCACCTGCTGGTCCAGCGGCAGAATGTGCGGCACCGTTACCGATAGCATTGTTGCGGGCAGTCGCGATCGAGTGTTCTGCGTCAGCGCCAGCACGTCTTCTGCCTCAAATCGACGCCCTTGGGCATAGAAGCTATCAAAATTGCCGATTTCAATTAGGTCGGCACCCGCTTCGACTGCCATTACAAACGCTTCTGGCTCGACTGCCGACACGCACACGGGCAGCGTCGTCAGCCCCTTTACCAGGCGGATCAGGTCTGCATCTGCCGCAATATCCACAAACGTTGCACCACCCTGATCGGCGGCTCTCACCGTTGCCGCGACGCGATCGGCGTCGAAGTTGTTCAATCCACTGATAACCTTGAGAGCACGCCCTTGCGCGAGAGCGGTTTGTAGCGTTGAAAGATTAGTCATGACCCTTCTCGTCGAAATTTGTACAGTTTATTATCCGACATTCGCTGGTGGCTGTTAGCGGTTAGCGATTCGGTTTGAGTCCTCGGTATTCTGTTCCTCAGTTCTCACGTATTGCTCGCCATGATTTCTGCTCGAATGCAAGCGGTTCAAACTCCGATTATTCCTGTCGTTGCCGATCTGATCGCTCAAAATCCGGGGACAATTTCGCTGGGGCAGGGGGTTGTGTCCTATGGACCACCCGCAGCGGCGATCGCTCAAATCTCTGATTTTCTTGCAAAGCCGGACAATCACAAGTACCAGTTCATTCAGGGAATTGTGCCGCTGCGTGAGGCGATCGCCGAGAAGCTGAAGGCGGACAATGGGATTGAGATGCAGCAGCGACAGGTGGTCGTCACCGCTGGCAGCAACATGGGATTTCTCAACGCGGTGCTGGCAATTACGAGTCCGGGCGATGAGGTAATTCTGCAAACGCCGTACTACTTCAACCACGAGATGGCAATTACGATGGTGGGCTGTCATCCGGTGCTCGTGGCGACAGATGAGCAGTACCAATTGCGTCCAGACGCGATTCGATCGGCGATCACCGATCGCACGCGCGCTGTGGTGACGATTTCGCCCAACAATCCCACCGGGGTTGTCTACTCGGAAGCCGCTCTGCGCGAGGTCAACGATCTCTGCCGCCAGCGGGGAATTTACCACATCAGCGATGAGGCGTACGAGTACTTCACCTACGACGGCGCAGAGCATTTTTCTCCGGGGGCGATCGCCGACAGCGCCAACCACACGATTTGCCTTTATTCGCTGTCGAAGGCGTATGGGTTTGCCAGTTGGCGCATCGGCTATATGGTGATTCCAGCACACCTGCTCGCTTCGGTAATGAAGATCCAGGATACGAACGTGATTTGTCCAGCGGTCGTGTCGCAGTACGCGGCTCTCGGAGCACTGCAAGCTGGGTCCGACTACTGCCGCAGCCAGTTAGCCGCGATCGTCGAAGTGCGCCAGCAACTGCAAACGGCACTGCAATCAATTTCGCATCTCTGCACGGTTCCGCCTGCCAATGGCGCGTTCTATTTTTTGCCCAAGGTGCATACGCCGTTGTCGTCCATGCAGCTCGTCGATCGCCTGATTCGCGATTACCGCGTCGCGGCCATCCCCGGTTCGGCGTTTGGGCTAGACACGGGCTGCTATTTACGAGTTGCTTACGCTGCCCTGCAAAAAGAAACCGCGATCGAAGGCATCGATCGCCTGATTCGCGGACTCACCGATCTTGTGGAGCCAGCCACAGCCGCTCACTAGCGATCGGCGACTAAAGTGTCATTGCTGTCCAAACTGTCCAAGTATCCACTGCCAGCAGGATAAGAGTGCAGCCCAGCAAAATCAGATACATCCATGGCTGTGACAGCGGACGCACATCTGTCGTATCGATGCCCGTTTGCGCCTGCACTCGCCGCACAAGTTGAGCAAACCCCGCCACTCGCATTGGCAGCAGATACGCCTGCCCTGAGTGACTGAGAAAATAGTAGACGATGCCGCCTTGCCCCGTCGATCGCGGCTTCAGCGCAGTGATGTCGGACCACGGTAGCTCCCAGCCTTTGCGAAAAAAGCGCGGCACCCAGCGGGGATATGCCACCTGGATTCCTTCGGCATCCACGATCACACGCTCGGTCAAGACTGCATAGAGGGCGATCGCGCCTAGCCCAATCCCAACCCATAGCAGCTGCGGCGGAATTCCTGGTCCCGCAACCTGCGACAGAAACGGGAGCGGCACCGTCAGCGCGGCGTAGAGCAGTAACAGCGTCAGACGCACCAGCGGCGATAGACGAAACGTGGACGACTGCTCAGTCGGTTGTCCGATCGCCGAATAATCCTGATTCACTCCCTCAATTTCCCTTAACGTCACGTCGCTAAAGCCAATCGCTATCAGCTTTTACTCCTAGTTTACGGTAAATATTTTTGCACCACGGTCCAGCCAGAAAGCGACACCAAGACAAAGGCAACTAGCAGCGCCAGATTAATGCTGATGTGAAACCCTCGCGCCCAAGGCTGGTTCGGACCAATTTGTGCAGCGCTCCATGCGGAGAGAAACACCAAGTTGACGACCACAATTCCGGCAGGTAAATGCCAGGAGTGCCCCAAGCTGCCAAAGTGCCCCAGTGTGCCCACAATGCCGATCGCCAGCAGCAGCAGCACAAGCGCAACCATGCTGATGCCAACTCCAATGTGGACAGGACGCAACCAGCCTGGATGAGTTTGCCGGCGCGATCGCTGTAATGCTATCCAGCCACCCGATGCTGCCAGCAGCAGATACGCCACGATCGCGAAGCCCATTGACCACGCCGCGATTTTCCAAAGCCAAAGAAAGGAAGGGAGATTCATAGGGAATTTAAAGTCAAAATCAAAGCTCTAGGGTCATTTGCTGCGGTTCTGCAGGCTGGTCGATCGGAGCTTCCGCAGGCTGATCGATCGCGGGACCCGACGCCAGATTGTGCGCCTGACGCGTGGTTTCGGGGAGGCGATATTTTGGGGTGCAGCGCATCACGTAAGCGATCGCGGTGTCCAGGCTAACGCGGTGTCCAGTAGAGATGAAGAGCGGTTTGGTGCCAGGGCGGGTGCGGAGAGCAGCCCCTACGGTTTCGCCTTTGTGCGTCAGCGGTTGCCAACTGCCCCGCTCATCTGGGACGTCGGCATGGCGACCCACGAGGAGAGACTTGGCAACGCCGATCGCGGGAAGATCCGTCAGCAGTCCCAGATGGCAGGCAATCCCGAAGCGGCGTGGATGGGCAATTCCTTGTCCATCGCACAGCAGCAGATCGGGCAGTACGTGGAGTCGCTGCAAGGCGTCGAGTACGGCGGGCACCTCGCGGAACGACAGAAAGCCCGGAATGTACGGAAACTTAGTGGGACGCCGCGCGATCGCCCGGTCTTGCAGCGTTAAATCCTCTAGCTTTAGCACAGCAACAGCGGCGCGAGTCACCGTTCCGTCGTCTTCAAAGCCGACGTCTACGCCTGCTACATAGCGAATCGTGCCAAATTGATCGGTCGTAACAATCTCGCTACGAAGCGATTGCTGAATGACGATCGCCTCTTCAGCTGTAAGGACCCAGGTGTGACGCTGCTGAATCTGCATAACCCAAAACTGTTTAGTAGAGCACTGCCCTCAGAATAGCGAATTGCCAACGGCTAACCGCGAGTCACCAAATTTTGTTGGTTGGCAGCGGCTTCGTTCTGGCACGATCGCGAGCATCGCGGTACAGTCGATAACAACTCCTACTAACCTGGGAGCGCAAAAGACAGCGCTTCATGGATGCCATGCTCGGCAAACTCTTGAGTGCACGATACAAAGTCATCAATGTTCTTGGATCGGGGGGATTCGGTCACACCTACATTGCAGAGGATACTCAGCGTCCCGGTAATCCCTGCTGTGTGCTGAAACACCTTACCTTTGCTAGCACCGATCCGATCGTGCTTCAGCAGGTGCGGCGACTGTTTCGCTCAGAAGCGGAAACGCTGGAGCGACTGGGCAAACACGACCAGATTCCTCGCCTGCTGGCATATTTTGAGGAGAACCGCGAATTCTACCTAGTGCAGGAGTTCATTGAAGGACAGCCGCTAAGCGAAGAAATAGCAGTCGGTCCACGGCTTAACGAGGAGCAGACGATCGCCCTGCTAGAAGACGTGCTGGGCATCCTGGAATTCGTGCATGCAGAGGGCGTGATTCACCGCGACATTAAGCCCGAAAACCTGATTCGGCGACGATCGGACGGCAAGCTGGTGCTGATCGATTTTGGCGCAGTCAAGGCGATCGAGGCGACGGTCGCGGAGGCAACGGGTGAGACTAATCTGAGCCTGCCAGTTTACACCTCTGGCTACAGCGCCAGCGAACAGTGCCTCGGTAGACCGCAGTTCAGCAGCGATCTTTACTCGTTGGGCATGGTGGCAATTCAGGCACTGACTCGGCTGCGTCCCTCCCAGTTTCCGCAGGATTTGAACACGGGCGAGTTGATTTGGCGCGATCACGCAGAAGTCAGCCCTGGACTAGCTACCGTCATTGAGACAATGACCCGCTACCACTTCAATCAGCGCTATCGATCGGTAGCCGATGCGCTTCAGGCACTGCGGCAGCTTCGCTCCTATCCGGGTCAGCAGTTTCGACCCAAGCGCACTCAATCTGATTCGACTGTTCCGCCTCGGGATCGTTCATTTAGTCGCCGACTGCCCTGGCAAGCCGTTCTTGTCACAACTGGAGCAGTAGCCGCGATCGCCGTAGGTGCCGTTTTAGGTCGTGGGCTGTTTATGTCCACTCCCAACCCTTTGCCCACGCAGACGGCAGCCGTCTCGAATTCAATGCAGGCGCGTATCAGTCTGGGAGAGCGATCGCTCAATCCCTGGCAAACGGGCAAAAACACAGCTAAACAAGACGGTGTTGAGCACCTAGCAGTCGGAAATTACGCTCTGGCTGTGGCGAGTCTGAGTGCTGCGCGCCAGGCTGATCCCAGTAATCCAGAAATTCTCATCTACCTCAACAATGCCCGCATCGGTGCCGAAAAGTCCTACAGGCTAGCGGCAGCGGTGCCGTTTGGCGACGATGGCTTTCGCTCTACGCTAGAAATTCTGCGTGGGGTGGCGCAGGCGCAAGACGAAGTGAATCGATCGGGTGGCATTAACGGGGTGCGATTAAAAGTCGCGATCGCTAACGACGACAACCGCCCAGACGTTGCTGAATCCGTGGCAAAAGCGCTGGCAGATGATCCGGAGGTTCTTGGTGTGATTGGACACAGCATCAGCGATGTGTCGATCGCCGCCGCTCCGATCTATCAGGCGCAACAGTTAGTGATGATTTCGCCGCTGAGTTCGGCGGTGCAGTTGTCGAACAGCGGCAGCTACATTTTTCGCACCATGCCCAGCGATCGTGTGACCGCACGGACCCTCGCCAGCTACTTGCTGAATCGACTGAAGCAGCGTCGCGTAGCGGTGTTTTACAACTCCACCAGCACCTACAGCGCGTCCCTGATGACTGAGTTCAAAGACGCATTGTTCTACAACGGTGTCGAGCTAGTCGATGAGTTTGATCTGTCGCGGGCTGATTTTGATGCGGATGATAGCGTCAATCAAGCGATCGCCAAGGGCGCGAAGGCAATTATGCTGGCACCGGACTACCGCACGTCCGATCGAGCCATTCAAGTAGTGCAGGTGAATCGGCGGCGCTTAGCGCTGCTAACGGGCGATAGCATCTACACCTCCAAGCTGCTCAAAATAGCGGGGGGTGAAGCGGTTGGAATGGTGTTGGGAGTTCCAGCGGAGTTAAGTCGATCAACCTTTCAGCAGCGAGCATCTGCTTTGTGGGGTAAGACCACTCCCATTAGCTGGCGAACTGCACTGGCGTACGATGCAGCCCAAGCCCTGATCACCGCTGTTCGCCGCAATCCAACTCGCAACGGAATTCAACGCTTGCTGTCTCAATCAGATTTTTCAGCAGCGGGAGCCGATGGAATAGTAAGTTTCCTGCCATCGGGCGATCGCCATGGCAATGTACGCTTAGTTACGATCTCGCCTCTCAAAGCTGGATCTAAGACGACGTACACCTTTAAGCCGCTACCCTAGCAGCGCATACTTACTTCTGCGGAGTCGTGGCAGTCGGTTGCGCAGGTGCAGCAGCGGGCGTGGCTTGTTGCCCATTCTGCAGCCGCTGCTGCTGCCGAGCCCGAAACGCGGCTGCTTCAGCGTCCAAGCTTTCCCGCTGCTCAGCATTAACTTCTTCCAGAGGACGAGACGGTCCCAGAACTGAGCGGTGAATCAAATCAAAAATGCTGTTCGGCTGCCCACCACCACCGCGATTCGAGAATGGATCGGGGTTGTCCTGAGTTTTAAAGTCCTGTAGGGGATCAATTCTAGTATTTTGGTCGATCGTTTGTGCCTGTGCCGATGACGAGACACCAATCGCCGCCAATCCCACCGCCGCACACAGACCAAGCGCAATCTGAATCGGGATGCCTGTTGTTCTCTTCATAAAATGCCTCTAATCTGCCGCCAAGTGCCACGACCGCTGACTGAATAATTGCTGACTCAATACTATTCCATCTGCTAGAAAATTTGACGAGTCCAGCGCCGCCTTTGGTTCCCTTATTTTAAGGGAAGTAACGGTTTCTGGCTATGCCAGCGATCGTCGCAGGCGCGGCTGAATGCTCAAGAGCGCCACTGCGTCAAAGGCGACCAGAATCAGCAGCGCCAGTCCTAAGCTGACATCTCCCCAAGGAGCGTGCATGACGACGCTATTGAGTGACCAACTGCTGTGCAGGTACACGTAGCGGATTGGCTCGATCGCGTAGCTGAGCGGGTTTAGCGTTGCTACAATCTGCAGCCACGGCGGCATAAACGACAGCGGCACTAGCGCTGTGCTAGCAAACAGCAGTGGCAAGTTGGTCACGAAGATGACCGCGATCAGTTCAATATGCCCTGGCAGCGAGAAGGCAAGCCCCAAGCTCAACGCTGTCACGCCCAGCACCAGCAGCAGCACAATCAGCACGACCAGCCCTAAACCCAACGGATTCGGCAAGCCAGCACCAATCACTGCGCTCATGGCAACGATCGCCGCGGTTTGAACCAGGCTTAATGTGGTAATAAAAATTGCAGAAGCCGCGACGATCGAAAACCGTGACGCCAGCGGGGCAACAAGCAGCCGATTGAGAAAGCCAAACTCGCGATCGAACATCACGGGCAGTCCAGCGTTGAGTGCGCCACCAAACGCAGTAAACACAATCACACCTGCGCCCAAAAACTGACCGTAGCTAACGCTATTGCCAAACAAGCCCTCTGGCGCGTTTTGGAACAGTGCCCCAAACAGAATTAACCACATCACTGGCTGAATGATCCCCGCAATCAAGGTCGAAGGACGACGTTGCAGTTGGATAAACAGGCGGCGGGACAGGGCGATCGTTTCTTGCAAAAAATCGCTTAAGGCAGAGGTCGGCTCAAGCGCTAACTGACGGCTACCAGACGAAGCGGTGGTTGAAATATCTGGCTTTAGAGGCGTAATATTGCTGCTGCTCATTTTGTTATCTCCACTTAACTCTAAGTTACACAACTTTAAGGAAGATTAGTTTTGTTTACTGTTACTGGCTTCACGCTAAAAAACTTGCAGCGCTTTAATCAAATTCAGGTGACCACACTTCCTCAACCGCTAACTGCCATCCTGGAAGCAGGTCGGGCACCGTCAGAACATCGCCATCTTGTAAAACAATCGCCGCTTGACCGAGGCGGTAAACCTCCATTGTTCGAGTTCTCGGATCGACTAAAACGCTGACCTGCGTTCCTAATTCCAAGAATTCTTGAATTTTTTCGCGCAAACTTTTCAACGAATCACTCTTCGATTTGACTTCAAACGTCAGATCGGGCACAACCTGGACATAATTCTCAGAGGAGCGCTTCAACTTATCCGCCCGCACGAAGGAGGCATCCGGAGCACGCACATTACTGTTGGGCAAGATAAATCCAGCGCTAGAAGCTGCAACGCGCCCTAACTTACGCGGTCTCACCCAGTTTGATAGCTGAGCAATAATTGCAGCCGCGACTTCGTCTGACTGGTACCCCGATGGACTCATAACAATAATATTCCCGTCAACTAGCTCCATGCGGTAGTCCGGATACTGCTGCTGCATGTTCTCCAGGTCTTGAACCGTTAGCGACATACGCCTCCTAGCTTCGGGAATAGTTTGATATGAGCCATCGATCGCGCGCCTACCGCATGTTCTGCTTACGCTCCGCTTTCTCGTCGCGGTTTCCCGCTGCGGCAATCTCGGCATCTAGCAACGTCCGACCTGTTGCAGCCAGGTAAACGTCATCTAAGCTGGGGCGCGATTGAGCGATGCCAAACGTGGGCAATCCCGCCGCCTGTAGCGCAGTTTGGATGGTCGAAAGCGCTTCGCTCTGGGGAGCAACAACAAGATTCAGCGAGTTTCCCTGAGCGCTATTGATGATGACTTCCTGCACGGAAGGAATCGACTGAAGCAGCATCTTTGCTTTTTCGGCTTCCTCGATCGGCGCAAACTCTCGAATCCGCAGCGTAATTCGATCGCCCCCAAGGTTATTTTTCAGGTCGGATGGCTTGCCTGCTGCAATCACGGTGCCACGATCGATAATGGCAACGCGGTCTGCTAGCGCGTCGATTTCTTCGAGATAGTGGCTGGTAATCAGTACAGTGGTTCCCTGCGATCGTAGCTGCCGCAAAAAGTCCCATACGACGAGTCGGCTTTCGATGTCGAGTCCGACGGTGGGTTCATCTAGCACTAGCACATCGGGCTGGTGCAGAAGCCCAGCCGCCAAATCTAAGCGCTTCTTGAGACCGCCGGAGTAGGTGCCCGTTTTTTTGTCGGCGTATTCTTGCAGTCCCAGCAGCGACAGCATCGTGTTGATGCGATCGGGCGCGATCGATCGGGGCAGATGGTAGATCGCTGCTTGCAGTTGCAGCAGTTCTCGCCCTGTCAGCACCTTGTCCGGTGCGACTTCTTGAGACACATAGCCCAGTCGCTGACGTGCCAACCGGGGATTCGCCGTCACCGAAATTCCAGAAATCTCTACTCGTCCAGCATCTGGTTCCGCCAGCGTGCAGAGACAGCGCAGCGTCGTCGTCTTGCCCGCGCCGTTAGGACCTAGCAAACCGAAGATTTCTCCCGGTTCGACCTGCAAGGATACGTCCTTCACCGCTTCTACCGAACCGTAGCGCTTTTGCAGCTTTTCAATCAAAACCGCAGGAGCCATAAGCCACTCCTCCTTAACCTAGTGATACAACCCAACCTCTATTCTAAAATGTCAGGATTTTCTCAAACGGCGCCGCGCTCAGAAAGGTTTCAACATTTTGCGTTAGCCCGTGGGTAAGCTGGTGCATCACTGGAAGACTATCCAATGCCATGCCGGTACACAGCAGCATGAGATAGAGAATCGAGAATTTGAACACCGATCGCGCCACCTGTAAATCTGAGGGAGCTTGCACAAGCTGCCACGCCTTCTGGACAAACACTGCCCCTAGCAGCAGCGCGATCGCCGCATAAACAATCCCCATGACGTGCAGCGGATACACCAACAGCAGCGTTACCGGGATCAGCAGCAGTGTATAGGCAAAGATTTGACGGGCAGTGGATTCGTTTCCTTCTACCACGGGCAGCATCGGAACGCCCACTTTGGCGTAGTCTTCTCGAATCATCACCGCTAGCGCCCAAAAGTGCGGCGGCGTCCATAAGAAAATAATGGCAAACAGCACCCAAGCCGCCCAACTTAAATCGCCCGTGACGGCTGCCCAACCCACAAGCGGCGGAATTGCGCCCGCTGCACCACCGATGACAATGTTTAGCGTGCTGTGCCGCTTCAGCCAGTGGGTGTAGATCAGGACGTAGAAGACGATGCCAGACATCGCCAGACAAGCGCTTAGTACATTTGCAAACACTGCCAGCAGCGTAAAGGAAACTACCGTCAGGGCGATCGCAAATATGAGCGCATGAGGCGGCAGCACACGACCCGAGGGCAAAGGCCGATGGCGCGTCCGCTCCATGATGTAGTCAATATCGCGATCGTACAGGCAGTTAATCGTGTTGGCGGCACCAGCCGCACACGCCCCACTGGTTAACGTTGCCAGCAGCAGCACAGGGTTTACCTGTCCATCCGCTGCAATCCACATACTGCCTGCTGTCGTAATCAGCAGCAGCAGAATAATGCGGGGCTTGGTGAGTTGGTAGTAGCTCTGAAGAACTTGAAGAGCGTTGTCGTGTTTGCGAGGAGCAGTCAGTAAAGTTTCTTGCATTCGTAAAAATTTCCTCAACAAATGAGGTCATTAGTAATCAGTGGTCAGCTTTTTTAGTTATTAGCTTCTGGTGATGGCCGAGTTCCTATTAACAACTAAAATAAGCGACTAAAAATCCTTTAGGCAGGCTGACGATCGACCGTTGTCGAGGATTTGATGAGCCCCGATGATTGAGCTGAGGTAGGGACATCTCGCAGCGCTAGCACCGCAAACGCCACGAGAGTTCCGAGGAGAGCCGCACCGATCACCTGATGCGCTACAGTTAGGGGCTCCACTTGCAGGCGGAGTTTAAACGTCGCCACGCCCAGCACAATCTGGAGCACAACCAATCCGCCTGCTAGATTCGCCAGCCTGCGAAGGGCAGGATGTAGTGCAGGTGTGCGCCACGACAACACGACGAGTGCGACGATCGCCAGCGTCGGCGGCACAACTCCCACAAGGTGGCTGTTCATTACTGCACACAGCCGGGACGTACTTAAGCATTGGTGCAGCGCCCATTGAGAACCGACCAGCGCTCCCAAAATGCTTTGCAGGTAAACCAGGATGGCAGCGACTAAGCCAACCCAGGAGAGCTTGCCAACCGTTCCGGTGCCTCGATAGGGCGTTAGGCACACACCGATCGTCAGCAGCGTCACGAAAAACAGCAGCGCGGTTCCTAAGTGAGCCGTAACGAGGTCAAACCGCAGCAGTTCTGTCACGGTCAGCCCGCCCAGAACGCCTTGAACAATTACCAATCCCAAAGCCAAGCTGCACGCCCAAGGCACCCAGTTAGGTACGGAGCGGCGGTACCACCACGCCATCGCTGCCAGCGCGATCGCAAACAGCCCGATCGAGGACGCTGCCAGCCGATGAAACCATTCTAGAAAAACTTCGAGGTTCATCTGTTGCTGCGGAACCAGTTCGCCGTAGCAAAGGGGCCAATCGGGGCAAGCGAGTCCAGCATTCATCACACGAGTAGCACTGCCAACCGCCATCAGAAACAGCGTTTCTACCGCCATTCCTAGCGCAAAGCGGCGGATGCGTTCCTGCGGGTTTAATTGCCCAGCGGCAGAGTGATGGAGGGCAACATCAGCCATTCGCTTAACCTTCTACGCAAAATTACTTAACTCAACATTGAGCACTTGCTCACCTCGAACCTAGCACTATCGTTACGAATTGTGCTGATGATCGCGAAGTTCATTTACTACTTTAGTAACGCTGCCCCTAGGAGTTAGGAGGCTTAGGTTTTTCTTTGGATTAAGCAATTGGAGCACCGCATTATCTTTACAAAAAGTCACATAACTTTAGAATATCGTGAGGACGTGTTTTAACGTAGCCGCATCCGCTCAAATGGACATCTATCACGTGAAGGATGGGCGATTTCTGTCGGAGTGACTACGCTAGAGGCGAGCGACCGATCCTGAAGAAATTCCTAAGGATGACAAACGGTCACTCTGTTTTTGAGGACGCTGGGATACCGTGTAAGGGTATACAGGGTTTCCTGAAAGCATTGGATAACAATTGAGGTTATCCGAAGAACGTGTTTCCTCTCCCTAGCCTCAACGTTTACCATCGCTACTTGCTGTAAATCCTGAGTTTTAGGCAGATTGCTGTGAACATTCCAAGCTCCATTACAACCCTGCTGGCTGGTATTGTTCTGACCCTAGTCAGTTTGTGGTACGGGCAGAATCATGGGTTATTGCCAGTCCAAGCCTCTCAAGAAGCCCCGTTGATTGACGGGCTGTTCAATCTAATGATGACGATCGGCACCGGGCTGTTTCTGCTGGTCATTGGAGTGCTCGTGTTTTCGGCATTTCGATTTCGCCAGCGCCCCGGTGATGACACAGACGGTCCCCCAGTGCACGGCAACATTCCTCTGGAGATTCTCTGGACTTCGATTCCGGCTGTAATTGTTCTGGGACTTGCGGTCTATAGCTTCGAGGTCTACAACGCGATCGGTGGGTTGAACCCAATGGATCACTCGGTGGCACACGGTCCCGCTCAGCATCAGATGGCAGCGATGCCCGGTGCAGCGATCGCGGCTACCTTGGACGAACCCCCGGCTGCTGTGTCCGAAGGTCAGACTCGCAATCAGGAGATGTCGGACCAGGTGAACCAAGACCCAGTGACGGATGCAGTGCGGACCGATCTACCGCAGAAAAAAGACGCACCCACGCTGGGAACTGTCTCGCCACGGATTGGCGCGACTCCTGACAAGAGCGGTCGACCTCCAGCCCTGACAGTTAGCGCAACAGGGATGCAGTATGCCTGGATCTTTACGTATCCTGACAGTGGAGTTGTGTCGGCTGAACTGCACCTTCCGGTTGGACGTGAAGTGCTACTCAATATTTCTGCCAATGATGTGCTACATGCCTTTTGGGTGCCGGAGTACCGCCTGAAGCAAGACGCGGTTCCTGGTCGCCAAACCGAACTTCGCTTCACCCCATCACTAGTGGGTGAGTACCCCGTAATCTGTGCGGAACTGTGCGGTCCCTATCACGGTGTCATGAAGACCAAGGTGATTGCTGAATCGCCTGCGGACTACACAGCCTGGATCGATAGCCAGAAAGTAGCAAGCGCTCAAGGATTGGATGGGGCGATCGCCACGAATCCAGCCGAGCAGTCCCCCGACGAATTCTTGGCTCCGTTCGTCTCGGAACTGGGCGTGGATGCCAACGTACTCAGCCAGATTCAGTCTCCCGCCCACGCTCACCCTTCTGCAAGCTAGCAACTTATGACTCAAGCACAGCTTCAAGAAACGGCTAACGAAGCGGCGCGTGGCTCAGAGCCGGCCCGCAACAACTGGCGCAAATACTTTAGCTTTAGTACGGATCACAAGGTAATTGGCATTCAGTACCTTGTGACGACGTACATTTTTTATCTGATTGGCGGCACGTTAGCGACTGCTGTTCGCACTGAACTGGCAACGCCGGCATCGGATTTTGTCAGCCCAGAAGTGTACAACAGCTTGTTCACCGTCCATGCCACGGTGATGATCTTCCTGTGGATCGTTCCTGGAGCGACTGGAGGATTTGGGAATTACCTGATTCCCCTACTGATTGGCGCACGAGACATGGCGTTTCCCCGACTGAACGCGCTTGCTTTCTGGATGATTCCACCTGCTGGAATTCTGCTGCTGGCAAGCTTTCTGGTCGGCGCACCCGAAGCAGGATGGACTTCGTATCCACCCTTGAGTTTGGTGGCTGGCAAGTTTGGGGAAGGCATCTGGATCATGAGCGTGCTGGTCCTGGGAACCTCGTCGATCTTGGCAGCGGTGAACTTCATCGTGACGATCGTCAAAATGCGAGTGCCCGGTATGGGCTTCAATCAGATGCCGCTGTTCTGCTGGTCGATGTTGGCGACCTCGGCGCTGGCGCTGATCGCGACTCCAGTTCTGGCAGGGGCGCTGATTCTACTAGCATTTGATTTGATCGTGGGCACGTCGTTCTTTAATCCCACGGGCGGTGGGGACCCGATCGTTTACCAGCACATGTTCTGGTTTTACTCGCACCCCGCCGTTTACATCATGATCCTGCCGATCTTTGGCATGATCTCAGAAATTCTGCCAGTGCACTCCCGCAAGCCAGTTTTTGGCTACAAGGCGATCGCTTACTCCAGCCTTGCAATTAGCTTTTTGGGGCTGATCGTTTGGGCACACCATATGTTTACGAGTGGTACCCCTGCGTGGCTGCGGATGTTTTTCATGATCACGACAATGGTCATCGCCGTGCCCACAGGGATCAAAGTGTTTAGCTGGCTAGCAACAATCTGGGGCGGTAAGCTGCGCCTGAACAGCGCCATGCTGTTTGCGATGGGCTTTGTGTCTATGTTTGTGATTGGCGGCATCAGCGGCGTCATGGTTGCAGCGGTTCCGTTTGATATTCACGTGCACGACACTTACTTCATCGTGGCGCACCTGCACTATGTGCTATTTGGTGGCAGCGTCTTTGGTCTCTATGCTGGTTTCTACCACTGGTTCCCGAAGATGACGGGACGAATGCTAGACGAAACCTGGGGTAAGATTCATTTTTGGATGAATTTGATCGGATTTAATCTCGCATTCATGCCCATGCACAAGCTGGGACTGGAAGGGATGAACCGACGCATTGCCGAGTACGATCCCAAATTTGCCACGCTGAACTTAATCTGCTCGATCGGTGCGTACATCCTGGCAGTCTCCACGATTCCTTTCATCGTTAACGTTGGTTGGAGTTGGCTGTATGGACCTAAAGCGGGCGACAACCCCTGGAACGGTCTGACGCTGGAGTGGATGACGACCTCCCCACCGCCTGTGGAAAACTTTGAGGCTGACCCCGTTCTAGCGACGGGTCCCTACGACTACGGTATGGGCAATCGCGCAACGCAAGTCGATGTGCCGCTGTCTGACCCAGACGATCCCGCGCTTTCGGCTGGTCCAAGCTCTACACTACGAGCAAAGGCAGATCCTGCGGTCGCAGTTAGCCCGGACGATCGACAAGGAGAAAGCCACAATCGGTAGACAGTTATTAGTCGTTAGTTGTTAGCTATAAGATCGCATGGCTGACAACTAATCGCTAATCGCTAATAACCCTTAAGCCATTGGAGATTATGACAGGTTCAACGCTTGATCCCACAAAAACTGCCCTGAATCATCACCACGAGGAGGCGACGGTCGAGGCTCACCACGTTGAGCATCCAGACTTTCGAATTCTCGGTATCATCGTGTTCTTGATTGCTGAGGGCATGATTTTTCTAGGGCTGTTTATCGCCTATTTAACCTTCCGTGCCGTTACTCCGGTATGGCCTCCCGAAGGCACACCTCGGTTGGAGTTGCTGCTGCCAGGGATCAACACCATCATTCTGATCTCTAGCAGCTTTGTGATTCACAATGCCGATACGGCGATTAAGAAGAATGACGTGAAAGGGCTGCGGACCTGGTTTGGATTAACGGCTCTAATGGGCGCAGTGTTTCTAGTCGGACAGATCTATGAATACTTCCACTTAGAGTTTGGACTGAAAACCAACCTGTTTGCTAGCACCTTCTATGTTTTGACAGGATTTCACGGACTGCACGTTTGCTTTGGTCTGGTGCTGATTTTGGCGGTGCTGGCACGATCACTCAAAGCCGAACACTACAGCAGCGAACATCACTTCGGCGTAGAAGCCGCTGAAATCTACTGGCACTTTGTTGATGTTGTCTGGATCTTCCTGTTTCTGCTGCTTTATATTCTGTAAATTCTGTAGGTCTATTCAAGCAAAAATAAAACGGGGCGCGATTCGCGCCCCGTTTTATTAGTTTATTAGTCAACTAATAATAGCTACCAGAGCTAATTACTTGATGCTGACCTTCGCACCAGCTTCCTCTAGCTGTTTCTTGGCGTCTTCTGCGTCTCCCTTCGCAACGCCTTCTTTGACTGCCTTGGGTGCAGCTTCCACCAAATCTTTGGCTTCTTTCAGTCCCAGACCTGTTAACGTACGTACCACTTTCAGGATGGCAATCTTCTTGTCGGCTGGCACTTCTTCTAGCTGAACCGTGAATTCGGTTTGCTCTTCTTCAGGTTCAGCCGCTGCTGCTGCACCCGCTGGAGCGGCGAGCGCAAAACCAGCCGCTGGAGCTGCGGCGCTAACGCCGAATGCTTCCTCGATTTGCTTCACTAACTCTGCCGCTTCCAGCAAAGTCAGCGACTTTAATTTATCCAAAATGTCATCAGTTGTTGCGGACATGAGTTTATCTCCTAAGAGGGAATCAGTGTTGAGTCTGTGTTGAGTCTTGAGTGTCAAGCCGCGGACCGTCTACCTAATAGCTAACAGCTAGTAGAAGATGTTAAGCAGCCTCTTTGTCTTTGTCGGCAACTGCTTGAATTGCTCGCGCCAGCGATGCCGGAACTTGGTCAATGCTGACTGCAAGCTTGGTAGCTACACCGTTAATTGCGCCTGCAATTTGAGCGATCAATTGCTCCTTGGACGGTAGATCGGCGATCGCTTTCACATCAGCTTCGCTCAGCGCCCGACCTTCCATGACGCCGCCGCGAACTTCAGTTTTCTTACTGACTCTTTGAAAGTCTTGATAAGCTTTCAGTGCGCCACTGACGTCATCTTTAATCAGCATGAAAGCGGAGGAGTCGGACAGGAACTGAGTTACAGGTTCCCATGTCTCGTTTCCTTCTACAGCAATCCGCATCAGCGTGTTTTTTGTCACCTTGCACACCGAGCCTGTCGGCATCAACCGGTTCCGCAAATCCGTGATCTCGGCAACGGTCAATCCTTTGTAGTTGATTACAACTGCCAATTGAGACTGAGCTAGCGTGTCTTTCAGTTCTGCGACGATCGCCTGTTTGTTTTCTAGCGTTCTACCCATACGTTTTCACCTCCTTAATTGGGACGAAACAACAAGCTTGGTTGCCCTCGGTCGAAGCCAGTAAAAAACCCCGGGCACATTGCCGGGGTCACAAGCACGCTTCGGGTTCCTAACAGAGTAGGGAAAAGCGTCTGTGAAACCTCGGCAGGGAATTAAGCATTGAGCACCTGCTGTCTCTGGCTTCGGTATTCTATTGGGGCAATTCTAAACGGTTAAACTCTCCTTGAGAGCACGAAAGCGTCTAAGCCGCTTCACCGAACTTAAAGTCGCGCAGGGCGTTGATGTCAAGCTCGATTGAGGGTCCCATCGTAGCAGATACGAACATCGTGCGCCAGTAGCGACCTTTGGCACCAGAGGGACGATTGCGATCGATCGTTTCTTGCAGCGCCTTCAGGTTAATCAGTAAATCCTCTGCAGGAAAGGCAGTTTTGCCGAACAGGACGTGAACAATTCCCGTACGATCGGCGCGAAACTCCAGCTTACCCGCTTTGAATTCAGAGATCGCCTGAGGCAAGTCAAACGTGACAGTTCCACCCTTAGGCGACGGCATCAAACCGCGAGGACCCAGCAGCTTACCCAGCCTCGCCACCTGCGGCATCACATCCGGCGTTGCAATTAGCAGATCAAAGTCCATCATGCCTTTTTGGATCTGCTCAATCAGCTCTTCGGAACCAGCAATGTCCGCGCCTGCATTCGTTGCCTCCGTTACCTTTTCGCCTCGCGCGATCACGGCAACCCGGATGGCTTGTCCAGTCCCCTTCGGCAGAGCAACGGTTGTTCTTAGCTGCTGATCAGTATATTTGGGATCAATTCCAAGTCGGATATGCGCTTCTGCGGACTCAGGAAATTTTGCAGTAGCGGTTTCCTTAAGAAGCTCAAGGGCTTCGATCGGTCCGTAGGGCCGCTCTTCGACCTTGTTTTGAAGTTCTTGAAGTCTTCGAGATAGTTTTTTCATGATTGCTTTCTCCTGGGGTTCCAACGAGGAATCGCCTCTCCCCCAACTAGTGTGGTTATTCTTTGACCGTCACACCCATATTGCGGGCAGTGCCTTCAACAATTCGCATGGCTGCTTCGATGTCATTAGCATTGAGATCGGGCATCTTGGTTTGAGCAATTTCCCGCAGTTGATCGCGACTGATTGAGCCAACTTTTTTACGATTTGGCTCACCAGATCCCTTATCCAACCCAGCCGCTTTTGCAATCAGCCTAGAGGCAGGAGGAGTCTTGAGGATAAAGGTGAAACTGCGATCCTCAAACACCGAAATTTCAACCGGGATAATCATCCCAACTTGGTCAGCCGTTCTTGCGTTGTACTCCTTACAAAACATCATAATGTTGACCCCATGCTGACCCAATGCAGGACCAACCGGGGGGGCTGGGTTAGCTTTTCCCGCAGGAAGCGCTAACTTAATCATCGCAACTACTTTCTTTGCCATCGTCCTAGCTCTGTTTCTGAATCTGATTAAACTCCAACTCTACAGGGGTGTCGCGTCCAAAGATCGAGAGCAGTGCTTTCAGCTTGCTGCGCTCTGGACTCACCTCGATCACCTCACCCTCAAAATCTTTGAACGGACCAGAGAGCACCAAAATCTTGTCTCCGGGAGCCATGTCGATTTTGATCACAGGCTCTTGCTCTTGCGTCTGCTTGAAGATGCGCTCGACCTCAGCATTGCCCAAGGGCATTGGCTTCACGTGTCCACGCCCTCGCCCGTAGCGCCGTTTCTGCTCCGCGCCAACAAAGTTGATAACGTTTGGCGTGTTCTTTACGACCTGCCACGTTTCGTCGTCCATCACCATTTTGATCAAGACGTAGCCAGGAAAGACCTTCTCTTCAGTATTCTGGCGACTTCCATCTTTGCGGAGTTTAACAGCGGGAGTCTGAGGAATTTCAACTTGAACAATCCGGTTAGCTACATCAAGCGTCTGAACCCGCTGCTCTAAGTTCGTTTTGACGCGCTTCTCACAGCCAGAGGCAACTTGAACTGCATACCAATGGGCGCCCTCACGAGGAGCAGCGTCCTCGCCGTATGCCTGCAAATCATTAAGAGATTCGTCTGATGTAAACGTCATCCAAATACCTGCTGAGCTACCCAAGCGAAGAAGTTATCGACCAGATAGATGAGCGTCGCTGACAGCGTAACCATCAGCATTACGGCAATGGATTCGCTGATTAGCTGCTGGCGACTGGGCCAAACGACCTTATCCAACTCTTCCTTCGTTTCCTTGAAGAAATCGCTCGGATTAAAGCCAGGTTTGGCTTCCTGCAATGCTGCTTCGTCTTTTTTCGCCACCGTTTCTCTCCCGTCTAGATGCTGCGATCGCTCATGACTCAGACACTCATCAACCAAACAGAGCCTCTCACGCAGTGCGCAAGTTCTGCACCTACTACTTTAGCTCGACTTTGACAGAATCGAAGCGCGCCGCCATAAACGACGGCAGCACCTTATAAAGCCGCTGCCCAGCAACCTTTGTGCCTGAGACTGGACCATGCCACAAAATCGATTCAGCGCGCCCTGGAGGACTCGAACCCCCGACATCAGGTTTTGGAGACCTGCGTTCTACCAACTGAACTAAGAGCGCACATGCCGAATCGTCAATGCCGCATTTACCAGTGTATCAGCTTGTAGTGCTGAAATAGCCATGAGCCGCTAGGATTGCCATCAATGACAACCCTAACCGAACCTAGGACTACAGAGCACGATCGAACCGCTGCTTCAGGCGAGTTGCCTTGCCGACGCGATCGCGGAGGTAATAGAGCTTCGCTCGGCGCACTTTGCCTCGGCGCAGCACCTTGATGCTCTCAATTCGAGGAGAGTGGACCAAAAACACCCGCTCTACGCCAACCCCTTGAAAGGTTTTTCGAACGGTGATGGTCTGGTTAATACTGGCTCCTCGCTTGGCAATCACCACGCCCTCATAGGGCTGAGTGCGCTCTTTGCCACCCTCTTGGATGATCACACCAACTCTAACCGTATCCCCGATGTGAATGATGGGGAGATTCGACTTTATCTGTTCCGCTTCGATCGAGCGGATAATCTCTTGGGCGTGCATAGGTTTGGCGCAAACTCACGGTCTACAAATGTAGCATAAGCAAGCGATTTAAGTCCAGAAAATATTTAGATTTATAGCTAAGGCACTTAGCATGATGGATCGTGAAGGCATTTCTGTGGCATGGCATGGACGGTTGCACACGCCGCTAGGCGACGCGATCGAGGTCCTACCTTTTTGCATATCTGTAACATGCAGTTGCTATAAATGCATCAGCAAGCCTCTTTACTGAGGAGACTAAAAATGTCGTCATTCATTGGTCATAGTTTGGCAGGATTAACTACATACGCAGCAACTCAGCCATTGCAGACGGACCAACCCAATGAAACAACGTTTAGCAATCAGCGCTGGTTAATTTGGCTGCTTGTAATTGCTTCGCTACCGGACATTGACTACCTCATTCCAACTCTGAGATTGCAACACGCTGGTCAAACTTTAAGAACTACTCATTCATTAATAGGGGTAATTCTAGTGCCAGCCTGCACCATACTTGTGCTTTGGCTATTAGGCAAGCGAGGGCGTAGCCTCAAAGTTCAAAGTCTACAGTTAATCTTGGTAGGTCTGTCTCATCTGGTGCTAGATTTACTGGTTGGAGTCTTTCCGCTACCGTTGCTCTACCCGTTCAGTGAACAGGTTTTTAGGCTTCCCTTTGGGCTGCTACCCAGTGCTGGACGAATCCAGTTGACTAACTATTTCTTCTACCGAAATCTTTTGATTGAACTTGGTGTTTTAGTCCCTCTATCGGTCAGCTTGCTGCTCAGTATTCGAGATTCTACAAGATCGCGCACACGCTTATTCAGCATTGCAGCAGGATTAATAATTTCAGGTTGCTTTATGCGTTGGTCAGCTACATTGACCCGGTAGTCGCGACCGTTATAAAGCGCGAAATAATTATGGTTTGTAATTCACCATTATTCCTGCCGGATTGCGGTTGAAATATTCATCTGACTAAGGCGAAAGGCGGGGTAAAGTCCGGCAAGCAGAGCTGCCACGATCGCCACCAGTAGCGCCTGCCAAAAATAGCGTCCTTCCAGCGCCATCTGTAGCGTCCAGCCGAACGATCGCACGTTGATGACGTAAATCAAAATCCACGCCAGCGCAAATCCCAGCGGCATCGCGAACACGCCCGCCATCGTGCCCATGAGTCCAGTTTCCAGCAGCGTCAGAGCACCCAGTTGGCGCGGCGTCATACCCGTGGAGCGTAGGATGCCCAGCTCGCGTGTGCGTTCGAGTTGCAGGCTCATCAACGTGCTTAGCACGCCAATAAACGCCACAACTACAGCGAGCAATCGTAGCGCATTAGTAATGGCAAACGTGCGATCGAAAATTTCTAGCGATCCCTGCCGCAAACTGCGATTCGACTGCACTGACAAACTCTGCTGCCCTTTGAAGCGATCGCGAATCGCCTGCACGGTATCCTCTACAGAGACATTCGGCGCGATAAACAGACCCAGCGACGCGATGCGATCGTCGTGCCAGTAGCGATTGTAGAGGTCGTT
>NZ_JACJPG010000645.1 GCF_014695955.1 Leptolyngbya sp. FACHB-36 | reverse complement strand
GGCTGGGCAACCCGCAGATTTGCCAGAATAGAAAGGGTAACGGATTACCCAATCCCTTTTCAGCCCCGTGGTAGGAAGACAGCATGGACAACAACAATTGGCTGACGCAGATACTGATGCTTGGTGTAGGAACAACCTCACTGGTGGCAGACAAGCTGCGAGAGGTAAGCGATGAACTGGTCAAAGACGGCAAGCTGAATCCAGAGCAGGCAAAAGACGTCATGGATGACCTGATGCAGAAGCTGAAGTCTGAGCAGGGCAACTTTGAGTCAACGATGCAGCGACAACTGCGAAATGTTCTGCAAGACATTGGCGTGCCGCGTCAGGCAGAGATGGACGAACTGCGTGGACGCATCGATCGCCTTGAGCGTCAGATTCGCGACTTAGAGAATAAGCTCTGGCGCTAGAAGTCATTCGTTATTAGCGATTAGCTGTTAGAGAATAGTTCTTGGAGACTGAACGACTAAAACCTAATCGCTAACTACGTAATGACTGATATAAAACGGGCGCTGCTCTTGGTCAATCGCCATGCCCGCCGGGGTCAGGAAGATCTATCGCAGGCGATCAACCAGCTTCAAGCGTTCGGCTTGGACTTGATAGAACCCAACACCGTAGATCTTCATTCGCTGACGGACACAATACAGCAGCACCGCGACCAAGTTGACCTCGTGATTGTTGGCGGCGGCGATGGCACGCTGAATGCGGCGGTAGAGGGACTTGTCAAAACAAAACTGCCGCTGGGAATCTTGCCGCTGGGAACTGCGAACGATCTGGCGAGAACGCTCGGCATCCCCACGACGATCGAGGACGCCTGTGAGGTGATTGCCTACGGACGGTTGCAGCCGATCGACTTAGGCTGGGTGAATGGCAAACACTTCTTTAACGTCGCCAGTCTGGGGCTAAGCGTCAACATCACGCAGCAGCTTAGCCGCGAGGTGAAGCGGCGCTGGGGCGTATTTGCCTACGCGATCGCGGCGGTGCGGGTGCTGACCAAGTCAGTGCCCTTCACTGCCGAAATTCGCATGAGCGGGAAGGTGCATCGGGTGCGGACGGTGCAGATTGCCATCGGCAACGGTCGGTACTATGGCGGCGGACTCACTGTCGCGGCAGACGCGGCGATCGATGACCAGCGCTTGGACCTTTACAGCCTGGAGATTCGTCACTGGTGGCAGATGATTCCACTGCTGCCTGCGATGCGATCGGGCACTCACGCCTCGTGGTCGTTTGTCAACACGATGCGCGGTCAGGAAATTGAGGTCCACACCCTCCGACCCTACGCCATTAACACCGATGGAGAAATTACCACGGCAACGCCCGCTCAGTTTCGCGTGATTCCACAAGCGATCTCAGTTCTAGTGCCTCAGCCAGCGCTACCGTAGCGTTTTAGGGATAAAACGCTAGTTGAGGCAGTCCTAGCGTTTCCTGCCAGCCCATCATCAGGTTGAGGCACTGAATTGCCTGTCCCGCTTGTCCTTTCATGAGATTGTCGATCGCCGATACGACAATTACGCGAGCGGTGCGCGGGTCTACTTCCAGCCCGATGTAGCAGAGGTTGGTGCCGCACGCCCACTTTGTCTGCGGAAAAATGCCGCTTGGAAGTACTTTAACCCAGGGTGAATTGCGATAGAAGGCGCTGAAAATGGTGAGCAAATCCTCGCGCACCAGTCCCGGATCGCGCAGCGTCGCATACACGGTCGCTAAAATGCCACGCACCATTGGGATCAAATGCGGCGTGAACTGAATTAGCACTTCATGCCCTGCTAAGTCACTGCACACCTGCTCGATCTCGGGTGTGTGGCGATGGCGAGCGATGTTATACGCTCCAAGGGAGCCTTCCGCCTCTGCTAGCAGCAGGTTGGTTTTTGCCTGTCTGCCGCCGCCAGACGTGCCCGATTTTGCATCGATCACTGCCGTTTCGGGCACAATCAGCCCTTGCTTCAGCAGAGGCGACAGCGCTAGCAAACTCGCGGTCGGGTAGCAGCCCGGACAGCCTACGAGCTGCGCTTGAGCAATCCGATCGCGGTACAGTTCCGGCAACCCATACACGGCAGTTTCGGCAACCGCACGATCAGGTCGATCGCCGCCGTACCACGCCGTGTACGTGTCCAGATCGGAAAAGCGGTAGTCTGCCGACAAATCCAGCACCTTACAGCCTTTTTCTAGCAGCGTCGGCGTCATCTTAAACGCCAGTCCGTTGGGCAGCGAAAGAAACACGACCTGACAGCGATCGGCAATTTTCTCCAGATCGATCGGCTCAATGGTTTGCTGTACTCGATGACCCAAATGAGGATATAAATCCGAAAATGGCTGTCCCGCGCTGCTTTCACCACCCAGATACGCCAGCTCTAAGCGCGGATGATCCATCAGGAGCCGGACTAACTGGACTCCCCCATAGCCTGACGCACCGATAATGCCAACTGGTATGCGCTCCTCGTCCCCCATAATCCTTCACCTTCCTGATGGCGCAAGCACTCAATGTTTGCTGCATTGTAGTACCAGAACGGGATTTTGTGGGGGAGTCGGACGGAGGGAATAAGAGCTAGGAGCTAAGCATCACAGACTGGTGCATTTCTAGCGATCGTGTTTTGTGGGATGTCCCCACTCCCATTGCCTACTCTGTGTCCAGTTCAGTCCCCAAACCCATTACAATTTAAATAAGAGCGATTGTTAGAAAACGTCACAAATCGCTTCAGAGCTTCTGTGAATTTGTCCTCTGCTGCAACTCCGTTTAAGTTTGATACGATCGAGACTGCGTTGGCAGACCTCAAATCCGGTCGGGCGATCGTCGTGGTAGATGACGAGAACCGCGAAAACGAAGGGGATTTGATCTGCGCCGCCCAGTTTGCTACACCAGACATGATTAACTTCATGGCAGTGTACGCGCGGGGTCTAATTTGTCTAGCCATGACCGGGGCGCGGCTGGATGAGCTGGACCTGCCCTTAATGGTGACGAACAACACCGACAGTAACCAGACAGCGTTTACGGTTAGCATTGACGCCTCACCCAGCGCAGGAGTTACGACGGGCATCTCTGCCGAAGACCGCGCCCGCACGATTCAGGTGGCAATTAATCCGGGGGCACGATCGACCGATTTGCGGCGTCCAGGACATGTGTTTCCGCTGCGGGCAAGAGACGGCGGTGTGCTGAAACGGGCAGGACATACCGAAGCCGCGGTTGATTTGTCCCGGTTGGCAGGGCTGTATCCGGCAGGGGTTATCTGCGAGATCCAGAATTCAAACGGCTCAATGGCGCGGCTGCCAGAACTGATTGACTACGCCCGCCAGCATCAACTTAGAATTATCAGCATTGCGGATCTAATTAGCTATCGGCTAGAGCACGAACGGCTGATTCGACGGGAAGCGATCGCCGATCTGCCGACCGAGTTTGGGCATTTTCACATCTACGCCTACCGTCACACGCTCGATAACTCCGAGCACATTGCGATCGTTAAAGGCAATCTTGACCAGTTTAGGGACGCTCCGGTCATGGTGCGGATGCACTCCGAATGTTTGACAGGAGACGCGCTAGGCTCCCTGCGCTGCGACTGCCGGATGCAGCTTCAGGCAGCGCTGAAAATGATTGAAAACGCTGGGCAGGGTGTGGTGGTTTACCTGCGGCAGGAGGGACGTGGGATTGGGTTGGTCAACAAGCTGAAGGCGTACTCGCTACAAGATATGGGGTTGGATACCGTAGAGGCGAATGAGCATTTGGGCTTTCCGGCAGATCTGCGGAACTACGGCATGGGCGCTCAGATCCTCAGCGATTTGGGCGTGCGCCAGATGCGGCTAATTACCAACAACCCGCGCAAAATTGCCGGACTCAAGGGCTATGGGCTGGAAGTGGTCGATCGCGTGCCCCTGCTGATTGAAGCTACGTCATACAACTCCAGCTACCTTGCAACCAAAGCAGAGAAGCTGGGGCATCTATTCCTGCGGACCTATCTGGTGACGCTAGCAATTCGCTGGCGCGACCCTGTTCCGTCGCTGACGGAGCGCTACGACTACCTGCAAAAGCTGCGCTATTTGGCAAAATCTCACGGGCTTTTGCTACAAGAAGAAGTCCGTCCGGTGGCAGCGGCAATGTTTGGGCAACCGTCGCTGATGGTGCATTTGGGCTTCGATCAGTTTGTGACGCTGGACGCGGACTGGTATCAGCAGTGCGATCACGCCTCCACACAGGCGATCGCGCACATTCTAGACGGTGTGACGCAGCTACCGAATCTGCAAACCCTAGAGTTCATTGTGTCGCCGGGGTCTGATCCACTAACGGGCTTGCAGGTGCAGCTCGATCGGCAAACCCTTGCACCAAATCAGAAACCGTCGGAGCTGTGTCAGCACTCGCTGCAAACGCAAACGATCTATAGCTTCTCGGCGTTGGATTGACGCAGCGCCGCGGCGACTTCGTCAGACGATCGGTAGCGCTCGGCGGGGTTTGGATTCGTCAGGCGACGCACGATCGCGATCAGGTCTGGAGTTAAACCGGGGACGTACTCTGGGTAAAAGCGAAACCCCTGTTCGCGCTGCGTGTAGAACGAATGCGGGTCTTTCCCCGTCAGCAAATACACCAGAATCGGTCCCAGCGCAAACAGATCAGACGCGGTCGAGGTCTGTCTTAGCGACTGCTCCGGCGCGCGATAGCCGAGTGCGGCTTGCGTATCCAGTTGCAGTTCCGGGAGCGACAGCAATCCAGTAACGGTTAGGTTCAGATCTCCTACTGCCGGACTCCGCGCGACTAGATGCTCTGGCTGCAAGTCTTGATGCACGATCGACGGCGACTGCTGGTGCAAATATCCGAGCACCTCGCACACCTGCTGCATCACGGCAAGAGCCTGCGTGGGAGAGAGCGGTC
>NZ_JACJPG010000644.1 GCF_014695955.1 Leptolyngbya sp. FACHB-36 | reverse complement strand
CCCAACTTCAGCAGCGGCAGGGCATATTCGGCACAGACGTTAGCGGTGGCAACCGCCCGAATTAGCGCTAGATCATACTGCTGCCGATGCGCCGGATCGTGTCCCACCTGCTCAACGCGACCCACTAGCGCCGTGGCAGTCTTTATTTCAAGCTCCTCTAGCAGGCGATCGACAAACGCTATTTTCTTGCGCGTCGAGTCCAGCAGCGTTACGGTCCAAGTGGGTTGAGCAATGGCAATGGGAATTCCTGGAAAACCTGCTCCTGTGCCGATGTCGATCGCTCGCTGCGGCGAGTCCACCTGTAACAGGTCTCGGATGCCCCGCAGCGAATCCCACAGGTGCTTCTCCCAAAACTCCTGCGGCTCCGTAATTCGGGTCAGGTTGAGCTGCCGATTGCCCTCTAGAACAGCTTCATAAAGTCGCTGAAACTGTCTCTGCTGTTCAGGCGAGGGCTTCCAGACGATCGTCTGCTGCCAGAGTTCGTCCATTTCCGGCAGGATTGGCGTTTGCATCATTTTGAAATTTGGAAGGAGAGGAGTCATCGCTTGATCCTACTCCTCACTCTAATCCGGTTCCTGCTTATATCGCCTTGGTTCCCCTCGTGCCCCTGGTTTTGCCTGCGATCGATACCAGCGATGCCACTCCTTAGAGCTGCGAATCGCCAGCCACAAAAGCAGGAGGGCAATCAGCCCTCCCTGACTCGGCGCATCAAACGCAAACAGCACCAGTAAAACGCACAGCGTATCTTGAGCAAACATGACCCACAGCGGCACTCGACGCAGGCGATAGGACCAGCCAAGCTGCACCAGTTGCAGCACCAACGCCAGCAGTCCCCCCACACCTCCCAGCAGCCAAATTAACCAGGACGGCTCGCCGGCGGCTCGTGCCACTGCCATGCCTAAAATGGCACCAACAAACGGGCTAAACAGTAACTCGATCGCTTGCAGCAGCCGCTGACCCAATCGGCTCTTCGAGATGATTAACTCTGCCACAGACCAGAACGTAAGAATCCCCAACGCGATCGACGGCGTTATGTGCGACAGAACTGGCACTTGCGACCACAGCGCACCACCATAGAGCAACCCAATCACCAACAGTGGCAAAGCAATTCGGATGCCTGCCGCCGCCGACGCAGAGAGAGCAGCTAGAAGCTCAATCATAGAAATGGCTCGACAAAGACTCGGAGCGGGACACCAGCGCTGTGACTCAGCCCACACCAGTAGCAGATGCTTCTAGTTTGACGTGCTTCTGTCATTAACGCTGTCCTCTACCAACAATCTTCGGGATTATTGCCTGCCGTCCGCCTAGTTTAAAATCTGCCTCAAGCATAATCGGGTCAAGTGCACCCCTGATCGATTCCGTTTATCAGACCTGCCGACTGAATCGTGAAATTTGGCTATAAGTCAGACATAACCCCTACCTGAGCTAAAGCCTTCTTAGACGTGCCGCTAAAAATCAAATGATAAGCTGCTCAGCATCCGAGTACTCATGCAGCTGAGAGCGGTCGTGTCTGCTCAGTCTTGACGTACCGTTCCATCTCCATCTGCTAACGCTGGGGAAATGCACTGTTGAAATTTTCAGGCGATCGAGCATGAACACAACAAAAACGATTGCCAACTTGCCCAAAGTTGGCTTGCCAACAATGCTGCGGCTGGGTTTGTTTCAAATGGGGCTGAGCATGATGTCCATCTTGACGCTGGGCGTGCTTAACCGAGTCATGATTCAGGAGCTGGCGATCCCCGCCACGATCGTTGCCGGACTGGTTGCAATCCCCTTGTTTGTTTCTCCAGCGCGAATCTGGTTTGGTCAGCTATCTGACGCTAAGCGGCTGTTTGGCGGCTACCGCACAGGCTATATCTGGATGGGAGCCGCTGTACTGGCGATCGCCGCATTTCTCGCTGTGCAAGCGATGTGGCAGCTAGGCAGCGCTGTGCAAACGGCAGGCGGCTGGACTTGGGCACCGCACACGATCGGCTGGCTAGGACTGCTAGCGTTTGTTTTTGTCGTCTATGGATTAGCCATCAGCGCTAGCTCGACCGCTTTCATGGCGCTGCTTGTCGATATATCGGAAGCAGACAACCGCTCTAAGCTTGTTGGCATTGTGTGGTCAATGCTGATGGTGGGCGTTATTGTGGGGGCGGTTCTGAGCGGTAGCTTGCTGGGTCAATTGAGCACCGACTCCACGATCGAGACGTTGCAGGCGTCTGTAAATCGGCTGTTTACCGTTATTCCAGCGATCGTGGTGGGGCTAGCACTCGTTGCAACGGTGGGGATCGAGCGCACGTTTTCTAAATATTCCTCGCGTTCCACAGTCGTCGATCGAGAGGACGGCATCACGCTCGGTCGTGCTTGGCGAATCTTGACCGTGAATCCTCAAACGGCGCGGTTTTTCACCTTTTTGGTCGTGATGACCATCAGCTTGTTCATGATTGACCCCGTCATGGAGCCTTACGGCGGTCAGGTCTTTGGCATGCCTGTCTCCGAAAGCACGAGACTCAATGCGTTCGTTGGCATTGGCACGCTGATTAGTTTGAGCGCAACGGGCTTTTTCCTGGTGCCGCGCTTGGGCAAGCGCAGAACGGCTAAGCTTGGCTGTCTTTTAATTGCACTGGCGGTCGGACTGATTGGTCTCTCTGGATTTACGGCGAATCCTCGGCTACTGCAAGCATCCTTATTCCTGTTTGGTTTGGCAAACGGGATCATTACGACAGGCACCATCAGCTTAATGCTGGACCTGACCGCTGCTGAAACCGCAGGCACATTCATGGGTGCTTGGGGACTGGGACAGTCGACAGCTAGGGGGATTGCCGTGGTAACAGGCGGTGCCAGCCTAGATGTGGGTAAAAGCCTGTTTACGAACCCAGTGCTGGCGTATGGACTGGTATTCGCGCTCCAAGCGGTGGCAATGGTGTTTGCGATTTGGGTCCTGAACCGCGTGAATGTCAAAGAGGCTCGCACTAATCCCAAGCAGGCGATCGCCTCTGTCTTGGAAACTGAATTAGACTGAGCACACATTCACCTCAAGTCTCAGCCAGCAACTTTCCGGGTTTGCTGAATTCTCTCGGAATTTCTAATTAAGCTAATCGCTCAATTCTCCGAGTCACTGCTATGCGCCCGCCGACCGTTGCTGTTTACACGCTGGCTACCCTTACTGTACTGGATTTAACACCACACGCTCAACCGCCTGTTTCTTCATCAAGCACAGAACCCCAGACGGGGAACTTCTTCACCCTTAAGGCGGTGGCAGCCGTGCCAGTGAACGCGGTCGCCCCGCCGGAGACTCTTAGTCGAACCAATACGGTGAAAAAGGGTGCGCGATCGTTGAAAGACATCGAAACTCATTGGGCAAAGCCATACATTAAGGCGCTAGCGGCAGACGGTATCGTCAGTGGATTCGCAGATGGGACGTTTCGTCCGGACGCCCTCATTTCTGCTTCACACTTTAAAGGAATGCTGCGACGAGCAGCCGACAAGCACGGACTCCCTTTCCTGGTTGGCTATACCGATCGCCTCCTCTCTGGTCAGCAGGGCGCTCCAACCCTGATGGCGCTAGTCTCACCCAATCTGAATACTGGAACGCTAGAGCAGCTAGAAAACCGAGTCATTGAGTCCCAGTGGGACCCTGTCAGTACGGTAAATCCCTCGTCTAAGATGACCCGCGCCGAGGCGGTGTCGCTAATCTACAAGGCGCTGGCGCAGGCAGGAATTGTGCCAACCGTAACGCCGTCTGAGCAAACAGCGCCCACACTAGTTGCGAGTACTGCTTCGATCGCTGCCGTAGCAGTGTCTCAGAAGCGCCTGCCTGCCCCGCCGTCAGTTTCTACTGTGGCGAACAAACCGTCTGCCTCGCCTTCTATCAGCCCTGCACCAACTGGGACGCAAGCTGTCAAAGCGCCTGCTGTCTCTCAGTCGGCCCCTCAAGTAACCGACGACCGCGACGCTACATCCGAACAATTGACGCAGCGCTGCGAAGCCCTCTCAGACCAGGGCAACCAGGAGGGCGCGATCGTCGCCTGCGACCAAGCCCTTCAACTCAATCAAGCCTGGGGCAGCAAACGTGCGGTAGATGCCTGGAGCGGCAAAGGCAAAGCCTTCGAGCGTCTGGGACGACACGTGGATGCCAGCGCTGCTTACGAGCAGGCACTGGCGCAGGCACCCAACGATTCACCCATCTGGTCCGAGCAGTGTCGCGTTCTGTCCGAACTGGGTAATCAGGACGCCGCGATCGCCGCCTGCGATCGTTCCCTGACAGCAAATGCGAATTGGGGCGATCGCTCTCCTGCGCTTGCGTGGTCAAATCGTGCCTTGGCGCTAACTCGATCGAATCGCTATTCTGAAGCCGTCGCTGCCTACGATCGAGCATTGACAATCCTGCCAAAAGACGGAACGCTGTGGAATAAGCAGGGCATACTGTTCAGCAAGCTCGGTAAGCACACGCAAGCCCTCGCTGCCCATGAGCAAGCCCTCAAGTTAGACCCCAACTCTTCACTAGCGCTGAGCCACCGCAGTGCTGCTCTCAACAAGCTCGGCAGATATGAGGAAGCCCTTGCCGCTGCTCAACAAGCAATTGACGCGGATGCGCGCTGGGATGAACTGGGAATTGCTTACGCTTGGGATCAGCAGGGAACAGCGCTTGCAGGACTGCGCCGTCTGGACGACGCACTGGCGGCAGTCGATCGCGCCGTTACAATTCGCGCCGACTACCCAGAAGCCTGGAGCAACCGCGCCGTAATTCTGTGGCGTATGAATCAATACGCCCAAGCGTTGGCGTCTGCGGACCGTGCTGTGACCCTAAAGCCTGACTACTCCCAAGGCTGGTTCAACAAAGGTCGAATTCTCCGCACGCTGGAGCGCTACCCGGAGGCGATCGCAGCGTATGATCAAGCGCTCCGTGGCGATGTCAATCCTAGCGATAAGCCGACTCTAGCTGACATCTGGGCAAATCGAAGTGCTGTTCTCTGGCGAGTTGGTAAGTACCAGGACGCGCTAGCGTCTGCGGACAAAGCTGTGGAAACTGACCCAAAATCTGCGATCGGCTGGTTTAACCGGGGCGGCGTTTTGATGGCGCTAAAGCAGCCCCAGGAAGCCGTCAACGCTTATCGTCAAGCAACTCAGCTTGAGCCAAAAGATGGATATGCCTGGACGGGGCAGGGAATTGCGCTAGCGCGATCGAGCAAGTATCAGGAAGCGCTCGCCGCCCTCAACCAAGCGCTGAAACTTAATCCGAATCAAACCTTGGCGCGTCAGAGCCGCGACGCCGTGCAGCAAAAACTAAACGGTAAGAAAACCGCTCTCACTCCGCGACAGCTAGATCACGTGTAGGTAATATGGGCAATCTAACTACATGAACTTAGAGCAAGGAGCAAGAGTTAGCCGCGCTTAAGCTACCAGTTAGGAGCATGAATCATGGACAGCATTTGAGGCGCCAAGCGGGTTCCACCTCCAACTCGGCGTCCTGGAACACCTTCTCGCTCTGCCATTGCAGGGAGTGCGGAGAGAAAAAGCAACGCGACGACGGAGATTCCAACGGTAGCTTGATGCATAAGAGTTAACGGTAGATGCCCGACACTTCTCAGAATGACAAAACCTTACTAGACTTTCCATCGTTAAATCACCTAACTCTATTTTGTTGGAGCTAATCTACCTAAAGATAGAGATTGGCTTTTTGCGTGAATTTACCAGTGAATAAAGGAATTCAGTCTTTCTGTGAGAAAACGGTACCATTTTTAATTTGAAGCCGTACCACTTGTGTCTGTATGTTAAGGGACCCATTCACTGAAGAATAGGTATTAACCTTATGTAAAGGTGAAGAAGTATAAAGCAACGAAGTACTGCCAAAAGCGGCAGTCTCAACTTGTTCAACCTGCACCAAAATAGTGCATTCTCTCATGTTTTTAGGCTGCGCAAACCTCCTGGGAGCAGTGGTAAGAGATTGGTTCTTCATTTGTCAAACAGCGTGGTCAAAGGCGTGATTGCTGTCGAACGGTTTAAATTTAATTCTGTCTTGCTCGTTACAAGCATCTCGGAACTTCTGTGATTCCACCGCGCTCCAATCGCAAGCAACCACGAGATTACGATGCCCGCTCATACCAAGAGCAGCATTTGATTGAGTGTTGGTTCAACAAGCTCAAGCACCTTCACGCTTCGCGCTGCACCACGATAATGTTTTCCGTCACTTTTTCAAACGTATCATCGTGGCTAATTACGAACAGTTGACGGAACGTTTTAATGTTAGCGATCGCTTCTGCTAACTGTTCGCGGCGCGGTCGATCCATATTCGTGGTTGGCTCATCAAAAAAGGCGATGTCAACATCTGCTAACACCTTTAATAGTGCCAGTCGTACCGCCAGCGCGGCGCACATTTGCTCCCCACCAGAGAGGTTAACGAAGCGGCGATCGTGCGCTCCCTCGCGAACAATAATTTCGTAATCGCGGGTCCAATCCAGCGAAACATTCGGACGATTGAGCAACTCTCGAAACAAGCGGTCTGCCTCCCGCGAAATGCTGTGCAAATAGCGTTCGGTGATGCGCGGTCCAGCGTCTTTGTAGGCTTTACGAGCAAACTTGACGAAGCGATCAATCTTACGCTTCTTGTCAAGTGCAGCCTTCGCCTGAGTGCGTTTGGTACGAATCGCTTCCAGCTTCATCACCTGCTGGTCTAGCTCTTCCAAGTACTTCAGCATATCGGGCAGACGAGCGATGAGGGCAACACAGCGGCTGTTCACCTGCTGGTACATGTCCTGCACGCGCTGAAACCGATCGGGATCAAAGGTGCAGCGGAGGCGATCGACCTGCTCCGCCACCGTGCCTACGTGCTGTTCTAGCGTGTGACGCTGATCGAGTTCCGTCTGTAGCTGCTGCTGTCGCTCTCGCCGCGTGTTCGCCAGTTCCCGGTGCTTCAGGTAGACCTC
>NZ_JACJPG010000643.1 GCF_014695955.1 Leptolyngbya sp. FACHB-36 | reverse complement strand
TCCGGCGGACAGAAGCAGCGGGTGGCACTGGGGCGGGCAATGGCGCGGAATCCGCAGGTGTTTCTGATGGACGAGCCGCTGAGCAATTTGGATGCCAAGCTGCGGGCGGAAACGCGATCGCAGATCGTCAAACTGCAGCGGCAGTTGGGCACCACGACGATCTACGTAACGCACGACCAGACCGAGGCGATGACAATGGGCGATCGCATTGCGGTCATGAATGCTGGACAAATCCAGCAGATCGCTTCGCCGCTGGAGCTGTACAGCCGTCCTGTAAATCGGTTTGTGGCAGAGTTTATTGGGTCGCCGCCGATGAATTTTTTGCCTGTGCAGTTCAAAGCACCGCTGCTGATTACTCATCCGCAGTTTCGCCTAACGCTGCCGGAGTCGTGGGCGGCACCGCTTCAGCCCTACGATGGGCAAACCCTAACGCTGGGCATTCGACCGGAACACCTCAGCGTTAGCCTGCCCGCGACGAAGAATTTACCTGTGCAGGTAGAACTGGTCGAGGCGCTAGGCAGCGAAACGTATTTATCAGTGCGACTGATGGAAGCCACGAATACTCCCACGCTGCAAGCCAGGATTGAACCCGATCGTCCGGTTCGACTGGGTGAGCAGCTTTGGCTGTCGATCGTGCCAGACAAAATCCATTTGTTTGATTCGCAGACGGGAGTCGCGATCGTCTAAGCCGATGCCAGATCCTCGGTTAATTTCGCTTCCCCTGACGGCAGCCAAATTCGGAACGTGCTGCCTTTGCTGGGGGTGGACTGGAAAGAGATTGTGCCCCCGTGCAGTTCTGCCAATCGCTTTGTCAGGGCAAGTCCGAGTCCAGTGCCTTCGTGCTTACGAGTTAGCGACGAGTCGATCTGCTGAAACGGACGGAACAGCAGATGCCAGCGCTCCTTCGGAATGCCGATGCCGGAATCAATTACCTCTAGGCAAAGATAAGGCGTCGTCGGGTTGATTGGACTGTGGTCTGGACGAACATCCTGAGCCAGTTCATGTCCGTAAGCAATGCGTCCGCTCAGTTTGACTTGCCCACCCTCCTGAGTGAATTTAACGGCGTTTGAAAGCAGGTTAATCACCATCTGGCGCACGCGACGTTCATCCAGGGGAACGCGCAACTGGCGATCGTCTACCTCGATCGCCAACGACAGCCGCTTTTTCTCGGCTCCGGGTTGAATCATCTTCAAGCACTGCTCGCAAAGGTCCTGAATCGACACGGGTTGCAGATTCAGTTCTACCTTGCCTGCCTCAATTTTGGCGATGTCCAGCAGGTCGTTGATAATTTTCAGCAGGTGAATGGCGGCTTCGTCTGCCTGCTGAAGAAATTCCAGTTCCTCTTCGCGGCTGTCGCAGCAGTCATCTCGCACCAGCCGAACGCAGCCAATAATTGCGTTCAGCGGCGTCCGCAGTTCATGAGATGTAGTTGCTAAAAACTCGCTCTTAAGCTGATTGGCGGCTTGTGCCTCTTGCCACGCGGCTTCTAGCTCCTCTGCCCGATCTTCGAGGCGCTCCACCATGCTGTCCAAGGCTTCTGCAAGGTGGTTCAGCTCTCTGACTTTGAAGTTTTTGGGGGCTTGCTCGGCTGGGTGATGGTGGTAGATGTGCAGGGCGTAGTCGCTGAGTTGCTCCATTGGCAGCGCCAGATCCCGCGCCAGATACAGCGTGACTAAAAGATTTGCCGTCAGCAATCCCAGCGTCAGCACAATCAGAACTTGCTTAATTTCCTCTAGACCGTAGAGCGTGTTGCTGAGCGGTGTAATTGCCAACACTGCCCAGCTACGAGTCTCTCTAGGATTCACGGTCACATCGATCGACGTGTAGCCTGCCAGCCAATCGGCTCCCTGCTCCTCGAAGGAAAACAGGCGGAATTCTTCTTGTCTTGAAGCGATCGCGGTGGATAAAATCTCCTGCATGCGTGAGGCGTCGGCTTCCTGCTCAATGTTTCGTCCGAGGCGGTTTGCTTTTGGGTGCGCCAAAATCGT
>NZ_JACJPG010000642.1 GCF_014695955.1 Leptolyngbya sp. FACHB-36 | reverse complement strand
TTGCCATGGTAGGTATGGAGAAGTTGAAACCGAAGGATCACCCAGTCATCGCGTGATCGCAACCGCTATCACTAACCTACACCGTTCCTTTCGCTAACGACGAGTGAACACCTGATGGACTCCAGTCCGAAACGTCGTCATACTGACCCAGGCTAGCCCCTCTCGCGTGCCGACCCATAGCTTACCCCCGGTATCTGGCGCAAGGGAAACAACTTGACTGGAGGGCAGACGAGCAATGGCGCCGTCGATCGCCCCATTGAACGGATTTACCCGCAGCAATCCATTAGCAGTGCCGACCCACAAACGGTTTACGCGATCGAATCGCAGACTGGTAATGTTACGTCCGCGCAGACGAGTCAGCGATCGTAGCCCTCCCCGTGGGTTAACCTCTAGCAGCCCACTCGGTGTACCAACCCACAGCGTTTCCCAGTTACTAGCAGCCAGCACCTGCACTGTTGTTCCGGGTAAATTTTGGATTCGCCGCTGGATTAGCGCGCTAGCAGTATCAATTTGCACTAGCCCATCCAGCGTACCCGCCCACAAGTTACCGTCTGCATCCAAGCTCAAGGCATTAGCGCTAACCCCCGGCAGATCGGTCACGGTGGTCATTACAGCTCCAGACTTTGGGTTAACAAGCGCCAATCCAGCATCTGTTCCCACCCAAAGGAAGCCCCGCTGATCCACAAGAAGAGACAGGACGCGCGCCGAAGGCAGCAGAAAGTTTTGTGCGGTCACCGCTTTGGTTTTGGGATCGACGCGAAATAAGCCGTTGTGCGTACCAACCCAAAGCTGTCCCGCTCGATCGAGCGCTAGCGCGTCAACCTGCTCACTGGCAAGCCGGAGTTGGGCAAGCACCCGTCCCGTTTTGGGATCAAGCTGCATTAATCCTTGCCAAGAGCCGACCCAAAGCGTGCCCTGACTGTCTGCTTGCAGGGCACTGACGCGGTAATCCGCAGGAACAGCAGGTGGGGTTTGGAGCGTTGGACGATCGACGGGTTGGGCGACGGCGCGATCGCTGACGTAGCCAACTCCTTGACACACCCACAGGAGCGCTACTGTGGCAGAAAAACAAGCAGACGGGATGCGACGTACCATAATGCCAGTTTGGGAGGAGGAGCAAGCTCGATCAAAACGCAGCTCAATCTTTCGCTGCCGTGTTACACGACTTGCTGAGTGCGCCCCATCATACTGCCATTTGCTCTGGATCAATCAACAATTGGAAGCAGGCGATCGTTAAGCGCCGCTACAGCTTAGCGTTAGTAGCTGTGCGACCTTGATAGGGAGAGTCTCCTGCCTGAGTATGCCTTAGCAGTTCCTCCAGAGCCGCGAAGAGAAATACATCGCGAATCCAGCTGTTTCTCTTCTAATGCTGTGGGGTAAGTAAGAAAAATAGAATAGCTGCACGCTACGCCGTCTGCGTAGTTTTAACGATTCAATCTTCGCTCAACTACCGCAATTTATACTGAAAGCTAGTGTAAATTTTTCATGAAGTCTAATGGAGATTTCCTGAGGACATCTATGTCGTTTTGATGAAGTCGTGCGAAAACACTAGCGCAATCCAGGAGCTCATGCGAGATTCCGTACAGTCCTTGAGTATCTTTGACATCAATTCATTGATCTTCTCTTGATTAAAGCTGGGTTACCTGTGGCTGATGACTTCTCCGTCTATACATCTGAATCTCCTGAGCTCTCGTATTTGCTGTCAGCGCATCAGGCGCTCACAAGCCGCTTGCGTCAGTACGATTCGTTGTTATTCCTACCCGATCTAAGACGTAACCGTATCCCTTAACTGCCGCGTCCCTGCTCTTGTAAGACCTTCGTAGCGCCTCGACGACTTCAGCTGCTCGATGTATCAAGATGTACCAGCAGAGTCGTTGCTCTAGCTGCTAACGCAGCCTCACCAGACAGGCTAACGCCCCGCTGAATTGGTGATCGAAAATCGTCCCTTGTCCCACCGTTCGGGTTCTGTTTATGATTTTGGTGACTGTAGGAACAGAGCAGTACCCCTTTAATGCCCTGATGGACTGGATCGATGTGCTGATCCGCTATCGATTTATTGATCCAGATGAGGAGATTATCGTCCAGTACGGGTCATCGAACCGTCTGCCCGATCGCGTTAAGGTATATCGACGACTGCCAGAATCCGAGTTTCGATCGCTCGTTGAGCAAGCGCGAGTTGTGATCGGTCACTGCGGCGAAGGAACTGCACTGCTGCTCGAAAGCTTAGACAAGCCATACGTGCTGGTGCCGAGAGCGCGGCTCTTCGGTGAGCATGTGGACGACCATCAGCTCGAGATGGCAAACGCGATGGAAAAGCAGGGCGTACAGGTTGCCCGATCGCCCGCCGACCTCGTGCGTTTTCTCGCCGCACCGCGGGTTCCTAGCGTGCTGCCTCAGTCCGATGACGAGCTGTGTCGGATGCTCGTCGAGCGCTACCGGACTGATCGCTACAAAAAGCTGATGCTTGTTTGCTCGTCGGGTGGGCATTTTACAGCCATGCAGGCGCTCAAACCGTTTTGGGCTCGGTATAACAGCTTATCTTGGGTCACGTTTCGCACGCCGTCAACTGAGGCGGAGCTTCTATCGCGATCGGATAGCATGTACTGGGCACACAGTCCCACCAACCGTAATCTTCCCAATCTAGTTCGCAACTTGATCTTGGGGTTAGGAGTGCTGCGGCAGGAGCGTCCAGAGCTCGTTATATCAACTGGGGCGGGAGTGGCAGTACCATTTCTGCTGCTTGCTAAATATTTATGCGGCAGCAAGATTATTTTTGTCGAGTCCAAAACTCGGCTGGAACAACTGAGCTTGTCTGCCCGAATTCTTCAGTTCTTCTCGGCAATGGATTTGCTAGTGGTTCGCAGTGAAGAGTTGGCGAGGCGATTTCCAACGGCGCTTGGAGCAGCGTGTCCCACCTCTACCGCTGCAGTCAAAGACGCAACGAGTCCGCAGCCTGTGGTAATTCAGTCTTCAGAATCTGCAATGCTGAGCACTCCCGCCCATTTCGGCGCTCAGGCAGCAGAAGCCTTCGTACAGACAGTGTGGCTGCTGGCTGAAGCACACCCCAAGGTGATTGTGGTGGATCTGAGTGCAACGAGTTCGATCGACGCTGCCGGACTCCAAGCCTTGCTGGCTGGGTTGAAGTCAACGAAGGCGATCGGCGCGGAGTTGGCGCTGTGGAGCGTAACGCCTCCGGTAATGTCTGTGCTGCTGCGAGCACGATTCGATCGTCTGTTCAAGATTGATGCGGCGACCGTTGCTACACGCACCCCAGCAACGTTGCGTGCCGTTGCACCGCTGACGCTGCCCGCCTCAGTTCGGACCCCTGTGAAGCGCAGTATTGATATTGCCGCTGCAGCGGTTGGACTGTTGGTGACGGCGCTGCTTGTTGTGCCGATTGCGATCGCGCTGCGATTAGAAAGTTCGGACCCCGTATTCGTTGGGCAGACGCGCAGTCTGTCTGATGGCAGGCGATTCCGCGTGTGGAAGTTTCGTACCAGCGCGACCAGAACGCTGGATTTGCTCGATTCAGCTCAGTCGGAAAGCGATCGATCGGAGGTAGAGTGCCAGTCGCCGACGCTAATCGGTCGATTCTTACGACGCACTCAGTTGGACAAGCTACCGCTGTGCTGGAATGTTCTGATCGGCGATCTCAGTCTGTTTGAGCTGCGCACACCCAGCTTGGACGAGATCGATCTCGTCTTTCCCGTTCAGCGCAGAGTGGTATCAATGCCAAACCCAATCCCAGATCGATCGAGGGTTTCTGCTGCGGCTGGAATGGAGGAATTCGAGGACACTATCTGCCTCAAGTCCAACACTACCGGAAGCTGATTACTCAAGGCTTTTGGCTAGAGCCTCGAACAGCACCTTTGCATCGTGCTAAGGAATCTCTCTACCAAAGCTCTGACGAATGATTAAGAGTTGAAGGCTGGATGAGGGATGCGATAGACAATTTTGACTTCTCATCCAGCCTTCTGGATAATATCAGTAAGGCAACAAATTATCTGAAGCAAGCTAATTGCTTGCTACCTCGCGCCTAAGCCCTTTTTACACGCCAACAAGCGGTTCCAAATCTGCTGCAGCGCTTGATTCACCAACAGCTTCTCTTCGATCGAGCAGTCTAAACGGTCTAGAAGCGGCGCGACACGATGAGCCTCAGCTTCCGAGACGCCGTACTTCACCAAAGCGCTAACGTAAAACCCGTCCCGATGTTGCTTTACTGGATCTTCTCCCCGTGCAAGGTACTGCAAGTACTCCGTATCGGACATACCCAAATCAACAATCACGGGTTGGCTCTGTAGCATAGCAGTTAAGTGAGCTGCAAAACAGTGTTCCGCTCATCATACCCGCGTAAAGAACGCGATCTTGCATTTCTCTTCAAAAAATCTAGAATCGCCATCTATCCAGGGGTAGAAACCTTATAGTTCAGACCCAACTCGGCAGCAGCATTCGTAGTTGAAATTCCATCGGCGACAGCGGCAGACCCAGGTAGATCGGTAACCAGAATAAAAACGCCAGCGCAATTCCTGCACAAATTGCAATTCCCATTGTGCGGAGGCGTGGTTGAGTACTACAAAGCCAGCGATCAACAATCCAGGCAAGCGCCAAGAACGAGACGATCGACGCCGCCATATAGTGATACAGAAATAGGCAGCGCGTTACTCGTGTCCACGGCAGCAGATTCGCGAGGTAGGTAATCGCCAAAAACAGCACCAGCCATCGCTCGATCGGACTCAGCGCCAGTCGGTAATTCTGCTGAAACCACTGCCCTGTCGGGTGGTTCATCAACAGCAACGTCAGAATCTGCTGCACCAGCGCCCACAACACCAGTACCATCGCCAATGTTGATAGCCACCACAGCACCGGATTCCCGATCGCATGCACATCGTAGATGACCGAATCGGTAGTTAGCGATGCGGTAGAGTTTCCCGAGGGCAGCGGTGCACCCTTTGCCGTGATTTGGTAAAAATAGGCAACCGGACGCAGCATGAACATCCAGGTATACCAGGGAGAGCAGTAGGGATGCGCCGTTACGCCACCGACCCGTGCGTGGTAGTCCAACAGTTGCCGTTGCAGTTCCCAGAAGCTAGCCGTGGTGTTGGACTGCATGTGGGGAATCCAAACCAGACGGTAGAACACTGCAGGAACCACACCCAGGTACAGCCCTAGCTGCCAGAGTTTTAGACGAGGCAGGCGCGACAAAACGCTGCGTCCCGATTCTGGTTCGTTGGCAGTAAGAGGAATTGTCAGCAACTCCGGCACCTGTGGGCGACGAGCCTGCACCCACTGAACTCCCTTAGCGATTATCCATAGTCCGTAAGCGCCTAGCAAAAACCACAGTCCATTCCACTTCACAGAGGCAGACGCGCCGTAGAATACGCCCGACGCAACGAGATAAGCTTCTCGCCGTCCTGCCGCTTGGCTATCTAGCGCCAGCAGAAGAAACCAAATTCCCAGCAGCCCAAACAGCACTAAGTACACATTGGTTAAGGCATAGCGCGATTCGACCAGCAGCAAGCCATCGAGTCCGGCAAACCAGCCCGCAATTAGCGCGTAGCTACGGCGGCGAGTCAGACGGTAAGCGATGCCTAAGATGACCAATGGAATAAATGATCCCACCAGAGCGTTCATCCAGCGGTAGCTCCAGGTGGTGTAGAGCCCCCCTGTGAGACCGTTTACCGTGTCCTGCCCGATCGGAAGCGCATTGCCAATCCAGATGCCGATCGCAATCAAGTATTTGCTGAGGGGTGGATGCCCGTCATATACCGGCGATCGCGCTAGATATTCGTGGGCAAATTTAGCGAAGTACACTTCGTCAAACACAAGGGCATTGAACCGACTCAAGCCCCAAAAACGCAGCGCTAAGCACCACAGCAGCAGCGCCACGATACCAATCTTGAACCAACCTAGCCGAGCTACAGACTTCTGAAAAGTCATCAGTCAAATTGGAGAATACACGCTCTCCACTTTCGCACACCTGTTGAAGCTGAGGCAAAATCCCCATGAAGAGTGCCGTGAGTTCGCGTGCGATCGTGGCTCACGAGAACACATCTGGTCGTGCCTGCATGATTCAGATGCCCACGCGCTGCCATTTCTGACAGTGAGAGAACCGTGGGATCGGGTTAGGGGCAGCAGTTCCTATGGGCAACGTACTGGCTACCCATAGGAAATTCCGTTGATGAATCAGCTCTTAGAACTAGCGATTAACCGCTAAAAACTTGCCAACGATCGCTCAACCGCGTCCAGCGCCCAATTGATCTCTGCCTCCGTCACAATCAGCGGCGGAACAAAGCGGATCACCTTCGGACCTGCTGGAACGAGCAGTAGACCGTTGTCCATCGCCACTTTAATGACCTCAGACGAGATTAGCGGCGACTCCGCGTGTAGCTCCATGCCGTTTATCAAGCCCCAGCCACGCACCGTTTTAATGTGATCGGGATACTTCTCGGCGATCGCCCGTAGTCCTGCCCGCAGTTGCTCCCCGCGATCGTGCACATTCTCCAGCAGGTTTTCCCGCTCCAGCGTTTGGCACACCGCTAGCGAAACCGCGCAGGCAAACGGATTGCCGCCAAAGGTGCTGGCGTGATCTCCGGGCTGAAAGATATTGCAGGAAGACTTGCAGAGGGTGGCACCGATCGGAATACCGCCGCCCAGCCCCTTCGCAGACGTAAAGATATCTGGCTCGATGCCGAGGTTTTCGTAGCCCCAGAGTTTCCCAGAGCGTGCCATCCCAACCTGCACCTCGTCCAAAATCAGCAGAATCCCTTTCTCGTCGCAGAGTTGTCGAATGCGCTGGAAGTACGCTTGGTCGCCCGGATTGACGCCGCCTTCACCTTGCAGCGCCTCTAGCAGAATCGCCGCGACGCGGCGATCGCGACTGTCTAGCTCAGAGATCGCGGTTTCCAACGCGTTGATGTCGTTGTAGGGCACGTAGTAAAAGCCAGGCATCAAGGGACTAAAGCCTTTCTGGTACTTTGGCTGTCCAGTTGCCGTGATTGTCGCCAACGTGCGCCCGTGGAAGCTGGCGTGCGCGGTAATGATCACCGGATCGTCAATATTCAGCACCGTATGGGCGTACTTCCGCGCCAGCTTAATTGCGCCTTCGTTCGCTTCAGCTCCAGAGTTACAGAAAAAGACGTGATCGGCGCAGGAGTGCTCAACCAACCACTTTGCCAGTTCGCCCTGCACGGGCACATAGTAGAGATTGGAGACGTGGTGCAGGGTTTTGATTTGTTCAGTTACCGCTTGAATCATCGCCGGATGCGCGTGTCCCAAGGTGCAGGTCGCGATCCCTGCCACAAAATCCAGGTACTCGCGTCCCTCGGTATCCCACACGCGGCAGCCCGTCCCTCGCTCTAGCGCGATCGGGTAGCGGGCATAGGTCGTCATCACGTGCTCATCGAACTCTGTGGAGCTAAACGGACTGGATGTGCCAAAAACCGATTCGGTAATGCTGGAAAGCGATTGGATGAGAGCTTCTGGACTCACTAGCTTGATCCTCGGTAACTGCAAAATGGCTCAGAGCTATTAGCGGTTCGCTATTAGCAATTCGGGTCACACGGCTAAAAAGCGTCGAAAGATTTTGTGGATCACGATGGACGGACGCACTAAACCTGTACTATAGCTTACTCATCTTCAAAGGACTCACCCGACTCGGTTCTAATTAAAGGCTAAGTAATCGTTCTATGACATATTTCCTGGCAGCAGTTGGAGGCGATCAAGGTGAGGTAGGACAGCTCGTTAGCGTGCTGATTATTCTGCTGCTGGTCGCAACGGGCGTAGCGCTGCTATCTCGGCGGTTGCGCGTTCCGTATGTCACTGGACTGGTGGTGGCAGGCTTGGCGATCGCCGAACTGCTACCCCGTCGCATTGGGCTGGACTCCTCGCTAATCATCAATTTATTTTTGCCGATTCTGCTATTTGAGGCGGCGATCAATACCGATATTAGTCGGTTGCGAAGCACGATTAAACCGATCGCCCTGCTGGCGGGTCCGGGCGTCGTGATTGCGTCTGGAATTACAGCGCTGGTGCTGAAGTTTGGACTGGAACTAGCCTGGATTCCTGCCCTGCTGATCGGCGTAATTCTGGCCATTACTGATACGGTTTCAGTGATTGCCGTGTTCAAAGAGGTGTCAGTTCCCTCACGGCTAATCACGATCGTCGAAGGCGAAAGCTTGTTCAACGACGGAATGGCGCTGGTGCTGTTTAGCCTGATTTTGAAGGTCAACACGACGGGATCGCTGACGATTGCGGAAGGCATTAAAGAACTGCTGATCGTGATTTTGGGCGGCGGCTTAGTCGGATTGGTGCTGGGCTATCTAGGCACAGTGCTGTACACCCAATCCGACGACGCCTTGAGCACGATTTTGCTGACGGTGGCGATCGCGCTGGGTGCGTTCCAAATCAGCCAAGTTCTGAGCATTTCTGGCGTGGTCGCTGTGGTGATTGCGGGCTTAGTGGTGGGAAATGTGGAGCTGTCGCGCAGCGTGTCGGCGTCGAATCGCGTTACGGTTCTGAGCTTTTGGGAATACGCGGGGTTTGGCGTCAACACGTTCATTTTTTTGTTGATTGGGCTAGAGATTCAGCCAGGGACGGTGGTAAGAACCCTCCCCGCTGTACTGCTGGCGGTGGTGGCTTACCAAGCAGGACGGTTTCTCAGCGTGTATCCGCTGCTGGCGATCGCCCGTCAGGTCGATCGGGCGATTCCGGTGCGCTGGCAGCATGTGCTGTTTCTGGGCAACATTAAGGGATCGCTATCGATGGCGCTGGCGCTGAGTCTGCCTGCGGGACTGCCCGGACGCGAAGGGCTGATTGCGCTGGTGTTTGGGACGGTGCTATTTTCGCTGATGGGGCAGGGGGTAAGTTTGCCGTGGCTGGTGCGGCGGCTGCAACTATCGCATCGATCGGAGTCGCAGGAGTGGCTTGAGTCGCTTCAGTCGCAGTTAATGACGGCGAAAGCCGCTCAGGATGAGTTAGACGCTCTGCTGAAGGGGGGCATGCTGCCGAAAGCGATCTATGAGGAGCTGAGAGCAAATTACCAAATTCGGATTGTGGCGGCAGAGCGATCGCTGCGCGACTTTTACAACCG
>NZ_JACJPG010000641.1 GCF_014695955.1 Leptolyngbya sp. FACHB-36 | reverse complement strand
AGGTTGATCAGGTAGTCGATCGCCGCTAGAATGTCCTGCGGTGTCAGCACGCGCATCGTTTCCGGCACGCTGAGGCGCAGTTTGCGGTTCAGCTTGTAGCGTCCAACTTTGCCCAGATCGTAGCGTTTGGGATCAAAGAAGCGGGAATCCAGCAGCTGTTGACCCCCGGAAACGGTGGGTGGCTCACCCGGGCGCAGCTTGCGATAAAGCTCCATTAAGGCTTCTTCTTCGCCAAACTGCCCTTCCTTTTCGATCGTCTTCTGGAAGTACTCAGGGTGGCGTAGCGCATCAAAGATTTCCCCGTCAGTTAAACCCAGCGCCTTCAGAAGCACCTGCGCCGACAGCTTGCGAGTCTTGTCAATGCGGACCCACACAAGGTCGTTTTTGTCAGTTTCAAACTTCAGCCACGCACCCCGATTCGGAATGAGACTGGCATTGTATGTGCGTCGTCCGTTTTTGTCGGTTTCAGACTTGTAGTACACGCCAGGACTACGGACGATCTGATTGACAATGACCCGCTCAGCCCCGTTGATAATGAATGTGCCTCGATCAGTCATTAGCGGCAAGTCGCCAATGAAGACTTCTTGCTCTTTAATTTCACCCGTCTCTTTATTGATTAGACGAGTTGGCACATACATCTGCACGGCGTACGTGCTATCCCGCCGCTTCGCTTCATCAACGTCATACTTGGGGCGCTTTAGCTTATAGTCTTTGCCAAGAAAGTGGAGCTCTAGTTTGCCGGTGTAATCTGTAATTGGCGAGAAACTATCTAGCTCCTCAATCAGTCCCTCCTCCAGAAACCAGCGGAAGCTTGCCCGCTGAATTTCAACCAGGTCTGGTAAAGTAAAGGCGGGTGTAGTGTAGGTCTGCTCAGTCATGCGTCTCCTTCTGACGGGTCACGCCTAGCGCGGTCCCAGATTTTACGTGGTTTGTACGATTAAGTCAATACAAAAATCTCGGATTCTGCTCAGAACCCAAGGCGAAAACTATTCAAGGTGCTGGTTGGAAGTTCAGGACAATCTCCAGTCTCTCAGAGGTGGTTCACATTCACCCATCTTGAGCAGGCAGTTCACGAGTTCTGCCCAACGTGAAAGCTTCTAAGAACGCCTTCGGAAGAAAAATTGAGGTTTAGACACTAATTGCTCGTTCATAGTCCCACTCCTATCTAGTATGACGTAAAATAATGCAATTTGTGGGCAATCTCTAGCAAAGATTAGTAGATTCGTCAAGCGATGTCTCCGGCACTACTAAAAGAGGCGGTAAACCGAATAGCCGACAAGCATTCTGCGTTGTTTGTGTAGCAAACTCCTCCAATGGCACCTGTCGTAGTCGAGCAACCTCCTCTGCTACAAAACGAACGTAGGATGGCTCATTTCGCTTTTCCCCTCGCTTAGGTACCGGAGCTAGGAACGGACAGTCAGTTTCAATCAGCAGACGATCGCTCGGCACCATTTTTGCAGACTCCTGGATCTCAACCGCTTTCTTGAACGTAACGGTGCCGCTGAAGCTGATGAAAAAGCCCAGATCCAGGAACCACTGCGTCTCTTCGGGAGTGCCTCCCCAGCAGTGCATGACGCCTTTTACTGGACCGTGCTGCTCCCAGTATTGACGTAACAGCGCCGCCATGGGTGCGGCGGCATCCCGACAGTGAATAATTACTGGAAGGTCATGCTGCTGCGCGATCGTCAAGTGAGCTTGAAAGGCATCCATTTGCTGCGAACGATTACTGGCTTTGAAAAAGTCCAGTCCAGTCTCGCCGATCGCGACAACACGACGATCAGATTGGGCGAGGCGCTGAATTTCATCCACTACAGCAGGCGTCCACTTGTCCTCTACATCTAGCGGGTGTAAGCCCACCGCAAAGAACAGTTCAGGGAAGCGATCCGCCAGCGCTTGAATGCCATCAAACTCAGCAGGTTCAACGCAAGAGTGCACCAGGCGCACAACGCCAGCATCGCGCCAGCGCTGTGCGACAGCCACCAAATCGGGCTGAAAGGCATCAAAGTTGATGTGAACGTGTGTGTCAATCAACTGCATGGGCAAGTAGGGGCTAGAGGTCAGGAACAGGGGCTAGATGCGGACAGCCTGGAACCTTGACTGAACTACCTACGATGCAGTTGTGGATTTGGCAGGGGACGATCGCTTCAGCGCGCGCGCCAAGCGAGACTTTTTACGTGCGCCATTGTTTCGGTGCAGAACGCCGCGCTTCACAGCTTTGTCAATCTTGCTGTACGCAGACGCCATACGGCTCTGAACTTCCTGCATCAGTTCAGGGCTAGGATTTGCTGCATACGTGTTGACTGCTGTAAGGTAGTTCTTCATTAACGTCTTGACAGCGGATTTGTAACTCTTGTTCCGCAGACGATTGCGCTCAGCGACTTCAACGCGCTTGATGGCAGATTTAATATTAGCCACAGTAAATCTCGAAACCCTTCTATTGAACTCTATTGGACAAACGGACAGGACGCTAGATAAATTACTATAGCATCTCCATGAACAAATAACCCGATCCCCAAAAAATCCAGGTTAAGCTAGAGTAACGAGTACAGGTGCGGCGTTTAGGGTGATTGAACGACTTCAGCACCCTGTTCTTGACCCGGATAGTTCTTAAAGACTGGCATTCTGACTCCATGCTGCGAATCATTACTCAGCGGGCTGAGGCACGAACTGAACTGCGACGAATCTGCGATCGTACCCACGATGATCAGGTTGTCCATAAGGAAGCAACCGTGCGGGAAGTGCTTCAGGCAGTCAAACGCCAGGGAGACCGAGCACTGCTGCATTACACATCCGAATTTGATCGCGTGGCGCTCAAAGCCGATGAACTTCGAGTGAGTGGTTCAGAACTCGATGCCGCTTATCAGCAGGTTTCCAAAGACTTACTCGACGCAATTCGGTTGGCATCTCGCCAGATTGAGGCGTTCCATCGTCAGCGCGTGCCCAAAAGCTGGGTGCACTTCGGTGAAGACGAGGTGGTGCTCGGCAAGCGATATACGCCCGTCGATCGCGCGGGCTTGTATGCCCCCGGAGGTCAGGCAGCCTACCCTAGTACTGTGTTGATGAATGCGGTGCCAGCGAAGGTGGCAGGAGTGCCACGCATCATTATGGTGACGCCTCCTAATGGAGAGAAGGGGATTAATCCGGCGGTGCTGGTAGCAGCGCAGGAAGCAGGCGTAGAAGAAATCTACCGCGTGGGCGGGGCGCAGGCGATCGCGGCGCTTGCGTACGGTACCGAAACGATCCCCAAGGTTGATGTGATTACGGGACCGGGCAACATCTACGTGACGCTTGCGAAAAAGCTGGTGTACGGCACGGTTGGCATTGACTCGCTAGCGGGTCCGTCAGAAGTGCTGATTATCGCGGACAAGGCAGCAAATCCTGTGCATGTAGCGGCGGATATGCTGGCGCAAGCAGAGCACGACCAGATGGCTGCCGCTATTTTGCTGACGGATGATTCGGTGTTGGCGCGTAAAGTTGTGGAGGAAGTCGAGCGGCAACTGGTTGATCATCCCCGCCGCCTGCTGACCGAAAAGGCGATCGCGCACTATGGCTTGGTCGTCGTTGTAGAGTCGCTGGACGTGGCGGCAGATCTCTCAAACGAGTTTGCGCCTGAACACCTAGAACTTGAAATTGCTGATCCCTGGGGACTGCTCGATAAGATTCGCCACGCAGGCGCAATTTTTCTCGGTTGCTCAACGCCTGAAGCCGTTGGAGATTATCTAGCAGGTCCGAATCATACCCTACCGACCTCGGGAGCTGCTCGCTATGCGTCGGCGCTGAGCGTGGAAACCTTTTTGAAGCACTCGAGCCTGATTCAGTACTCGCCGACCGCGCTGCAAAAAGTTGCTAAAGCGATCGACGTGCTGGCAACCACGGAAGGGCTACCGTCTCACGCCGATTCGGTGCGGCTACGGGTTCGAGACAGCTAAACTCTGCTGGAGCCGCAGTAGACTGATGCTCTGACCTAGGTTGAGGGGCAACAGTGAGACGCCTTCTATTCGAGACTGCACCCAGCCTTCGCCCCACTGCCACTCATGAAATCCATCGATTCCTTGGCTTAGCAGAAAGCGGAGGTAATTGGACTCAACCCGGTCAACCGTGTGTTGGATCGCGATCGGTCCCAACACGCTTGAAAAAGTTAATCCAGGCTGAAGCACGTCCGGCAGCCCACGGGAAAGTCGTAGGGGTGCAAGCCACTGCTGAAGTTTCGCTGGATAGAGTAAACTTTCGCGCAGCGCTTGCTCAGAAGCCGCTAGCTCAATTCTGAGATTACTTTGCTGATAAGTTCCTTGCATTGGTGAACTGTTTTAGTGCTGGTATCTTCAGTATGCCAGAGGAGCCATGAGCAACGTTGCGCAACTCACTAAGGATTCCCCATGCGCCTAATCGCCCTTTTGATCCCCGTTCTGTCGATTGTCCTTTCGCTAGCTCCGATCTCGGCACTAGCTGCCCCGCCACTTCCTGCTGCCGATCGTCAAGGAGATTACACCAGTCGTACTAGCCATACGAAGTGGATTGTGACCGATCCAGACTCGAATGGAGTCAACTGTCGCTGGTCCAAGGCAATGCCTGCGGACTGGTTCAATCCAGAAGCGAAACTGCCACCTGCAACATACAGTCAGTGGTCCGTTGTCCGTCAGTTCAAGCGCAATACGGTACTGAACGCAAACACGGCTCCCGCTGGTTTTGCGCTGATGTATGATGTCCAAAACAAGCCGTGGCTGAAGGTGAACCTGGGTCCGAACGATCGCATTTGTCTGGTGCGAGCAAATGCGCGGTTTATCCGTCCGATTTAGCTTTGCAGTGGCACCAGCAAGCGCAGTTTTTCTGTGGACGGGCGGCGCGATCGCCCTCGATCAAAACAGACACTCTATGGAACGACACTCTAGAATAGATAAGTAGAACTGTTAAGAAACGTAAGATTTCAATGGCTGATCAGCTAGTTCGAGCGACGGCAGCGGAAGGGGGCATTCGGGCTGTCGGGGCAATTACAACTCGTCTTTCAGATGAAGCTAGACAGCGGCACAAGCTTTCCTACGTGGCGACAGCGGCTCTGGGTCGTACCATGACGGCTGGCTTGCTGCTTGCTTCTAGCATGAAGCGTCCTGAATCCAGAGTTAATATTCGGATTCGAGGCAACGGACCGCTGGGCGGACTTCTGGTGGATGCTGGACTGGACGGCACAGTGCGCGGCTATGTACACCGTCCGGACGTAGAGCTGCCACCAAACGACAAGGGCAAGCTAGACGTGGGTGGCGCGGTTGGGCACGAGGGCTTTGTTTACGTCGTGCGGGATGTCGGCTTTGGCTACCCCTACTCCAGCACGGTTGAATTGGTTACAGGGGAGATTGGGGACGACATCACTCACTATCTCGCATCTTCTGAACAGACGCCCTCAGCGCTTGTCCTTGGTGTATTTGTGGATGCAACCGGGGTAACGGCAGCAGGTGGCTTGCTGATTCAAGTTTTGCCCAAGGCTGCGACCGATGAGGGACTCGTTGAGCTGCTAGAATCTCGCATCAGCGCGCTGGCTGGCTTTACGCCCATGCTTCAGGCAGGTAAAACTTTGAACGATATGTTTGAGCAACTGCTAGGGGATCTGGGCTTAGAGATTCTGCCGGAAGTGCAGCTACTTCGCTTTCACTGTCGCTGCTCTCACGATCGAGCCTTGGGTGCTCTGAAGCTATTCAGCATTCCTGAACTAGAGTCGATGATTGTTCAGGACGATGGTGCAGAGGCTGTTTGTGATTTCTGCGGCAACGTATATCGGGCTAGTAGTGACCAGCTAGAGCAACTGATTGGAGAACTGAGAGCAGAATCCTCCCTGTGACGCGAAAGAGCCGCGACTAGTCGCGGCTCTGCTACCTGTAAGTCTGTCTATAAAGCTGCAGAACTTAACGTGAATTAAATCGCGCTGTTGAGGCTAACCAATTGATTACGGACGGCGCTCCAAGCGATCTTGTGCGCTTTCGTCTCCTCACCGTACCACTGAATCGCCGAGTTAAACGCAGTGCGGTAGAGCGTTTGGGCGGCTTCTGACAGACGATCGCGGATACTTGCAGGTAATTCCCGATTCGATCGATACGACATCACCGTCACCTCCAGCAAATGGAATAATTGAATAGTAGTCTGGCTTACCCATCTGCATGTATATCCCGAGGCCGAGTTTGTAATCTACATAACTTAACTTAGCCAACCACTTTACAAGGAGTCCACCTTGATCACCAGCACGTTGAAAACAACTCAATCAGAAGAAATTTTTGCAGCAGCTCAAAAATTGATGCCCGGTGGCGTTAGCTCTCCGGTTCGCGCCTTTAAGTCGGTTGGCGGGCAGCCGATCGTGTTCGATCGCGTGAACGGCGCTTACGCTTGGGACGTAGACGGCAACCGCTACATCGACTATATCGGCACGTGGGGTCCGGCAATCTGTGGACACGCTCATCCAGCCGTGATTCAAGCGCTGCACGAAGCGCTAGAAAAAGGAACTAGCTTTGGCGCACCCTCACGTCTAGAGAATGTTCTGGCAGAGATGGTAATTGACGCTGTACCCAGCATCGAAATGGTTCGATTTGTCAACTCTGGGACCGAAGCTTGCATGTCGGTGCTGCGGTTGATACGGGCGTTTACTGGACGTGAAAAAATCATCAAGTTTGAAGGCTGCTACCACGGACACGCCGATATGTTCTTGGTCAAGGCGGGTTCTGGCGTGGCTACGCTGGGCTTGCCTGACTCTCCAGGAGTTCCCAAATCGACAACGGGCAGCACGCTCACTGCCCCGTTTAACAGCTTAGAAGCAGTTAAAGCGCTGTTTGAGGAAAATCCTGGCGAGATCGCAGGAGTCATTCTAGAGCCGATCGTAGGCAATGCGGGCTTCATTCCGCCAGATGCAGGCTTTTTGGCAGGACTGCGGGAAATAACCCAAGAGAACGGCGCGCTGCTCGTCTTTGATGAAGTGATGACGGGATTCCGCATCGCGTACGGTGGCGCTCAAGAGAAGTTTGGCATCACGCCAGATTTGACCACGCTCGGTAAAATCATCGGCGGCGGGTTGCCTGTGGGCGCCTACGGCGGACGCAAGGACATCATGGGCATGGTAGCGCCTGCGGGACCCATGTACCAGGCGGGCACGCTCTCTGGAAATCCGCTGGCAATGACCGCAGGCATCAAAACGCTGGAAATTCTGCGCCAGTCTGGTACCTATGAGACGCTTGATCGTATCACCAAGCGTCTGTCGGACGGGCTGCTGCAAATTGCTAAGGAGACGGGGCACACAGCATGCGGCGGGCAAATCAGCGGCATGTTTGGACTGTTCTTTACTGAAGGTCCAGTCCACAGCTACGAAGACGCCAAGAAATCTGACCTGACCAAGTTCAGCCGTTTCCATCGCGGCATGTTGGAGCACGGCGTTTACCTGGCTCCGTCTCAGTTTGAGGCTGGCTTTACATCGCTAGCGCACACTGACGAAGACATCGATCACACCCTGGAAGCAGCGCGTTCTGTTCTGTCTATGCTGTAGGTAGCTGTATAGACCTGTTAACAAGTTAAGTTGAACCCCGGCTAGTCCGGGGTTTTTTACAGGTTAAAGCCTTTCTGACGCAGTCCTTGCCGCAGGCGATCGGCTTCCGGCGATCCCTGCTGCTCGTGCAGCGAGATCGCCTGCTTAAAGACAGACAGCGCCTCTAGAATTTTGCCAGAGTTCCACAAGGCAACACCCAAATTCTGGTAGGCGTCGGCATAGCTAATGTCTAAGTCGATCGCCTGCTGGTAGTGGGCGATCGCGCCGTTTAAATCCCCCAGCGCTTTTAGCGCCGCTCCTAGGTTAAACTGCCCAATTGCAAAAGTGGGCGCAGCCTCTACCACAGCCTGAAACAGCACCTTAGCGCCTGAAGGGTTTCCCTGCTCCATGCGTAAACTGCCCCAGTTTGTGTAAGCGCCCAATTTTTGAGCGGTCGAGATCGGTTGTTCTACCGCTGCTTGATAGTGGTGCTCTGCCTGTGTAGTCTGCTGTAGCTGCCGATAGACGCTGCCCAGATGATAATGCAACTCATAGAGCACGGTGGGTTCTGTCTGGGGCGATCGCAGTCCACGCTGAAGCAGCTCAAGTCCGGCTTCGATCTCTCCGGTTTCGGCGTAGAGTGCGCCGAGCTTATTGCAGATATAGGCATCCTCTGGATGAGCGGACAGGAAGCGCTGCATAGTTGTGCGGGCGCGATCAAACTTTTGACGCTGGGCGATCGTGCCCGGTTGATAGCCCGTGTGGTGCATCGCGACCTGTGGTAGCTGCACGACGCGCCAGTGTGGTTCTCGCTGCAAGATTGCGGCAACGCTGTCGTCGATCAACTCGTGGTACGGACGAAAAAAGCGAATATCAGGACGATTGCGAAACAGACGCGACACTGCCGAGTAGGGTGCCTGTGCTGCACCAACTTCCCGCCGCAGTAGGTTCACTGCCAGAATGTCTTTGGTTTGGATCACCTGCTTTAGAGCAGGAATACTGTCTGGCAATAGCCCTTCATCAGCGTCCAGCACAAGAATCCAATCGCCTTGAGCAAGCTCCAGCGAAACATTCCGTGCCGCCGAAAAATCATCACACCATTCAAATGGATGCACTCTAGCTCCAAATTCGCGCGCGATCGCGACGGTACGATCGACCGATCCGGTATCTACAACCACTAGCTCATCGACGATCGCTTGCACACTTTGCAGGCAGCTCGGCAAGGCGGTTTCCTCGTCCCGGACGATCATGCACAGGCTTACACTCATGGCAGTTTTGACGAATCATCGGTACCCAGTAGCGCATCGCAGTAGCGAATTAACGTTGATACGCGATCGCGGATCTGCTCCTGCCGCTGTCCTGCTGTTGCTGACTGCCGCGCGGCTTGCAGAAACAGACTATCCATTGCCAGCAGCCGCAGTTGTTTATTCATTTCCACCTGGTAAGACTGTACTTGCTGCTGCTGTACCGGATCGAGATCGTCTATCGATAGGGTGAGAAGTTGAGTTTGGAACCAAGGCTGTAATTCTGCAATTGCCGTCGATAGCGTTGCGCGATCGTCCTGGTCAAGCGCTCCACCAAGGATCTCAACTTTATGCTTAAACACTTGATAGGCTTGTTGATGCACGTTTGTCAGCATGGTGCCTTACTTCCTAATTCCGCTGCGATCAACAACGAATTTTCCCTGAGTTTGAATCAATGCACTTAGGTAGATGTAAAGAATCGTAGTCTGCTTGCTAAGATGGATGTTACTTAAAGCTTTACAT
>NZ_JACJPG010000640.1 GCF_014695955.1 Leptolyngbya sp. FACHB-36 | reverse complement strand
TCCGATCGCAGCCAGACTTCCACGCAGCGAGGCTCCGGGTAAAGTGGGCTATTTAACGTCAGCAGCAGCGGCTCATCGAGCAGCCGACACTGGTCCAAATTGACCCCGTACTGCTGGCTGAACACGCGATGTACGAGATGCCGTCGATACAGCCGCTCGATCGCCTGATTGCTTGCTGCCGATAGTAACTGTGGCAGTGCGTCACCCAAATTCGTCGCGGCTCCAGTCTCTTGCTGGCTAACGCCAACCACGTTGTAGAAGTGGTCATTACCGTAGCGCAGGGTCAACGTCGTTGGCTCAATCACTGCCACCAGCAGCCGACTATAGCGCCGAAAGTGGCTCAGCCAGTTCAGCGATTCTGCTAGCGGCGGCAGTGAGCTAGGCTGGGCAATCGGTGCATCCGATCGCGCTGCGTCATCCGGCGGTGTCAGATTTGGAGCATCAGAGGTGTACATACAGTGCCTCATTCGAGGAGCGACGATCGTTTCAGTACGGCTAGGATGCCCTCACTGCTATCAGATTTTGGGGTAGCTCTACTGACACAACCGCGCTAGATCATGCAAGTTTCACGATGGCAGAGCGAATTCAGGGAAATTACCTTCATAAAACACGAGTTTGGCGATCGATTCCGCACGATTTTGCGTTAAACAGGAATGAGCTTATCTGACTTGCCATGTCTGCAACGTTGCCCAACGGTCCTCGTACGCCTGCCCTCGCCCAAACGCTTCAACTGGTTGCTGACCCGATCGCTTTTTTCGATCGCTGCGCTCAGCAGTATGGAGATACCTTTACCACGCGCGTGCTGGGCTGGAATTCACCGCCTGTTGTCTTTTTTGGCAACCCTGACGCCATCGCTCAAATTTTCACCGCGCCTGCCGGACAGTTTGAACTCGGCAAAGTGACGCATGTCTTCCGACCGCTAACGGGCGATCGCTCGTTGATTATGCTGGACGGAGAGCAGCATCAACGCCAGCGCCAGCTACTGATGCCACCGCTGCACGGCGATCGGATGCGGACCTACGGAGCGCTAATCTGCGACATTACACGACAGGTGATTGCCAACTGGACGATCGGCGAACCCTTCTCGATTCGGCATTCGACCTCGGAAATCTCGCTTCAGGTGATTCTGCGCGTCGTGTTTGGCATGGCTCCCGGTCCCCGCTATGAGCAACTCAAGCAGTTGCTCAACACGCTGCTGGAGTCAGTGACATCGCCGCTGTATTCCAGTCAGTTTTTCTTTCCGCTATTGCAGCAGAATTTGGGTACGTGGAGTCCGTGGGGTGGGTTTTTGCAGCAGATGCAGCAGATCGACGCCCTCGTCTATGCCGAAATTCAAGAGCGGCGACAGTCGCCATCGAACGATCGCGCGGATGTGCTGTCGCTGCTGATGGCGGCGCACGACGAGTCTGGCGATGTCATGAGCGATCGCGAACTCCGCGACCAACTCATGACGCTGCTGCTGCTGGGACACGAAACGACAGCGTCAGCCCTTGCATGGGCGTTCTACTGGATCCACCAAACCCCAGCTGTTTTGCAGCAGCTTCAGCAGGATATTAGCGCCTGGAGCGATGACCCCGATGCGCTGGCGCAACTGCCCTACCTGACCGCTGTGTGTAAGGAGTCGCTGCGGGTGTACCCGATCGCCCTGATTTCCCAACCACGTAAGGTAAAAGAGCCAGTGACGATCGGCAGTTGCTCGTTTGATCCCGGCACAATCGTGATTCCCTGCATCTATTTGGCGCATCGTCGTGCCCAGACCTACCCGCAGCCAGAGCAGTTCCAGCCCGATCGCTTCCTTCAGAACAAGTTCACGCCCTACGAGTTTTTGCCCTTTGGCGGTGGCGTGCGAAGCTGCATCGGAGCCGCATTCTCCCTGTACGAGATGAAGCTGGTGCTGGCAACAGTGCTGTCTGCTTACCAGCTAGAGCTTGCCAACACAGGAGCCGTGATGCCTGCCCGACGCGGCATTACCTTTGTGCCGTCAAAGCAGTTTCGCATGCGGGCTGTTGCGCCTCGCGGTGCCGCTCAGGATGTGGCTTTTTGCTCGTAGTAGCTGGAGATGTGCTCGTACACATGCTCTGGGAATTGCAGGTCGCGGTAAACGTTGCAGGCGTCGGGGTCTTCGGAATTTGGACAGATGGGAAAGTCTTGCTGTTTTTGCCAGTCCAGGATGCGATCGCGCTTGGGCGGGTTGTAGTCTTTACCCTGCACTTGCTGAACGAGCGCCTTGGCATCGGTTTCATTGAAGTCCGTGTCTTTTTGCAGGTGCTGAATCAGTTCGTCTTCGCTCATAAAGTGGCGAGCAATCATCGCAAACGTCAGCCTGCCGTAGTGTCCGATGTCTTGTCCCTTATCGAGCGCATCCAACAAGTGCGCCATCATTTCGCTTTTACGGAGATCTTCAACAGCCATGAGAAGTCCTTTCAGTGTGGGTTGCTGCTTCCGTTATAGAAACTGAAACCCTCCATGCCGTCTATCGCAAGGCGTTATTGCTTAGTACAAGCTAACTAATGCCAGAATCGAAACAGAGGACTGGAGGAACTCCGGGATTGTCCTCTCAGTCCTCTGTTTTGCTTCTGGCGCGGCTGCGGAACACGATCGAGATTCACCCGCATTCATCCGCAGCAAGTGTCAGGTGAGTACGTCGGTCGAGATAGTTGCTTAATCCGAACTGAGGTGAATCGATTAGGCAGCGCTAACGCGAGCTAACTCATTGAGCCGCTGACGGACAGCCAAATTAGCAATGCCATCAACATTGAATTTGTAGAGACGCTCAAATTCTTTCACTGCTGCAACTGTTCTGGGACCATAAAACGGCTGGTTTGCAGGAATGTTAGCCTTGATGACGCGGTTGAGATTATCCTGTAAAACTCGCATCGCTTGTTCTGCTTTCGCGATCGTAATCGGACCTGCAATGCCGTCTACTTTAAGTTTGAAATAGGTCTGAAAGGCTTTAATAGCATCAACCGTAATTTTATCGGTCAGCGGTCCTTCATTGCTGGAAATGGGGAAGTTAACATCCGGTTGGGAAGAGGTGCTGAAACCATGACCATTGAGAATGCTGCGGAATTGTGCGTTGGTGTAAGCCATGACGAATGCTTCGGTAGAACGTTTTGTTTGACTTTTCTATCTACAAGCTTGGGAAGTCCGTTTTCGCAGACTTTGCAACAAATCACCCATTCGGGCGACTATAGCTTGTTCCACAGGTGTGGAGGTGGAGTTGGCAGTATGCTCGAAAATTAGGTTCCGAGCATACTGCCCCTATTTCATGCTTAGAATCAGCAATGCTTAATTAGTTGCTAGCTGGTGGAATAATTTTGATCAAAAACCGTTCTAAGATCAGTCGATCGCGTTCCAATGAACGTTTGACAGAATCAGGTTTCGTGGATGTTCGTTGTTCTAGATTAACCCGCGCACGATTAGAAGCTGCTGCTGGGCGCGGTTCCGAGCCGCGCGGCGCTGTCGATTGCGTTGGTGATTGTGGCGTCGGCAATGCTGTTTCTGCCCTCACAGCAGGCATGATTGCCACAAGTTGCAATGCAATGCCGACACTGATGATGTATTTCATAAAGAAGTCTCCAAATTGCCATGAAAGTGAATCGTTGTTTCCTCATACATAGCGACCACCGCCATCCAGATGCAGCACTTCACCCGTAATGAAGCCAGTTGTCATCAGGAA
>NZ_JACJPG010000064.1 GCF_014695955.1 Leptolyngbya sp. FACHB-36 | reverse complement strand
CGATCGCCGCAGCGATCGAGGTTTGTGTTGTCTCTACCGATGCGCATGCTGCTCTAGCAGCGCTTGCGCCCGTGGCTTATACAGCAAGTAGAACAGCGATTCAATGTAGCGCAGCATATCCTCGCGATTTTCTTGAGAAGAGTAGTTCCAGAAGCCATAGATTTTGGCGAGAGTCAGCAAGCGCGTGGTGTGGATCTTCCAGGTGTAGGTGCTGTAGACCCGCTCAATTCCCCGCTTGGAGATTTCTTCCCAATACTTAGGATTCTGGTCGCATTTAGACACAAATTCCAGGATAATGTCTGCCATTTCCTCTAGCTGCGTCGGGTTAATGTAGAAGCCGTTGAACTTATCCTGAATGATTTCCAGCGGACCGCCGAATCGCGTGGCAAACGTTGGCAACCCAGTAATCATCGCTTCCAAAATTGTCAGACCGAAGGCTTCAAACAGCGCTGGCTGCACGAAGATACCCTGATGATCAGAAATGATGCGGTAAATTTCGCCAGAGTCACTCTTAGGCAACCGCACACCGAGCCAGCGGAATTTGCCGTGCAGGTTGTACTGTTCGATAATGCCGTAGAGCTTTTCGATCTCGCTGATTTCTTCGTGGTCTGTGGAATCCTCGGTGCGAAGTTTGCCCGCAATCAAAATTAGATTACAGCGCTCCTGAAGTTCCGGACTCTTGCCAAAGCACTCCGCCAGTCCAGTGAGGTTTTTGATGCGGTCCAGTCGCGCCATCGAAAAGAGTGGTCGCTTGCTGGGATCATCGAGCTTACCGTAAACATGCACCGGATCGTCAAGGGTAAACAGCAGATCTTCCAGGCGATCGCGCTCCGTTCCCGTCAACCGATCCTCGTCGCGGCTGTAGGGAAAGTAGACAGTTTCACTAACTCCCGGAGGCACCACGTTAAACTTGGGACTAAATAGCTCAATGCCGCTCGTGACGTGGTAAAGTTCCGGCATCGTAAAGGTCTTATAGGACTCGTACTGTCCAACGCTTTCCGGCGTGCCGACAATTTCCTGGTAAGTGCTGCTAACAATAAAGTTGGCAGCGTTCATGGCGATCAAATCTGCCGTGAACTGAAGCGAGAAGTGGTACTTATCCTCCGAATCTTGCCAGTAGAGGTTACTGAACAGGTATTTCGACTTCTCTAGCGCGTGGGCAATGTTGCACTGAGTTACTTTTAGCCTGCGTGCTAGCAGGAACGCCACCAAATTGCCGTCTGAGTAGTTGCCGATGATTAGATCCGGCTTGCCACCAAACTCTGCCCGCAGTTCGCGTTCAGCGTCGATCGCAAACGTCTCCAAGTAGGGCCAGATCTCGAAGCGCGAAATCCAGTCTTGCGTCAGTTTGGGATTAAACTCGCGGAACGGCACGCGCAAAATCCAGGCGTCTTCCGTGCCGTAGATTTTTTCTAGCCGCTGATTGCACAAAGTGCCGTCGCTGTTGGGAATCAGGCGCGTCAGTACAATGACCTTCGGATGCACATTCAGCACATCTAGTCCCGCCAGATCAATGTCTTCCTGAAGCTGCTTTTCTAAGCTCTTGACTTGATCCAGGATGTACACTACTTGTCCACCCGTGTCCGGTCGTCCCAGCACGCCTTCTTGCCCAAACCAGCCGTGTGGCGAGATTAGCGCAATGTTGAAGATCATGGGAATCCGGGAAATAAACGCCTCTAGCGCTTGGTGGTCCGGCGAGTCGATGAGCTGGTCGATCGTCTCTAGAGTGTCCCGCACACGCTGCACGGTGTTGCCCCAACCAGGCTCAAATCCCAAGTTTTGCAGATCAAAGCGGAAGACGTTGAAGGCTTCATTAGGTGGGCGGCTACTCAGAAACGACAGCGCAGATTTCACGCGCTCTGATAGCTG
>NZ_JACJPG010000639.1 GCF_014695955.1 Leptolyngbya sp. FACHB-36 | reverse complement strand
GCCGCCAAACAGCGTTGCGCCTGCACCGTCAGGTAATCAGAACTGCCCGGACCAGAACCTACGAGAAATACTTTGCCGTCAGAGTGTGCCATGCTTCGACCATAGCAAACGAGGGGTGCTCGCTGCTTATTGAAGCGCGTAGGTTCACCCTTTCAGCAGGCGGGCTTCGATCGCTCCCCATGTTGCAGGCGAAACGCGCACGGCAGATTGACGACAGCGCACGATTAGCCAGTTTGCATACAGGTAGGTTTCTAGGGATTGCAGCTCTGGCTCTGTCAGATCGACTAAATCAGCGTCCAGTTTGAGGGCGCTGAGCCAAAGCTGGGACAGTCGATCGTGGTACTCCTGCTGAGCGTCGGTTTGATTGGAGCTTGGCTCTCGCAGTTTCAGCGCCTCCAACCGAGCAATCAGCGCCGTAAAATTGACCTCGGTAAACAGCTTGAGCTGGTGAAACTCTTGAGCGAGTGCCTTAGTGAGCGCTTGAGCGATCGTTCGAGGGGTGCGCGTGACGGCACGACTCCGAGCTTGGGCACGCGCGGGCACGCCATCCAGGTTCAGCGGGCGGGCAAGATCTACCGCGCGGGACAGATCCAGCATCGATACAGAAGACGGCGCACGCACCAGATCCAGCGTTTGGACCAGCGATAGCGGACGGGCAAGATCGGTATGCAGCACCCGTACGAGATCGAGGGCACGATCGCGCACCAGCGCCAGAAACAGCGCGGCAGCGCGTTTTGCAGCAGGTTTAACGGGACCACCCTCTGCCGCCCTCAGGTCTGCCCAGTGCAGGAGCGCCTGCAATCGCGGCGTGTTGATGTACTTGCGCGTTTTGCGCTCCATCCGAATCAGCAAATCATCGGCACCCGATCGCATCAGTCCTGCCACCAGCAAAAACACCTCCTGCCAACGTTCGTCGGTTAAGTGACGGGCAACAAGCATGGAAATTTGGTTGTGGTCGTCGATGTACTGGGCAGTTAAGTATTCTTGAAGCGTCAGGTGCGAAAACGAAAACACGTCTTCTGCCCGTTCGACCAGAATGCCTTGCTGAATGGCGATCGCGTTGAGAATTCCCTCACCGTCCAGATGCTTCGGCGCATTCAGGTTGCTGGTCAGAAAAGCCTTGATCTGACCAACTACTTCCCGCTGCGAAAAAAACAGGCGGTCCGATTCAAATCCGGCGTAGGCAATTTCGGATAAGAGAATTTCTTCAAGCTCGGTATTCAAGCCTCGGTAGATTTCCTCGCGCATGATGCGCTTTTCTGCTGCCCACTCTTCCAGCAGCACCCGGAGCGCTTTGCAGTAGAGTCCGCTGCGGTTGTTGGGGAAGTTCTGCGATCGGTCGTACACCAGACACAGCAGCGTCAGCAGCAGTGGCGTTTGCGCCAGTTCTTTGGCGGCGACGTGTTCGGGTTTTTGCAGCAGTTCCCAGCATTTTTGGGCGGTGCCCGCGGCGCGATCGGCAACAGAGTAAAACCAGTTGTGGATAAACTGCTGCATCTGCGACATGTCGAATTCTGCCATCGCTACGTCTGAGAAGCGGCGGAAGTTGTGGTGGTAGGCAGCAATGCGGCAGGAGGCAACAAAGCGGTTCTGGTCGTACTGATCGACAAAGTTCTGAATCTGGCAAATGGCTTCGTCAAGGTTTTTGGTGGGCACTTCGTCCAGCCCATCCAGCAGAATCAGCAGCTTGCCTTGCTCTAGCAGTTTGGTGGTGATTTCGTCGGGCGAGGGCAGATTGCAGACGCGAAATTCGTGAGCGATCGCTTTCTCCAAATTAATCTTGTTAGAGGTGAAGTTTTTTAGCTCGATCAGCACCGGAATGCACTCGTGCTCGTAGCCGCCCGCGACGCCCTTGAGCGCTTCTAGCCCCATCTTGCGGAGAAACGTAGATTTCCCCGCTCCTGGTCCGCCCAGCACCATCAAATACTGCTTCCGATTGGCCACCGCTAGCCCGTCTTGCTTCGCCAAATCCTTTGGCTGAAAACCGCGCCCAGACTGCCGGAATGCTTTTTCCAGATTGTCGATCGACTCAAACCGCCGCAGTTCTGCCCGGTTTAGAAACTGCACGGCGGTATAGACCGACTCCAGCGGTACGGGTTCGCGCATTCCCAGCACTTTAAGAATGCCGTGGCGATCGCTGTAGTTCTGGATGTACTGCTCTGACGCATTGGCGATGAGCCGCTCGGTTTTCTCATCGAGCTTTTTGTCCATCCAGCCAAGAAACTTGCTGCCGCCTTCGCAAATGACTTTGCTGACGATCGTCGCGATGGTTAAACTAGCTGCCTGAATTGCAATGCGCTCAAACGTCATAGGGCAGTGTTCGTGAATGCATCAATACTGCTACATCCACTGTACTGGGTTGTCCCCAACTGACCACGCGATTTTGTGTGAGATCGAGGGC
>NZ_JACJPG010000638.1 GCF_014695955.1 Leptolyngbya sp. FACHB-36 | reverse complement strand
ACCCCTAGCTGCGCCCACTTTTCGCCTTTAACGCTGGTGGGAATGTCGCTGGCGGACTGCGGCAAATCGCGCACGTGCCCCATCGACGCTTCTACTTGGTAGTCGCGGGGTAAGTAGTTCCGAATAGTCCGGGCTTTGGTAGGAGATTCGACGATGACAAGCTTCGACATGGATCGTTCAGGTTGAAAAAATCAGCGAGGTCAGTGAGGCAGGCTCTGGGCTGATCGAACTCAGGCTGGTTTCAGGGTTCTCTTAATCTCTTATAACCAATATCGGCGGAATGACCAGAGGCTGAATGGACGATGCAGTCGCGCGGAGAGAGAACTAAGGGACTCTTGTCAGCAGGGCGCAGAGGGTAGACATCCCGGTTGAGAGCGGGTTAGCGGGAATTTCGAGGGAGATTAATACTAACTATAAAGATTCCGATCATAATTGAATCCAGTGTTACGGTTGTTTGCGCGGTAGAATCCACTGTAGAGGATCTTGGACGATCGCGTTTACCCTTTCGATCCAGCGCAGTCGTAAACGTTCATTACAGTTCATTACATTGTTGCATTGGGCTAACCTTCATGGATTTTGCCACTCTTGTTGCCCAGCTTAATACCGGGGCTATCTTGCCAGAACTCATCACCATCACCACACTGCTGATTGTGGTGGTTGGAGATTTGATCGTTGGGCGGACTGCATCCGCTCGCTGGACGCCGTATTTTGCGATCGGCGGGCTGCTAACTGCTGTGGGCGCGCTGTACTACCAGTGGAATGCCGCCTCTGACCCGATTTCGTTTCTCGGCAGCTTCAACGCCGACGCGCTCAGCATTGTGTTTCGTGGCGTCATTGCCCTCTCTGCTGCCGTGACGATTTTGATGTCCATTCGCTATGTAGAGCAGTCGGGCACGTCGTTGGCAGAGTACTTGACGATTCTACTGACCGCAACGGTCGGCGGAATGTTTTTATCGGGTGCCGACGAGTTGGTGATGATTTTTGTCTCGCTGGAGACGCTGAGTATCTCGTCGTATCTGCTGACAGGCTATACGAAGCGTGATCCCCGCTCAAACGAAGCCGCTTTAAAGTACCTGCTGATTGGGGCGTCCAGCTCTGCAATTTTTCTCTATGGCTTGTCGCTGCTGTACGGTTTGTCTGGTGGGCAAACGCGCTTGAGCAGCATTGCGGATAGTGTCGCCAGTACAGCGTTGGCTCAGCCGATCGGGCTAATTATCGCGCTGGTCTTTGCGATCGCGGGCATTGCCTTCAAAATCGCTGCTGTGCCGTTCCACCAGTGGACGCCGGACGTGTACGAAGGCTCTCCAACTCCCGTGGTGGCGTTCCTTTCAGTTGGCTCGAAGGCGGCAGGGTTTGCCCTGGCAATTCGCCTGCTAACGACTGCCTTCCCACTCCTGACAGAGCAGTGGCACTTCGTGATGACAGCGCTAGCAGTCCTGAGCATGATCCTGGGCAACGTGGTAGCGCTGGCACAAACGAGCATGAAGCGCCTGCTGGCGTACTCGTCGATCGGTCAAGCGGGCTTTGTCATGATTGGATTAGTCATTGGCTCTGATGCTGGATACGCCAGCATGGTGTTCTACTTGCTGATCTATCTATTCATGAACCTGGGCGCGTTTACCTGCGTCATTCTATTCTCGCTGCGGACGGGCACCGACCAAATTAGCGAGTACTCTGGGCTGTACCAAAAAGACCCGCTGCTGACACTGGGACTGAGCATTTGTCTATTGTCACTGGGCGGAATTCCGCCGCTAGCGGGCTTCTTTGGCAAAATTTACCTGTTTTGGGCTGGTTGGCAAGCAGGCGCTTACGGCTTGGTGCTGCTGGGATTAATAACCAGCGTCATTTCCATCTACTACTACATTCGTGTGGTAAAGCAGATGGTAGTGAAGGAGCCACAGGAGATGTCCGAGACAGTGCGGAACTATCCAGAAATTCGCTGGGATCTGCCGGGAATGCGTCCGCTGCAAGTCGGTCTAATTATTACGCTGGTGGGAACATCACTGGCAGGCATTCTCTCGAATCCGCTGTTTACGCTGGCGAATAACTCTGTAACCCAAACCCCGATGCTGCAAGCGGCACAGAAGACGGAAAAACCTGTTGCCCTGACGGAACCCGTGCTGGAACCAAAAGCGTCCCTCAAGCTGTAGTTGGTCGCACGCCAAGCAAACTGCTGGGTCGGAGAGGTGAACGCCTGCTTTTCCGACCCTGCTTGCGTTTTAAGGGACAGGGGCGATCGCTATAATGACCATGACGCTTAGCTCCAAACACTATGACGGCTTTCACTTCCACTGCCGATCGCTCATCTATCCCGCTACGCCAGTGGCACCGAGCTACCTGGGAGGACTACGTTGCCCTACGCGATGCGTCAATTCCAAAGAGAATGAGGCTGGCGTTTAATCAGGGCTGGCTCTGGATCGATATGGGTGGAGAAGGGATTAATCATGCGAGTGTAAGCGATTTGTTCACCGCGTTGCTGTTTATCTGGGCAATGCAGCATCTAGAGCAAACCTACACGTCCTTTGGGCGCTGCTTATTAGAGAAATCGGAAGCCCAAGCCTGCGCACCGGATCTGGTGCTCTACGTTGGTGAGGAGTTTCCCCGCTGGCAGGAAGGCGAACCCCGCCGGATCGATTTGAACCAGTGGCGCGTGCCCGATTTAGTGGGTGAGATCTCAGACACCTCGCTGGCAACCGATTTGGATGAGCAGAAGCATTTGTATGCCGCTTTAGGAATACCAGAGTATTGGGTAGTCGATGTGCGAGGGCGGCGAGTGTTTAGCTTTTTACTGCAAGACAACGGTGAGTACAAAGCCACCGATCGATCGCAGGCGCTGGACGGATTGGCGATCGCGCTACTTGACCAAACTCTGGAGCGCTTACCCGAAAGCAGCAATACGGCAGCAGCCGCGTGGTTTGCTCAACAGATTTGAATGGCTACAGAATCCAATTCAGGATGTGAATAGAGCGACTGTCTCATGAGCGCTAATCTTGCCTTCCTCTCCGACTACCTTGCTGCCAGTTTGCGGCTTTCGGTGCCGCTGGCATTTGCGGCATTGGGCGGGCTGTGGTCAGAGCGATCAGGTGTCCTCAATATTGCTCTAGAAGGAATGCTGCTGACGGGGGCGTTTGTCAGCGCTGTCGCAACCTTCTACACGGGCAACGTCTGGCTAGGCACTCTAGCGGCAATGCTGGTCGGGGGACTGGTCGGGTTGCTCCACGCTTACCTGTGCGTGACTTTGCGAGTGAATCAATTGGTTTCGGGACTGGCAATCAATCTGTCGGCGTCAGGTCTGACGGCGTTTTTATCGCGGCTGGTGTTTACGCAAACGACAACGCAGAAGCTGCCAGGAATTGACGCGATCGCCGTACCCGGACTCCAGAATATTCCGCTGCTGGGTCCACTGTTATTTAATCAAGACCCGCTCGTGTACGGGCTGCTGCTGCTGGTGCCGCTCAGTACTTATCTGCTGTTTCGCACCCACTGGGGCTTGACGCTGAGAGCGGTGGGCGAGTATCCTCGCGCTGCCGATACAGCGGGCGTTTGGGTTGCGCAGGTCCGCTACCTCTGTGTATTCCTGAGCGGCTGTCTGGCAGCGTTGGGCGGGGCGTATCTGATCTTGGTTCACGTCCGGTTTTTTACCGAGGATATCAGCGCTGGAAAAGGCTTTATTGCGCTGGCTGCCCTGATTTTCGGACGCTGGCATCCCGTAAGTACAGTGCTAGCGTGTCTCCTGTTTGGCGCAACTGAAGCGCTGCAACTGCGAGTTCAAGCATTGAATCTGCAAATTCCGTATCAGCTTTTGACGATGCTACCGTACACGATCGCCCTCCTTGCAATGGTTGGTTTGGCAGGCAAATCGACCCCTCCAGCGGCGTTGGGGGTTCCCTACGTCAAGGAAGGCGCAGAGTAAATGCTTCGCACGCGTTAGTCAATTGCACTTAACCCCATGCGCTGTTTAACTTGAAACCAGCGTTCTCGCAATTTCCAGAATTTACTGGTTTGCATTGCTTCAACCCGTTGTTGAGTTGTGGAACTAATCACTTGGGCTTTTTCCAGTTCTGCCTGAAGATGATGCACTTCGGAGCGTAATCTTTCTAGTTCAGAAATTTTTTCAGTTGCATAAAGAAGATCATTCATTAGTCTCTGATAAGCGTTTTGGGAAATGCTCGCTTGATTACTAACTAACGAAGTATCCACTCCATGAACGGCAATGTAATTATCTGCATTCTCGATCGAGGAAATATGCTCTAAATACTGACTGCCAAAGAAATCAGCGGGTAGTGGATGCCGATGTGCCTTGAACTCAACTTCTTCCAAACTGGGAGACCAAGGCTTCATGATGCAGCTAGCAACCGTCAGGTGCTGCCCTAAAAATATGCCTTCATTAAAGACGGTTAGAAATAAATCTCGAAACTCAGTAAGCCTAAACTTGTGCAAATGATACTCACTAATTCCAGGTGCTGATCGGTAATCATTTGGGCAGGAGATAAACAGTTGACCTCCTGGTTTTAGCAACCTGCGTAACTCAACTAGAAAGTCTCTGGGATAATCGAGATGCTCGATCGTCTCAAACGAAACAATGACATCAAACGAGCTATCGCTCAATGACTGCACATGGTGAGCATCTGACTGGATAAAACTAGCAGCGGGGTGTTGATAAAATTTAGAAGCAAATTGAATAGCAGCGGCATCAACATCCACTCCAACTACCTGGTCTGCGCCTTGCAGCGCCAAGTAGCGAGTGCCATAGCCGCTACCGCACGAAATGTCCAAGACTCGCTTTTGTTTGACAAAAGGCGACACCAGTGCATATCGGCTCAGGTGGTCCACGTCGCTCAGAGATCCGTCTATACCTGTCTGAGCAGGAATGTGCCGCTCTCCAGTGAATTCAAGGGTTGTCTGGCTCTCCTGGTAAGCTAGCTGTTCAGCAGGAATCATGCTTAACTCTCTCTCAAGGGGTCAACGACGTTAACCAAGGCTTAAAGCGCTTTAAGAATTTACACAAACGTTATTTGCGTCTGACATCATATTATTCAGGGGGTGTTCCACTCCTCAGCGAGTACCCAGCCCAATTCGCTTTTTTAGCTTCAGCCAGGCAGCTTGTAGCGAAAATTTATTAAATCTTACTAAATCAGTTTCAGGGGGAAGTTCCTGAATCTGAGCTTGAAGCTGTGACAACTGTGTTTCAGCGTGTTGAAGCTGCTGTTTTAGGTGTTTATCGGTTGACCAATCAGTTGCCATGAGACTAGCGATCGGAGTTCGATTATGCGATCGACCTTTAATCCAAAAAGCTTGTTCACTTCCAATTCGCTCTAGCAACGGTTTCTCATGATGTTTGGAGCAAAAGTCGTAAAACGCCTCTCTACATCCTTCCCAGTACCCGAAATCGTCTAATACAACACATCCACCGTCCGGAATCAGTGGATAGAACGTTTCCAGCACTAACAAGACCGAGTCATACCAATCTGCATCACAGTGAAGCAAGGCAACTCGTTCCGGTAAATTTTCGCGAAATGTTTGGTCAAACCAGCCTTGCTTCACTGTGTAGGATCCTCGTTCAGTAGAAACTAACCTCATAGCTTCATGAACATCTTCGACTGAAGCAACACACTTACCAACCCATAGCTTGGCATCAGCTCCATCTCTCGTCGTCGTATCAGGCATTCCCTCAAAACTATCGTAAAGCCAAAGATGTCTTGACTCATTTAAGTAAGTTGACAGAATTGCAGCGGAGCCACCTTTGTAGGTACCACACTCAACAAAATCACCTTTAATAGTTTCTGAATTAAGGTATTGACTAAGAACTGCAAGCGTTTGCAACCTCTCTTCTGTACAGAGAGTGTAAGGTCTAATCTTGTCTAACAGCAAACCATCTACAGTCATCGTCAGTTCACAGAAACCTGTGTGTGAGCAGAATGCTTATTTAAGGAGACTGAAGGAGCAAGATTTATAATCCCAGACCAGAGGGGTTCATTCTTATCCTTAACAACTCGCATTAGCGCAGTATTGTGCAGATATGCAAGCACCTGTTTGAAAAAGCCTTGACCATAGCCTTGATTGGCAACTCCAACGCTAATGGTATACTCCCCTTCATTTAGATGCACATAGAACTCAAAACACGCCTCTACCAAAGAATTCTCTTCTACACGCCCGATCTGCTGGTGCATCAAGTATGTATTCGTCAGAAATATATCAAGTCCTACCCTATCTCGAATCTTAAACCCTATATGGGGATCGTTGAAGGCTTGATGAAACAGTACGCCGATCGATAGTTTAATAAATTGCCTACTAACTATTAAATTAACTGTTTCGTTTGTCGCATCTAAGAAGCGAACAAACTGAACGCTAACATCTGGTGTGTTGATGGCTATATCGTCTACTTCATTGTTGTTAGAGTTAGATGGGTCTGTAGATTCATCTACAGCGTTAGCACTAGGTTCAGATATCAGGTTAATTTCTATCGAGTCAGGCTCTTCGACAATCTTGTCAAACAGCTTGGCTTCGTACAGGTCGATTACTTGTCTGGGTTTTGAATCGAGAACAGCCTTGCCAGATTCTAACAACACTGCTCGATCGCACAGTCGATAAACAGCCGCAGCGTCATGCGAGACGAATAGCAGAGTTATGCCAGAGTCTCTCAGCTTCTTCAGTCGCTCGTAGCACTTCTGTTGAAAATATATATCTCCAACCGACAGCGCCTCATCGACAATTAGTATGTTAGGGTCTGAGCTCACCGCTACAGCGAACGCCAGCCGAACAAACATGCCGCTGGAGTAAGTCTTAACAGGTTGATCGATAAAGCTTCCAATATCTGCAAATGCAGCAATCTCGTCAAACTTTCGCTCAAGTTCAGATTGCTTCAGTCCAAGAATTCTGCCATTAAAAAATACATTTTGGCGTCCTGTGAACTCAGGATTAAAGCCGCTGCCTAGCTCCAGTAGTGCAGATACCCGACCATTTATCTGAACATCTCCAGCAGTCGGCGTTAGAGTTCCTGCAATAATCTGAAGCAGCGTACTTTTTCCTGAACCATTTTGACCAATAATTCCTAATGTTTCTCCCTTAGCGACTTCTAGATTAATGTCTTGAAGCGCCCAGAACTGCTCCGCTCCACTCGTTCCTGGAAATATCACTTCCCTCAAACGAGCAACCGGACTTTCATAGCGATGGAAACACTTTGATACCCCTCGCAGAGAGATGGCAACCTCACCCATATCTTGCTGTTGTTCCTTCTACCCTACTCAACTAAATAATTAGCTCAAAAAATAGCGAATCTTATCAGTAACTAGTGTTAGATAGCGTTAGACGACAGGGTTTATTCACCAACTGGCTTGAATCACTGTATCACAGTACATCTGCAAACGCGGGACGCAGGCGTCGGTAGACAAACAGTCCACCACAGAACACGAGCAGCGAAACTCCCCAAAAAATTCCCCATTCTGCCCAATGGTGAATTTGCCCAACCAACACAAGATCGCGGTAGATTTCGACCAGCCCAGATAGCGGATTCAGCCAGGTAACCCAGAAGCGAAACGACTCCGGAATCGCAGAAGCGGGGTAGATGATAGGAGTGACGTAAAACCAAAGATTTAGCAGAACGCCGATCGTTTGCGGAATGTCTCGTAAAAAGACCGTGCAGCTAGCAGCAAAATAGCCTAAACCAGCAGTCAACAGCAATTGCGGTATCCAGATTAGCGGAAACAGCCAAAGTGTAACGTGAATGGTTTGAGACGTGATCGCCGCAAACACAATTAGCAACACGAGTCCAAAGGAGCTTTCGACAAACGCCGATAGAATTGGGACAAGGGGCAGCAACGCCAATGGAAATACAACCTTTTTCACTAAGTTCGGCTGCCCAACCACGGAATTCGAGGCTTGCATCAAGCCGCTTGTGAACGCTGTCCAGGGAATCAGCCCGGCAAACAGCCAAAGCCCAAAGGTAAGATTGTTCGGCGGTAATCCTTTTAAATTGAGCTTGACCTGGAGAACAACCGAGAACACGTAGGTGTAAACCAGCAGCTGAGCCAGTTGATTCAATACCGGCCAGAGATTGCCCAGGAGCGAGCCTTTGTAGCGAGCTTCAACATCTCGCTTTACTAGTGTCTGCAGCAGACCTAGCTTTGTCCAGACGCCATCGTTGATCGGCAGTGAATGAACAAGCCGCTCTACAAAACGACTAACCCTTCTAATTGACTTCGACAAACCGAATCCCTCACCCACAACGCGTGAACTAGCTGAAGCTTTAGGTTTGTTTATATTAACCCACGGTTTTGGCTAGCTTTGACGGTAGGGAGTTGAAATTGTTGCCTAATCCTGCTTAAAGCTTACCTTCTGACTCTGGAGCAACAATTTCGCCGCCCATCTGAAGCATCATCTGCTGGTCCGTGATCAAGTCACTCAGTTCGTTGAACTGCACGCCCATCTCTTCGCACGCCTGCTTGAGTTCCCGCCGGAACGTGTTTAAATCCTCGCCATAGCCGCACTGACGAGACGCCATTTCAACTCCTTGCTTTGCATTCGCCCGTGCGCAATCAACCAACTCTAATCCCTTCAGTGGAGTTGCTGCTGCCATATCTGCTCCAAGTTACTCAACTCGTTAATCCAGTTTCACCGAGTCTCCCCGCGCAACCAATCCATCCCTAGAAAGAACCTTTCTACACCTCTGCGCCTTAGGCTTCATTCCAATATCGACAAGCTGCATACGCCATCGTTACCACTCCCGTCAAAATTGCTGCCTCATCGACCTCAAACTGAGGATGATGCAGGGGATGGTTGTGCCGATCGCGGAATCCCACTCCCAAACGAAACATACTTCCAGGCACATGCTCCAGATAGATCGAGAAGTCTTCTGCTCCTAAGGACGGTTCCTGAATAATCTGCACACCCTGAGCGCCCCACGCTTCGTCCGCCGCTGCATGTAGCAGTTGGGTCAGACTTCGATCGTTTTGCACCGACGGTGTTCCTCGGCGATAGTTCAGCGTGTAGCGGGCACCGTGCGTCTGACACACGCTCGCCACAATCTGTTCGATCCAGGCTGGCAGTGCCGCACTCGTTTCTGGATGCAGCGATCGCACCGTTCCCAACAGCCGCACATGATCGGCAATTACGTTTGGGGCGCGTCCGCCGTTGATTTGCCCAATCGTCAGCACGACGGGGCGCAGCGGATTCTGTGTCCGGCTGATTGCCTGCTGCAAGGTGGTAATTACCTGAGCCGCAATCCAGACAGCATCGATCGCCTCGTGGGGACGGGCACCGTGACCCGACTCACCCATGATCGTAATCTCTAAGTCATCTGCTGCCGCTGTCAGAGCACCATAGCGGATTCCGACTACGCCTGCCGGAATTGAGGGAAATACATGCACCGACAAAATTCCAGAGACGTTCTCCGTTGCGCCATCCTTTACCATCCAGCTTGCACCCTGCGCAATTTCCTCCGCGGGCTGAAACAAAAATCGGATTGTTCCTGGCAGCGTCTGCCCGAGCTGCGACAGCACCATTGCCGTTCCCAGCCCCACGGTAGTATGCACATCGTGCCCACAGGCATGCATGATGCCTGGCTGCCGCGACGCGAAGTCCAATCCTGTGCGCTCGTGAATCGGCAGCGCGTCCATGTCGGTGCGAATTGCCAGTAGGCGATCGTCCTCCTGTCCCAGCAGTTCTCCGACTACGCCCACTTTGCCCACGCCTTCTTTTACATGCAGCCCACATGAGGAGAGCACGCCTGCGACATACGCCGCCGTCTGAAATTCCTGCCCGCTGAGTTCTGGGTGGCTATGTAGATGGCGCCGAATTTCGATCAGTCGAGGGGCAAGCGTAGCAGCTAGGTCTTTGATCTGAGTCAGCATGGGAGTGTGTTGTGCTTTACCCCATGATACGGATTGTTAAGGAAATGGGTAGTGATCAATGGAACACCCATCGCCACTGACTCAGTTTACTGGATGCGCCAAATGGTAATTCCACCCCCGGTGCCGCCGAGGACCAACTTATCCGTACTGAGGCTGACGACATTGGCATCGGTGGGCAGTGTTACTCGGATCGCTCCCGTCGGCAAGTCCCAAGCTTTAACGCTGTAATCGGAACTGCGACTGACCAGAGTTTTACCATCGGCCCTAAAGGCAAGAGAAAACACGGAGTCCACGTGACCAGCGAGGGTTTGCAGCGGACGATCGCTGATGACATCCCACAAGGTAATTGTGTAATTTTCGCTGTTTGCCGTCGCTAGAACTCGTCCATCGGGGCTGAGCGCGACGGCTGTAATCAGCCCGCCGTTGCGCTTTAGCGATCGTATCCGCTTGCCCGTGCTCGCGTTCCAGAGTTCAACTACAGGCTGCTCCTGGTTATCGAGAACTCGCAGAACGTCTCCAGCGCGGCTGAATGAGAGGGAACTCCAAGAGCTGGGCGTGGGAATTCTTGACAGGCGGCGGACGCCTCCCGTTTTAAGATTCCAGACGTGCGTGATACTCTCCGCATCGGTGCCTGCGACCATCTGTCCGTCCGGACTGATGGCTAACTCGCGCAGGCTAGCATCGGGCGAGGGTCCGGCGATCGTTCGCTGCAATGCTCCACTCTCCACATCCCAAATTTGCAGAAACCCACCTGACCGTGATGTCACCAGCGTTCGACCGTCAGAACTTAGGGCAACCGCCTCCAGGTAGTCATCGAATGGCATGCGTAGAGTTCGCACAACACGCGCTTGAGCGGCATTCGGCATGTAGCCTAAGGCTTGCAGGAAGTTTTCCAGCTTGGTGAAATAGGACTGGCGATCGTTGGCTCGATACACTTGCTTGACTCGCTGCCAACCGTCTTTGCCCGTGCCCAGGAGATACTGATCGGCTAGATAGGCAGCTAGAATCTGAGGCAGAATTTCGGGTTCTGCTCGTTGAATTTCTTGCCATAGCTCAGCCGCGTGTTCGCGAATGAGCGTTGGGAAACTGCGCGAGACATCAGTTAGCGCACCCTGACGATACTGCCAAATCTGCGGTGGGCGGACTGATCCCGCATAGCTGCCCAGCGCGTACGAGAAGCGATCGTCGAGGCTGATAAATTCTGGCTTGCCGTCACTGTCCACATCCGCCAGCAGGGGCGCGGCTGGAAAATTCCCCCATGCTTTTTGCAGAGAGTTATACCGCTGCTGCTTAGAGTCGTAGCGATAAATTTGGGAGAACGAGCAGCAGTGCGCCCCGCGAGTTGCCACAGTTAATAGCACTTCGGGCTGCTTGTCTCCGTCTAAGTCAGCAATCAGGGGACCGTCTAGCCCCAGAAATGCAGTATCGCCCGCGATCGTGACTGACTGCTGCGTTACCGTCCGCCCGCTCTCAGTCAATCGCAGCGTCGGCTGCTCTATCTGGTCGCCCTCTTGGTAGGAAAGCTGAGCCGTCAGAGTGTTCTGCACCGACGTTTTTGTCACCTGAATCTTGCTCCGATTTACGCGGTCTGCGATCGCGGTTTGGCGCGTCGGTCGATATTGATTGCGGGCGCGATCAAAGCGATAGATCTGGTAGGTACGTGCCGTTTGTCCCGGCAGTTCCAGCACCACTGCGGGTTCACCTGTCTTATCCAGATCCTGAAGGGAGAAGTCTCCAGCAACCTGCCCCACCTCCGCCGCGATCGCCTGATCCAGCAGCGTTTGACCTCGGCGAACAATTTTCAGTCGATGAGAACTGACTTTCGATGCTGCCAGAGCGGACGTTTGGGCGGGCTCTTGGAAGGAAAGCTCTGCCTGTACGATGCCCATCTGAGCCGTTTTTGCCACCCGCACCGATGGTTCCAAGGAAGCGGCGGTCGCCGCCGAAACGATCGGGGCAGTGAGCAGCGCGAAACTGCCTGCTAAAAACAGGGAACGGCGGAGCATGACTAAAACCTCAACGAAGGGTTAATTAGGGCGTTTGATCAGAGGAGTTCGACGGTTCTGGAGGTTCTGGCTGCGACACGGTGCTAGCTTGGCGACGCGCTCCCAGCACCCACAAGCTGTCTGCTTGGAGTCGATCGTCGGTCATCGTCTGAGAGGAGCTAATGCTGCGGATGGTGCCGATGATGCTGAGTCCAGTCTGGTAGTAGGGCGACTCGACGATCTCTGGCTCAAACGCCCGCACAAGCGTATTCACAAACGCCAGAGTCGATCCCATGTTGAGGTAGAAATAGCCCTGACTTGGCAGCGGAAAGGGATTGGTCGCAGTTTTGAACGTGTAAGTAAGATTCAGCGGCACAAAGGGCTTCGGCGTCAAGTCGGCGGCGGCTCCTGTGCCCGACGTCAGCATCAGGGTATCGTTGCTAATCCAGTGATGCGACAGCAAGCTGATCGATCGCTTGCCGTCTTTTGCTTCCCAACTGGTCATCAGCTGCCCTTTGATGCGGCGGTTGGCGATCGAAATCCCGCCGCGAGCCTCTTTTTTCACCAACTGGTCAATTTTTTTCAGGGCGGCTTCGGCGGCAGGACGATCGCTCGTTTGAATCAGTAGGGCGTAGCCGATATTGATTTGAGGATTGATGGCGTTAAAAAATCCGCCCTTTGTTGGGAAGAAAAACACGGCGTACTGCTGGTCCATCCAGGCAATCAAGTCCTGATCCAAATCCAGCCCCGTCATCTTCCGCACGTTGTCTCGAAGCAGCTTCAGCGCGTCTTGACTCTCTTTGTCGCCTTGAGAGAACTCGACAAACTCTTGCCACTGCTGTTTGAAGTTACGACTGTTTGCCGACACGAATGTCGCTGCCGGAAGCCGCGTCAAAATCTGGTTGGCATCCGAAAAATTAGGCGTCGCTTTTTCAGGTTTCAGCCCTGTGAAGTAAGCATTGGACTGGCTGTGCAGCCCTTCGGGCCTTACCCACGTCAAGAGGTCGAAGGTGCTGTAGTTCTGGGTCAAGTAGTCAATTTGCTTAGCGCTGAAGAGCTTCTGCGGACGAACGTTCTTGCCCTCTGGGTCAGGAATCGGCGGCAACTGGGCAAAAAATTGGTTTGCCAGCTTCAGCAGTCCCGTATACTCTCCGTAGCCTACGGTCAGCGATCGCTCAAACTGGGCATGTTTTAGCGTGCGCTGGAATTGGGGATTCTGGGCAAGCGGCGTTCGCGCCTGCGCGTCGATAAGCTTTTGTAGCGCGGCGGGCTCGGACGCTACTGCAAGATGTCCCGGAAGCTGAGCGATCGCGATTCCTGTGCTCAGTCCGGGCATCCGTGCACCTGACGGCTCCTCTGGCTCAGATTCAGGTTCAGATCTAGGCTCAGATTCAGGTCCAGATTCCGTCTGAGATTCGTCAGAAGGAAGCGGCGTTGGAGCCGCTTCCAGACTGAGCGCATTTACCTGACACCTCATCGCCTGACCCATTCGGGGTAGAAAAGACAGCTGAGGCGCTAGCAACTTCAGCAAGCTCGACTGACTGCCTGTGTCT
>NZ_JACJPG010000637.1 GCF_014695955.1 Leptolyngbya sp. FACHB-36 | reverse complement strand
TGTGGTGTCTGCGGCAATCTCCAGGGTTTGCATGGTCAGTCTAGATTGAACACGCTCAGTCAGTGCTACCATACCTACCTCCGGTTGATAAATTCTAAAAATCTTGTCTGCAACAATGGTTTCTTTTCTTCCATTATTCCTCGCTTATCCGTTTTTGTAAAATTTCGTTAAGTAAATATGCTTATTAGAAAATTTTATAGCTTTTGGTTTTCAGTTAACTTTTCTTTAAAACCATCACTTGATGGAATTCTTTTCGTGTGACCAAAGCAGAGATGTGGCTGGCACTGGCGATCGGCAACTCCCGTCTGCACTGGGCACAGTTTCACGGCAGCACGCTGCAGCACACCTGGAACACACCTCACCTTTCTGCCGAAGCGGTTCAGCACCTGATTCACTTCGGCTTCACCCCTGATTCGCTTCGTTCGCTGGAGCGCTCACACCCAAGCCCGACCCCCGACTTGGTTATTGCCTCTGTCGTCCCAGCCCAAGCCGCTCTCTGGCAGCAGTACCCTTATGCCCATTTTCTGAGTTTGGACGATGTGCCGCTGACGGGAATGTACCCGACGCTGGGACTAGATCGCGCGCTGGCTGTTTGGGGCGCGATCGTCACGATCGGCGCGCCCGTGCTGGTGATTGACGCAGGCACCGCGCTGACGTTTACGGGTGCGAACGCAGAGCATCAGCTAGTTGGAGGAGCAATTCTGCCCGGATTGCGGCTTCAGTTCCAGTCGCTCGGACAGTCCACAGCGGCACTCCCAGAACTCGACCCCACGATCGCAGCGCCGCTCCCGCCGCGCTGGGCGCAAACGACCGAGACGGCGATCGCCAGCGGCGTCCTACACACCGTCCTAGCTGGAATAGAGAGCTTCATCCGCAACTGGTGGCAGCAATTCCCTACGAGTGCGGTGGTGCTGACGGGGGGCGACGGCGATCGACTGTATGCCTACCTCACCCAGCTCCAGCCCGATCTAGTTCCCCACCTCACGTACGTATCTCCACTGATTACTCAGGGCATTTGCGCGATTCGTGCCGCGCGGCGTGCCGCACGATCGAATCAGACAGCGCCAGAGTAAGGTAGCATTGACCGACACATCACCTGTTGGAATCAGTAACCAACGTTTCCGCTTGGCTATGAGTTGGTGCCTCAACCCCGACTGTCAGCAACCGCAGAACTCGGAGCGTGCCGAGGTTTGTCGCACCTGTGGCACACGGCTGCTCTTAAATCGGCGCTATCGAGCGATCGCTCTGCTCGGTCAAGGTGGATTTGGCAGAACCTTCCTAGCCGTCGATGTGGCGCAGCCTGCCAGACCTCGCTGCGTCATCAAGCAATTTCTGCCGATTAATCAGGGGACTCGCCACCGCAAAAAAGCCGCTGAGCTATTCGAGCAAGAAGCAGTCCGGCTTGAGGAACTGGGAACGCATCCGCAAATTCCGACGCTGTTGGAGTACGTGATTCAGGATCAGCAGCAGTACCTCGTGCAGGAGTTTATCGACGGCAAAACGCTGCTGGAAATGCTGGCGCATCACGGCGCATTTACCGAGGCGCAGGTGAGATCGCTCCTGACCAGTTTGCTGCCCGTGCTGGCGTTTATTCACGATCGCGGCGTCATCCATCGCGATATCAAACCCGCCAATATTATTGCGGTCGATCGCCCAGCCGATAGCCAGCTGACTCACGCGGATCTGCCCGACTGGACCGCCCTGCTGCATGCCCTGTCGCAAGAGACGACGCAGGGCTTTCGCGATCGCAGCACGCCGCCATATTCGTTTAGCGAGTTCCTCAGCCACAGTTTGGCGTCTCCCCCCTCCGCGCTGGCGATCGCCGACTACCGCCGCTGCCAAGAGATGTCGGCGCAGTTTGCCAGCTATTCCGCGCTGCGATTGTCTCAGCGGCAATATCTGGTTGCCGATGCCAGTCGCGTACTGTACGAACTGCGCCATAAGTACGAACTGCGTCATAAATACGAACTGCGCCATAAGTACGATCGCGCGGTGCCCACGGTGGCGGCTCGCTGGGTTCTGGTTGATTTTGGCGCGGCAAAGTCGGTTAAAGCATCGGCGCTGAGTCAGACGGGAACGACGATCGGCAGCCCTGAGTACACGGCACCCGAACAAGCGAGAGGCAAAGCCACGTTTGCCAGCGATCTCTACAGCTTGGGCGCAACCTGCCTCCACCTGCTCACCAACACGTCACCCGCTGATTTATTCGACCCACACGAAAACACCTGGATCTGGCGTCGCTACCTCAAGGCCCCGATCAGCCACGACTTGGGACGCCTCCTCGATAAACTCATCGAACCGGGGCTCAAACGCCGCTATGCCTCAGCGTCCCAAGCTCTGCAAGCGCTGCCCTCTACTCCCCACTCTCCACCTCCCACCTCTCGCTCTCCCTGGCAACTCGCCCACCAGCTCCGCAATCCTGGCAGCCTCCACGCGATCGCCCTCAGTCCGACGGCTCCACTGCTTGTCAGCAGCAGCGGCACTGTGATCAAGCTTTGGGACGCGCAAACCGGACAGCCGATTCGCAGTCTCAGTGGGCATCTGGACATCATTCCCGCGCTGGCGATCGCACCAGACGGCACGCTGCTAGTTAGCGGCAGCGCCGACAAAACCATCCGCTTGTGGCGTCTACCCACGGGGGAGCGATTGGCAAGCCTGACCCTACATACGGATACGGTGCTGGCGCTGGCGATCGCCCCGGATGGACGCACGCTCGCCAGCAGCAGCGTTTACGACCCAATTCTGCTGTGGGATTTGCACACCGGGCAAGAGCGCGATCGCCTCTACGAGCACATGAGCCGCGTGACTGCCCTCGCCTTTAGTCCCGATGGTGCACTGCTAGCAAGTGGCGACAGTGACGGAACGGTGCGGCTGTGGGAGTTGGGCACAAGCAAGCAGCGGACGTTGACGGGACCGACGGAGGCAATCGCGACCCTTGTCTTTAGTCCCGATGGCGGCACGCTGGCAGGCGGCAGTCGGGATGGCGTGGTGCAGCTGTGGAGCACCCGGACTCGTCGCCTGAAGCGCACACTGTCTGTGGAGTCGGGTCGGCTGCGCTGCCTTGCCTTTAGCGTGGATGGTAAATCGCTCATAGCCGGCAGCGACGGATTAGACATTTGGAGTCCGCGCACCGGGAAACGCCTTAGCGCTCCAGCAGGGTCGGGTGCCGTGGTCGCGATCGCGATCGGCTCACTGCCAGATACGACCAAACCACTACTCGTTAGCGCTCGGTCAACGGGTGTCATCGAGCTTTGGCGATCGTGATTGCCCCGACTCACTGCAACGCTAGCGGCAGCGTAAACCAGAATGTAGATCCCTCACCGAGTTCGCTGTCTATGCCAATCTGTCCACCGTGAGCGCTGACAATTTGCTGGCAGGTGTGCAGTCCCAGCCCGATTCCCGTCAGGCGGCGGTTGTCCTCGCCCCGTACGTACAGGTGAAACAGGCGATCGCGCTGCTCTGCTCCGATGCCAACTCCATTGTCGGTAATGGCGCACCGCAGCATTGGCGTGGTGGGGCAGGGAGACTGGACGATCTCCGACTTCAGTGTCAGAGTGCCGCCCGGCGGATTATGCTTAATGGCATTGTTGAGTAGCTGCTCAAACACGCGCTGAATCTGGGCAGGATCGGCGCTAACGGGGGGCAGTTCTGGTAACACCTGATTGACCAGCGTCACCTGATTCAAAATGAGCTGCGGCTCCAACGCCTTCAGCGCTGACTGCAACATCTGACTCAGCGAAACGGCTTCGCGGTTGAGGCAGACATCCAGGTGCTGACAGCAAGAATCTTCCCGCTGCAACGAGTTCAGCAACTGCAATTGTCGATCGCACGTCTGAATCATCAAATCCAACTTGCAGCTCGATAGCATCACGCTATCGTGACATCGATTCCGTAAACCATTCAGCACCATCCGCATTCCCTGGACGGGCGTGCGTAGGTCATGCGAAACCGCGTGCAGCAGCAGGTCTTTGACCTGGTTCGATCGATGCAGCTCTCGCATTCGCTGTTTTAGTTCTGCCGTGCGCTCCTCAACTTGCTGTTCCAGGCGCCCTTCTGCCAATTTGCGATCGGTGATATCTGTAGCCGTGGCAAGGGCGGCGGGGTGTCCCTCGTAGACGATCATGCCCGCGTTAAAATCCACCCAGCGTTCGCTGCCTGTTTTGGTCAAAATCTTGATTTCGTAGCGGTTCGGAACCGCTTCTCCGCGCTGGCGAGCCAGTCCGCGTTGACGGATCATCTCACGGCAGTCTGGGTGCGCTAACTGCCAAAAATCCATTGCCAGCAGTTCTTCGCGAGTGTAGCCCGTTATGACTTCGGTGGCTGAATTAACGTAGCAGAGGCGATTTTGCTGGTAGACCAAAAAGGCGCAGGCGGCAGTTTCTGCAACGACCCGAAACCGCGCTTCGCTCTGCTGCAACGCGTCTTCTGCCTGCTTGCGCTGCGTAATGTTCTCCACCATGCCGATCGTGTACTTCGGATTGCCCGCCGCATCGCGCACGAGCGAATTCGTCAGCCGGATCCAAACCGTCTGTCCATCTTTGCGAACGTGGCGCTTCTCAAGCTGGTAGGCATTCAGCTTTCCGGCAATCATTGCCTGAAACTGTTCCGCATCTGCGGCGATATCGTCAGGATGGGTGAAGTCAGCAAAGGTCAGGCGCTGAAGCTCGTCGGCGCGGTACCCCAGAAGGCTTTGCAGTGCCGGATTGGACTCTATAATCCGTCCCTGCAAATCATCTAGCCCAATGCCGATCGCCGCGCCCTCAAACATGCCGCGAAAGCGCTCCTCGCTTTCGCGCAGGCGGTCTTCGATCTCCTGCCGCTCGGCCACCGCCGCCGCCAACACGAGCGCTGTCACCGTAATCACGCCGACAAACGCTTGCAGCAGCAGCACCGCTTGCGGAAGGTCGCCTGAAGTTTTCGCCAGAAACGGACCGCCGTGCTGCACGGCACCCCAAATTGCAATCACCGAAACCAGCAGACTGCTCAGAACCGTGCCCCGCTGCCCTAGCCGGAGCGCTGCCCAAATAATCAGCGGAAACGGCAAATATTCCAGCGGGTAGTGCGCGATCGACATTTTGGGTGTGGACTGGAACACCAGCCAACTAACGCCCAACAGCAGTGCTGCCCAAATCAGGGCTTCAATCACTCGTTGACGAATCGCCGATCGCGGTTGGTGCTTCAGCAGGGTTCGTAGCTGTACTGGAAGCGGTCTACCCACCCACGTCAGCAGCAGCGGCGTCACGACGAGAATTCCCATGCCGTCACCGAGCCAAACTGTCCACCAGTGCGCACCAAACTGATTCCAGCCGTAAAGTCCGGCAAGGCAGCCGTTCAGCGTGCTAATGGTTGCATTAACGGCTGGGGATAGCATGCCCGCCAGCACAACAAATCCCAGGACATCTCGCACAGTCCGCAGTCGTGGCTGAAATGCCATTCGCCGCAGCAGCCACTCCCCCACGATCGCGCCAATTGTGTTACCAAAAGCGGCAACCGCTGCTGCGCCCCATGGCACATTCAATGACAGCCCAAACAAGAAGGTACCCAGCGCCACTCCAGTCCACGCCTGCCGCCCGCACAGCAGCAGCGCCGCCAGCGCCACTCCTGCCGGAAACCACACGGGCGATGCCTGCGCCCCCTCTAGCTTTAGCACTAGGAACGGCAGCTTTGCCGACAGCAAACACGCAAGAGCGATCGTGCCGTTGAGGAGGAAATAGTGCCAGCCGTCGATCCAGGTGAACCGCAGGTTCGTGAAGGGAATAGCGCGATCGGGCAAGCGATTAATAAAGACTTCCTTGTTCATCTGAGAGATGACTGCACAATGTGAGTAGCGACCACCCTTAGATTCGCGTGTCCCCAGAACAGAGACTTCCCCCGGGTGGATGAGCAATGTAAGTGATTTTGCGACATCTCAACGATCCACGTAGTATTTTAAAAATAAGTTTTGGTAGAAATCTCTATGAAATGGCTCCTCGATTCGCGCCATGGCTGGAGGAAGGTGCTCCAGCGACTCTGCTTGGCAGTCACGGTGACGATGTTCGCAATGCAACTCATCGTAGACCCGGCAAATGCAACCAGCGTGTTCGAGGTTTCCCGTCCCCCCTATGGAACGTGGGTGATTGATCGTGCCGAAATCCTCAGCCGCACCAATGAAGGTAAGATCACCACGCAGCTTGAGGAATTGGCACAAACGGGCAACGAGGTGCACCTCGTCACCATTCGGCGCTTAGACTACGGCGAAACGATTCAAGGCTTTACCGACAAGCTGTTCGAGCAGTGGTTCCCCACGCCTGAGGCGCAGGCAAATCAAACCCTGCTTGTCATTGACAACTTGACCAACAACACCGCGATTCGCACCGGAGAGCAAGTGAAGTCGGTTCTGTCTGACGCGATCGCCGAAAGCGTAGTGCAGGAGACAGTGTTGATTCCGCTAAAGGAAGGTAACAAATACAACCAGGCCCTGTTAGCGGCGAGCGATCGACTGACGGCTGTTCTGTCAGGTGAACCCGATCCCGGTCCGCCCCAGGTGAAGGATACGGTGCGAGTAGAAGGCACGTTTGCCACACCAGAGCAGACAAAATCCAGCAATGCAACCGTTTGGGTCGTTGGCTTTCTCGTGGTTGCCACTGTTGTTCCAATGGCGACCTACTACCTGTACTTGTTTTTGCAGTCCAGGTAGGGTTGGCAGCGAGAAAAGAGCGTGCCGGGTTAGGGGACTGGAGCTGACACTACGCCCTGAGCTTCCAAATACGCCGCCACTCGTAGGACGAACGCCTCCTGGTAGGGTGCTGCAATGAGCTGAACGCCCAGCGGCAGCTGTCCTGGGCGCTGCACTGGCACCGAAATAATCGGCAGCCCAATGAACGAGAGCGGCTGAGTGTACAGCCCCAAGTTCGGGCGCAGCAGCACCTCCTGACCATCGATCGTCATCATCGTTTGCCCGATCAGTGGAGCCGGACAGGGGGTCGTGGGTGCAAGAATCACATCCACCTGCTGAAACAGTTCGCGCATGCGATCGCGATACCAACGTCGAAATCGCTGCGCTTGCAGATACCACGTGGCAGGAGTCAGAGCACCTGCGAGGAAGCGATCGCGCGTGGCGGGGTCAAACTCCTGCGGACGCTGCCGCAGCCGCTCTAGATGGAAGTTGCTTCCCTCCGAAGCCGTAATCACAAAGGCAGCGGCACGAGCGCGGTGCGCTTCAGGAATCGTGACCCGCTGCGCTGTTCCAAGAGCACTGGCAACCTGCTCTACCGCCTCAAGCACATCGGGTTCGGCTCCGCTTTGGAAATAGCCGTCCGCGATCGCAATCCGCAACCCGTCGATGCCTCGTGCTAGCTGCGGTTGGCAAGGGTCTGGCAGGCGATCGGTACAAACCGGATCGGCGGGGTCCGGTCCTTGCAGGATATCAAAGACAAGGGCGATGTCGCGAACCGATCGCGCAAACGGTCCCACATGATCGAAGCTGCCAACAAATGGATAGGCTCCCGCCCGCGATAAGCGCCCGTAGGTCGGCTTCAGCCCAAAAATGCCGCAGAGGGAGGCAGGAACGCGAATTGACCCGTTGGTATCTGACCCTAGCGTCAGAGGAACTAACCCTGCCGCCACGGCTGCCGCCGAGCCACCCGAAGAACCGCCTGTCATCCGATTCAGATCGTGGGGATTGCGAGTGGGACCATAGTGGCTGTTTTCGGTGACAAAGCCGTAGGCGTACTCGTCCATATTCAACGCCCCCACAAGCACGGCTCCTGCTTGTTTCAGACGATCGACCAGCGTGGCGTCTTGCGTCGCAGGCGGATTTTCGGCATTAATTTTGGAGCCTGCCAGCGTGGAAATTCCTGCCACATCAAATAAGTCTTTGACGGCAAAGGGGACGCCTGCTAGCGGTCCTGGATTGCTGCCCTGCGCGATCGCCTGATCGATCGCCGCTGCGTCCGCTAGCGCCTGCTCTGCCAGCACCGTGGTAAAACAGTTCAAAGTGGCGTTGCGCTCTGCAATCTGCGCCAGAACTGCTGCTATCACTGCTTTTGCGGAAACATCACCGCCGCGCACGCTCGCCGCAGTTTGGGTAGCATCTGGGTAGGACATGAGGAAAGGATGAGGGGTGAAGGGATGAGGAATAGAGGAGCGCCTCATTCATTAAGGGTCAAACGTTGGTCCAACCTCGACATCATCGGGTAGGGGAAATTCGTTGACGAGCTGGGCGATCGCCTGAATACGCTCAAAGTTGGCAATCACGCTTGGGCGGTAGTCAGGAGGAATCGGCAAGCCAATTAAGGCGGCAGCAGCATCTACAAATGCACTTGGGTCAATTGGGTCGGTCATGTCGCCTCCACGATGCTGTCTGAGTGACTCGCCAAGCTCGCCGTGTACGATCGCCAGCCACCCCAGGCGGTAATCTCTGTCTTGCCTTCGCAAAGAATTGCCTCGCCAAGGACGCCCAAGATCTCTTCACCATCCGACAGGCGAACTTTGCCAATGCAGAGCCCAGCAGGCTCTAGCTGCAAGAGTTGGCTAATTCCAGTAGTGGGCACTGCCCAGACTTCCACCGCGATCGCAGATCCACCTTTAGAGACACGCTGCATCGCAGGATGCCGATCCTCGATCGACCACAGCCGATAAGCAGGTTCAGTTTCGGCGTCTCGCACAAACGCTGCGCCCACTAACTGCATGTTGCCGTTCAGTTCTAGCCCCCGCATTAGGGTTCCGTTCACGGCTAGGTAGACTGTTGCATCCATCGGTGCAGCATTACCCCAATCAAATTCCATTTGATTGAAGCATATTTAGGGCTAGAAGGGAACCAGAGCCGATTAACAGCTAGGATTGGTTTAAGTAGTTCACTAATGCCAACAGCCCCAAGCGGTAGCTGTCAGGACCAAATCCGCTGATTTGCCCAACCGCGACAGGGGCAATGTATGAGTGATGACGGAATGCCTCACGGCGATAGATATTGCTTAGATGTACCTCAATCGTGGGCAGGTTCACAGCAGTGATCGCGTCTCGGATCGCAACGCTCGTGTGAGTGTATGCCCCTGCGTTGATCAGGATGCCCTGATGAGTCTCTAGCGCTGCGTGAATCGCATCCACTAGCGCTCCTTCATGATTGGACTGAAGGGTAGCGACGGCAACCTGAAGCCGTGCCGCTTCTTGCTTCAGAGAGCAATCAATTTCATCAAGCGTTGCTGTACCATAAACTCCTGGCTCACGTTTGCCCAGAAGGTTTAAGTTGGGTCCGTGCAGCACCAAAATACTTAGCAAGTCGATCGACCCAAAGATGACTGTAACGAGTTTAGCTCAACCAACACTACCGACGTTGAGGGTCGTTAACAGGAATTGGAATAGGTTCAGCCTCCGGTTCGGCTTCCGGGCCTAGCATCGCCTCAATTAGCCGACGAACCCACTCTGCGACCTTTTCAAGCACCTTCTCAAGGTAGTCCATTGAACAGATAGCTCCTTTCGTATGGTTTGACTGCTGCCCCACACTTACCTAAAGATAAGCTGAGCGTGAGCCAAAACCTGAATCTTATAGGTATTGTACCCAATTTCTTAACTTAGCGTTAGAGTGCCAAACGTGAACCTTGGCGCTTAGGTACTTATGTTTGATATTAACGAATTACTGCGGATGGTCAAGAAATCGCTTATTTAGTTTACATTTCTTAATAACTCTCGCCGTAGATGATCGATCGCGCTCCGGGCACTCAGGTCCCGCACCCACTCGCGGCCCCGTCCTGCACCAAACCGGTGCTCAAAACTCTGGACGCCCGCCGGACCTGCTAAGCCAATAAAGACTAAGCCGACAGGCTTAGTCTCGCTGCCGCCGTCGGGTCCGGCAACGCCCGTGATACTCAGTCCCCACGTGGTTCCTAAGCGCGATCGCACGCCTGCTGCCATCTGCTGAGCGACCTCGTGGCTTACCGCTCCCTGACGCGCGAGATCGTCAGGATCTACGCCTAGCAGTCCAACTTTCACCGCGTTGTCGTAAGAAATAACCCCGCCCCAGAAATAGCGCGAGCTACCGGGAACAGCGGTGAGCATTGCGCCCAACCCCCCTCCAGTGCAGGACTCTGCCACCGCTAACGTTGCCTTAGCTGCCTGCAATTGTGTGCCAAGCACGATCGCCAGCGAGTCGTCATCAGCTCCGTAGCAGTCAGCGCCACTGAGCGATCGAATCTGCTGCTCTACAGGAGCAATCAGATCACGAGCAGCATCCTCAGAGCTGGCACGCGCAGAAATTCGCAGCTTCACCTCACCATGATTGGCGTAGGGAGCAACCGTGGGATTTTGCAGATCAAGCAAGGCACTCACCTTTTCTGCGAGAGTAGATTCGGCAATTCCCCAGAACCGGAGTGTGCGGCTGTAAATGGTTGTCTGCACCCAACCTTCGCGTCGCAAGTAGGGTACTGCAACGTCCCGCCATATAAGCTGCATTTCGGCAGGCACTCCCGGAAAGGTCAGAATCGTTAGATCGGGTCGAGGTTGCCAAATGATGCCGGGGGCACTGCCCGCTGAGTTCGTCAGTACAGCGGCTCCCTGCGGCAGTTGTGCCTGCTTGCGATTGCTGGGGGACATGTCCCGTCCGCGCTGAACAAATTTCTGACGAATATCGTCTAAGACTTCGGGATGCTCAACCAGCGGCACTCCGAAGCAGTCGGCTAGCGTTTCGTGTGTTAAGTCATCTGGCGTCGGACCCAGCCCACCCGTAAAGATCAGCAGTTGAGATCGATCGCCAGCAATCTCTACGGCTCGTTGAATCCGCCCCGGATTATCGCCTACAACAGTTTGGTAATAGTGAGCAATGCCCAGCTTCGCCAACTCTTGTGCCAAAAACTGAGCGTTACTGTTGAGAATATCCCCAAGCAGCAACTCAGTGCCAACGCAAATGATTTCAGCCGATCGGGACATGAGGACCACAGGAATTTTGAATGATGAACTTCCAGGCTAGAGAGTGAATTCAAATAAGAGAGTGAATTCAAAACTCAAAATTCGTCATTCCTGCCTACGCTTGCGACTGTCGAGAGGTTTTCCAAACTTGCCAACTGGTGAAGCTGAGTAGAACCGTAGCGCCGATCGCGTAGCCGAGTCCGCTGGGCATTCCTGTGACTGCCAGCGCAAGAGTACCTGCCCACAGCGTGAGGGAGTAGATAAACAGCACCGCTAGACGTTGCGACAGTCCTGCCTTTAGCAAGCGATGGTGCAAATGGCGCTTGTCTGCCTTGAATGGAGAGCTGCCCCGCCGCAGTCGCGCCAAGATTACGGCTGACATATCCAGAATCGGTACCGCCAGAATCACGTACGGCAGCACGACGGCAGCAGTAATGGCTACGGTCGTGACGCCCTTAACCAAACCGATGACGCCAATGCCCGCCAAGGTAAAGCCCATAAAGTAGGCACCGCCATCACCCATAAAGATCTGGGCAGGATTGAAGTTGTAGCGGAGGAAGCCAAGGCAGCCACCTGCAAGTGCCGCTGCAATCAACGCAGCCGCAGGCTGTTTCATGAACAGGCACACGACGAGCATGACAACGGCGGCAATCCCAGACACACCTGCCGCCAGTCCGTCTAGTCCATCAATCCAGTTAATTGCGTTAGCCATGCCGACCAGCCAGATGATCGTGATTGGCAGGCTAATCCAGTCCGGCAGGGTAAACAGACCTGCACCGGGAACTGTCAGGAAGTCAATTTGCACACCTGCTGCCCACGCAAGTCCCGCCACGATCGCTTGCACAATTAGCCGCGTGAACGGAGATAGCCCAAACAGATCGTCCGCTAAGCCAATTAGAAAGAACGCCAAGCCGCCGATCGTGACGCCCCAAACTTCGTATTCTTTGTTGGGTGGCAGGATACCGAATCCGCCCGTCCACCAAACCACGAGCAGAGCTGCCAGCGTTCCTAGAAAAATGGCGACGCCACCCAACCGCACCATAGGGCGCTGATGAATTTTGCGTCCGCCAGGCTTATCAAATCGTCCGCTCTTAAGTCCAAGTTTTTTGACAACGGGGGTTGCCCAAAGAACAACCAGTGCAGAAACCAGAAAGGCAAGGAGGTGATAGAGCGGTTGGGGCATTGGTAAACGTCTGGGGTTGAAAACACACGTCAGGCAGAGTCTACTACATTTCTGTTAGGAGTCAGCAAAGAAATGTTAATACAATCACTTTCCATGATTGGCGAAATTGCATTCACCAATCATTGGAATGGCAATTCCCTCTACCTCTACGCCTCCCCCATACGGTATCCGCATTGTGGCGGAATGAATCACTAAAAATTGAAACCGCCTTCTAACAGCAACCAAATGCCTTAGAAAGCGGTCGAACTGGAACCGAGTTGTCAAGGAAGTCTAACGGAACTATGCCAGCGCTGGAACTGGAATCGCTAAATGGGGATAGAGCGGGAATCGATCGCACAGCGCCGCCACCCGTCGCCGACACTCTGCCGCAACGGTTTCATCCTCTGGGTTCAGCAGGCGATCGGCAATGATGTTGCCAATCTCGACAAACTCAGTTGGACCCATACCCCGCGTCGTCATAGCAGGAGAGCCAAGCCGCAGTCCGCTTGTAACGAACGGCGATTCGGGATCAAACGGAACGGTATTCTTATTCGCGGTAATGTTGACGCCGCTGACCAACTGGTCAGCAACCTTTCCAGTCATGCCGATCGAGCGGAGGTCCACTAGCATGAGATGATTGTCCGTACCGTTGGAGACAATCTTGAAGCCACGCTGCTGTAGCTGAACAGCTAACGCCCGCGCATTCTCGATCACTTGACCGCAATAGGTTTTGAACTCCGGCTTCAGCGCCTCACCAAACGCGACCGCTTTCGCTGCAATCACGTGCTCCAATGGTCCACCCTGGGAGCCAGGAAACACAGCTTTATCTAGCTTTTTGCCCAGTTCGGCATCGCGAGTCAGAATCAAACCGCCTCTAGGACCCCGCAGCGTCTTGTGCGTTGTGGTCGTAACGACATCACAGTAGGGAATTGGATTGGGATGATGCTCGGTTGCGACGAGTCCAGCAATGTGGGCAATGTCGGCTAACAGGTAGGCACCGACTTCATCGGCGATCGCCCGGAATTTGTCGAACTGAATCACGCG
>NZ_JACJPG010000636.1 GCF_014695955.1 Leptolyngbya sp. FACHB-36 | reverse complement strand
AGCAACTGCTGGACCAGATCGGACTGCCCGACAACGACTTGATTGAGGGCTTGGCTGAGGCGAGAGAATACGGCTTGCAGGTCAGACATAAAGAGTAGAGCGGGATAGGCAACCTTGCTGGTCGCTCAACACGATAGCATTCCATTTACCGTTTGCCCTGCGTTTCCCTCCATTGCGAATTGTCGATCGCGAACCGCGATTCGCTTCCTGCTAGTCCTTTGTCGGCTGGCGCGATCGTTCTTCAATGTCCTCTAACGTTTGCAGCACCAAGCGCTTGGCTTGCAGCTTCCAGCCCCAGCGCTGCAAATTGATGGCGATCGCTCCGCCTGCGATCGTCGCGAGGAAATCGATCGGCTGCATAAAGGAAATTCCCAGCAGCAAGCCTAATCCAGCAATGCCCCAAAACGGCAGCGCCACCGTCTGCCGCTGGTTTGTCACGAGGTCGCTTAACCAGTCTGTGGGCAGTTCTTCTTGTAGCTGCGCTTTTACCTGACGCTGCTCTGCCGCAGGCACCGACAGCCCAATTTTCTGGCGCAGCTTCTCAATTTTTCGAGCATCGGTGCTGTACTGGGTGAGTTCATCCTCTGCCATCAGAATCAAGCGGTCGTACTGTCCCACAGGGTTTCCTCACATCAGATTTTCTTTATCGTTTCACGATCGCTGTCCTACAGCAACGAGATTACGCCTCAACCAGGCTGGCGCGATCGTCCTCTGCCACCGTGCGATCGCCCAACTGCTCCAACATCGCAATCACTTCGCGTTCAAACGCCACCTGAGCGCGGTTGGTTCTGCCACCGACGAACAGCTTGCCGTCTTTTTGCAGCGCCCACACTTGCGAGTGCGAGATGTAGCTCATCAGAACGCCTAGCATCAGTAGCCCAAAGCCTGAATAAACGAGCGGAATCCCCGGATCGGCTTTGATTTGCAGCCCCGTACTACCGATGATGTCCACAACCGAGAGCGCCACACCGTTCACCTGAGTTGCCATGCCCTTCCGCACCGTCGCCACGAGCTTACCGGACATATCGTAAACCAGCAGCATTCCTTGCAGGTCCTTGGCAACCAGGGAGACGCCGTCGCTGAGGTCGGGTTTTGTCGGCATCCACGTTCCCCAAATTTGCCCTTTGCCGCCCGTGTCCAGTTGCGCCATCGGCAGTTGAAACACAGGGCTTTTATTCAGGCGGACCTGAACAGCCGCGATCGACCAGCTTGCCTGATACAGCGTGACGCCGTGATAGCGCAGCGGCTCGTTGACGTGAATCGTTTTACGCTTCACCTCCTGACCGCTACTGTCCAGTATTGACATGTCCGAGTAGAACTGGTCGATCGCGCCTGCTGGCGTGTAGTCGATCCAGAAGCGATTCACTCTAGCCGACCAATCATGAGGCACCTGCGATCCTGCCAGCGGTCCAGCGTCCGTGATGTTTTTAACTTGGAACGTGCTGCCGCTGGGCACCATTTCCTGCGCGATGAACCCGCTCATGGCACCGCAAATTGCCCCAACCAAAATCAGCAGCATGCTGACGTGCACGACGATCGGACCTATCCGTCCAACAATGCCTTTGTGAGCGTACAGCGCCTCGCCCTGCCGAAAAATCCGGTAGCGTCGCTGCTCCAAGAGCGGCACCACGTCCTCTAACGACGCCTGCTCAAATTCTGCGCTTAAGGCAAACTTTTGAAACTGGCGCGGCTGGGTGTAGACATTCCAGGTGCGCGAAAACCAGCGCAGCGCAGGAAGCTGCCGCTTGAAGGTGCAAGTCATTAGACTGGTGCCGAACAAAATCAGCAGCGCCAAAAACCACCACGTCCGATACACGTGGTCCAACCCCAGCAGCAGTAGCACTTTCCAGGTCAGAAAGCCAAACAGGGCGGGATGCTCTGGATAGTTGGCTTTGTAGAATTCCAGCGATTGTCCCTGCTCGATAACGGTGCCAGAGATGCTGAATCCCGCGATCGCCAGCAGCAGCACGATCGCCAGCCGCAAATCTGCCAGCAGCGGCACTAGCTCGCGCTTCCAGAAATACTGCAAAGCCGTTATCCAGCTAGGGCGTTTATTTGTTAAGGAATCATTGGTCATTATGCGATTAGCGGCTAATTATCAGTAACGGTCAGTGGCGAGTAGAGGAGCCATTAAACCCAGACGAAATTGATGGACTAAACCCTAAAAATTCACGACTCGAAACAGCAAGGAGAACACGCCGAACCCCACCAGCAGCGCTCCGCTTGCAGGCGTAATCCAGCTAGACCAGCGGCGCATTTCCAGCAGCTTCTTAATCGAGGCGGTGAAGGTGCCCGCCAGAATTAAGGGAGCGACGTAGCCCGCCGTATAGGACAGGAGCAGCACGCTGCCCAGAATGGGATCTTTTGTGGTGGAAATCCACGCCAGCAGCGTTGCTAGAACGGGCGTGCTACAGGGAGACGCCACCAGCCCAAACGTCAAACCAATCAGATACGATCGCAGCCCCTGCGGCAGATCGTTCGAGATCCACTCCATGCCGCCAAACGACGGTAGCTGAAGCGGCAGCGCCTCCAGCAGATTCAGCCCCATCAGAATCGCAATCAGGCTGACGACGATCGGCAAACCCAACCCAACCTGACCGTAAATCTTGCCCAATAGGGCGGCTAGAACGCCCAGGATCGCCAGTGTGGTCGCCAGTCCTAACGAGAACCAGGTAGACTGCACCGCCGCCTGCCAGCGGGTTTTGGTTTCGTAGCCACCGATGTAGCCGATCGTGATTGGCAGCATCGAGAGCATGCAGGGTGTCAGACTGGTGAGCAATCCAGCCAGAAAAATCACGCCAGTGCTCACGAGTGTCAGATGCGTGAGCTGAGTAGACACTAAGCCATCCGCGAAGTGCTCTAGTTGATATAGATGGGTCCGCAGCGTTTCAAGCATGAGGTACAGGCGATCGCAGTCCCTCTATTCTACCGGAGCCAATCCGCCCACAGACGGAGGAGCGATCGACCCGCTAGGCGCTTTTTGGCAGCCGAAAGGCTTACAGTCCTGCATCAAGCTGCACTGTATTTTAAATCACTCGTAAATTTCCATGTCCCCTGCTTCGGATTCGCGCTTCCTGGGCAACCTAGCGGAAGACGGGTGGCTTTTGGCTAGTCCGGATACCAAAACATGCCTTTGATGCCTTCTGGATCGGGCATAAAACCGAGCGTTCGGTAAAAATCAACGACTTGCGGATCGGCAAATAAAGTAATGTTGCTAATATCTTCGCTGCGTAACTTCTTAATTACCTGCCTCATCAGCGCTTTGCCCATCCCCTTCCCTTGGAACTCTGGATGAACGACAACATCCCAAATCGTCGCATTAAAGGCGTGATCGGACGTTGCTCGTGAAAATCCAATCAGCCGTCGCTGCGCGCCCCGCTGCTCCCACATTGAAACCACTAGGAAACTGTGCTGGAGTGCTTTTTTGACCTTTCGCAGTGGACGACGCGACCAACCTACCGCATCGCACAGCTCTTCGAGTTCGTACAGATCGATTTCTCGCTCTGTGCTGAAAAAGATCCGGGAACTGGCACGATCGCCAGCCTCCCCACTAACAGATCCCTCAGACTGCACCATCGGCGAGGCGGCGGTGGCATCCGAGCTACTAAACAGGCTTTTCCAAAAACCCATGCGAGCGTGGTTAAGGTAGAAGTTAGATCACAGTACTAGATAGTATATCCTCCGCACCCTGTCCGATCCGCCTGCCTCGTGGATTCATCACAAACTGACCCCCGCGAATTTGACTGCAAGAATGTGCCTCTGATCGCGCTATAACTAAATCTTTAATCGCCAACGATCGCTCCACCGTCGTTATGGTCTTCCCCTAACCACCCCGTTACTACTATGGCTTTGGGTTTAAAGTCGTCCACGCTAGAACTGTTGAAGCGCTTTAATCGAGCGTTTCCGCAGTTTTATGAGCAGTTCGTGAGCAGCGAGATTCAACTGCAAAACCTGAGGCTGGCGTATCATCTGTACAAAACTCGGCAAGCTGTCATTGAACTGAAGCAGGAAGGCAGCAAAAGCGCGCTTCACTTTGCCTACCGCAATCAGTCCTTCCTCCTGAGCGACATTTTTGGCGTGCTGGCGGCGTATGGACTCACGATTCACAGCCTAAGTCTGTACGGGCAAATCTATCCGCCGATGCTCGTCTTCATTAAGTTAATTGTGTCTCGCAGCGGCAAAGCGCTGACCGAGAAGACTTCAGAAAACGTCTGTCGCGCTATTCGGGAAGCGCTAGCAGGGCGGTTTGAAGTCGAAGAAATGCTCGCAGTGGAGTTTAACCTGGATGCCGGATTGGAACAGGTTGAAACTGAGTTTTATGTGGACCCCGTGTTTCACCTGCCTGCGCTGCTGATTGAGGCAGATAACCAGCCTGGGCTGTTCTACAAAGTTATGTATGCTATCTGGCAGGAAGATTTGCTGGTCGTCAACGCCAATCTGCTCGTTTGGCGCGGTCGCACTCGCCTGATCCTGTACTTGCTCGGTCCCAACGAAAGTCTGATTCCAGAGTACCTGGGACAAAAGATTGCGGAAGGCGTGAAGCAGCGACTGTTGGGCAGACG
>NZ_JACJPG010000635.1 GCF_014695955.1 Leptolyngbya sp. FACHB-36 | reverse complement strand
AACTTGCTGCTGGAGAGCCGCTTTGTCGAGGTTGCCAACGGCATTCCCACTCGCGATGTCAGCATTGTTGGGTATTTGAACGACACCTTTGAGGGCGGCGAAATTTTGTTCGATCGGCAAAATCTTAAAGTCAAACCACCCGCAGGTGGCGTTTTGGTTTTTCCATCCTATTACACCCATCCGTACCAAACTCAGCCTGTTGCCCGTGGACGCCTGTATGCCTTCACAAGCTGGCTATTCCACTAGGAAATGATCGGGCATATCCGCTTACGGTGATGAGCAAGACGGCTCGGTGCGCACTTAGCGAGGGAGAAGCAGGATGAGGTCTAAGCAGTGGTCGATCGCCAAGTGGACAGGTCGAATGGTAGTATCTGCTGACTCACTAATGACTGAATTTTGAGCCTCTATCAGAACGCAGACAGCCCGTTGTTCATTCCAAAAACTTTAGTAATTGTAAGGATTTTTGGGTTCGGGAATTTCGTTAAGCGTCGCCGCCTGAACCGTGAGCTGTCGTTTACCGGCCAGCGTTTCTGTAATCATTTGTCCTTGCACTTCAAACCACGTATCGGGCTTATAGGCATCGCGGCTCTGCGGCAGCTTGACAGGCAGACTGATTGGGTAGGCGTCTGCTGCACAACAGGTGAGCACAAAGCGAGAAATCAGCAGGTAGTCCTTGGGCAGATTTTGCGAATGCACTACGAATCCCTGCACCTTGACCTTCTGTCCCGTGTAGGCGTCGGGTTCAGGATACACTGCCAGCGTCCGCACCCAATCGACGATCGACTTGTCCTCGGAACTGGACCCTGCCCGAAACGCCTGCGGCTTAACGCGCGTCAGCGTTAGCGTATCATTAACGCCGCGCTGGACAGCAGTTTCACTAGCAAACGCGCGGGGAGAAATCATCAGCCCCAAAATTGCCGTCCCCAACAGCAGCACGCTGCTCCACCCTGGCGGAAACAAGCTCAAATGCTGAGAAACATTGGTCTGTGGACGCCTGAGCTGTCGCTGCAGCGACAGCAGCCGAAAGCCGCTGACTGCAATTAGCACAATGCCCGCCAGGACGGTCAGCCCCATGTAGTTGGGATGAATCAGCAGATACAGCTTTCCAGTAATCCAATATTTGAGAAATAGCACTCCCCATGCCGCGATCGCCGCGACATCAAGTAGGTGGAAGAACGTGCGAGTGAGTTTAGAGGACATGAGAGTGGAACGTGAGGAGTAAGGAGTGCGGAGCCGTTAGAGGTGGATGCCTCACTCTCAGCTAAGGTACAGGTTCACGAATAGAGTCAGCAGAAACGTCAGCTGAGCCGCGAGGGCAAACAAATAGACGATCGCGCGCGCTCGAAAAATCGACAGCATTAATCCGATGCCTTTAAGGTCAATCATCGGACCAAATACAAGAAATGCCAGCAGAGAGCCCGTGGTAAAGGTGGACGCAAACGACAGGGCAAAAAAGGAATCGACGGTGGAGCAAATGGAGACCAGAGCGGCAAGCAGCATCATTGCCAGAATCGACGTTACTGGACCCTGCCCCAAGCTAAGGATGAAGTCGCGTGGAACAAAGACTTGCAGCAGGGCGGCGATCGCGCTTCCCAGCACCAAGACGCTACCCAGTTCCCGCAGCTCCTGCACGGTGTTGTCTAGAAGAAGATTCAGCTTGTACGCCAGCGGCTTTCCGGCTGGGCTCGCTGCAACCATTGCTGCCTGAAGCTCGGTTGTGTCCATCCGAGTGGCATCATCCCCCAACCAGTAGGTGCCCGATTGCAGCAGTGGTGAGGCTTCAGACGATTTTTTAGCGGCGTTCGGTCGCTGAATGGGCATCGATCGAGCAACGGCAGGCTGCAACACCGGACGCAGATCTGCCTGAGCACTAAAAATCCAGCCAATGATGGTCGCGATCGCCAGCGAAAACCCAATCCGCAGAAACAGGATTTCTGGCTGATCGCGAAACGCGGTCCAGGTTGCCCAAAAGACAATTGGGTTGATGGTGGGAGCTGCCAGCAAAAAGCCGATCGCCACTGGAGCAGGGGCACCTTGCATCAACAGTCGTCTGGCGACTGGCACATTACCGCACTCGCAAACCGGAAACAAAAAGCCAACGCAGCTTCCGGCAAAGGCTCCCAGGAGCGGATGTTTGGGCATCAGCCGCACCAGTTTGCGCTCGTCCACAAAGAACAGCAGCAAACCAGAGAAAAGAACCCCCAGCAGCAGGAAGGGGACTGCCTCTACTAGCAGGCTAAGAAACAAGGTAAATGCGCTGTTAAGCTGTTGTTCGGTCATGCCGCGATCGCGTTTCTAGTCGTGCCATTGAATAGGCATCCTAGCAGCAATTGGGCAAGGGAAAAATGAATCTGCTGAATTCACCGCAGGAATACAGGGTTGCAAATCTAGAATGCGCCGGACGTAGAGGCCGTGAGATTAGAGTCGGTGGAGAGGTTGGCAGATTTGGAGTCTTTACCAAATGTGACTTCCTCGACCGAACCTGGCTGACCGAGCGGCTTTTCTTTGCCATTGTTCAGCGTAACTAAAACACCGCCTGCATTTCCCGCTCGCACGATCACTTGCTGATCGGCGACCCAGGTGCGCTGAGTGCCTTCGGGAAGTACGCCCTCAAACTCCATCTTGCCGTCTGCCACGACGCGCAGCCACGATTGGTCCGTTAGCTTCAGTCCGACTCGCACGGACTTTTGCGGACCCGTAGGAGCCACAACCACAGGACTAGGCGCTCCAGGAACAACGGGTCCCGCAACGGGAGCCGCCGTCGCGATCGCCTGAGTCGTGCGCGATGAGAGGTTCGCCGCACCAATGACCGGAGACCCGGAGCGATTCAGCACGTAAGAGAGCCCACTCACCGCGCCCATCACCAGCACCATATACAGCAGATAGAGATGCAGCGGACGCAGCTGTGCCTGAATCGAGAAGTGCAGCGGTGCTCGTACCGCCTGACTTGGAGTACTGCTGGTTGGAAAAGCGCTGGCAAGTTCCGCACCGTTCAGACCGATTGCGTCGGCATAGCGGCGAATAAATCCTTGAATATAGACAGGTTCAGGCAGGTGCTCACGATCTCCAGACTCGATCGCCGCCAGCGTTTTTACCGGAATCAGCGTTCTCGACGCCACCTCTTCCAGCGAAATTTGCTGCTGTTGGCGAAACTGCTGCAAGCGGTTGCCTAATTCTGCCAGCTTTTCCGCCTGCTCTCGGTTAATTCGGAGAGTTTGGTTCTTCATAGGCGCTACTCCTCGTTCACAGGCATCCTTTTCGATGGTAGGGCAATTTGTGCGTTCAAGAAACGAATTTCAGAGTCTTTCAATGGACGAACATTACCACTAGAAAGCGGGCGTTCTCCAGAGGGATTTAACTGAATCGGTCCGATCGCCGTCCGGTGAAGCTGGATCACTGGATGACCTAACTGCTCTGCCACTCGCCGGATTTGGCGATTTCGTCCTTCTCGCAACACGATCCGCAATTGGGTGTTGCCATTGACCTGGCGTAGAACTTCGACTTCGGCAGGCAAAGTCTTTCGACTGGACAGCAGCACCCCTTGACGCCAATGTTGCAGCGTCTCAGCAGACGGCTCACCCTCAACTACCACTTCGTAAGTCTTAGGAATGTGGTGACGCGGATGGGTTAGATAAAACGTCAGGCTGCCATCGTTCGTTAGCAGCAAAGCACCTGTCGAATCTTCATCCAGGCGTCCAACCGGATGCAGCCCGGCACCATTGCGTAAATCTGGGGGCAGTAGATCTAGCACTGTCCGACGATTCCACGGATCATCACAGGTAGAAAGCACCCCAACGGGCTTATTAAGCAATAGATAGATCGGCACAGGACGATCGGTGGGTTGGATAACCACGCCATCAACCTCTACACGATCGCACTCAGGGTCCGCTTTCTGCCCTAGCTGAGCAACATTGCCGTTGAGTCGGACTCGCCCCTGCAAAATCATCTGCTCAGCCTGTCGCCGTGAGGCAACTCCCCACTGCGAGAGAATCTTTTGAACTCGCTCAGGCATAGAAGACGATGTGCGAAGAGGAATCAACGGAGCTCAACTGGACGGTTGGTGGATGTAGACTATTGTTCAAATATTACAGTACGAAGAAACATTAAGTGACGCTTTCTAGCGAAACGGCTTCGGATGGCTTCCAGGGTAGAAAAATTTGGAGCCATGCTCCGCCCGTTGCGGGGTGATTGCCTGCGGTGACGCTGCCTTGGTGCGCCTCAACAATTTGCCGGACGATCGCCAATCCTAGTCCGCAACTGCTGTTCATCAAAGCTGCAGGTTCTGATGATGAGGGCGGGGAAGAATCGGGTTGGCGAGCCATGCCGAGTTCATATCCACTGCGAGTACGGGAAGGATCTGCCTGGTAAAAGCGCTCGAACACATGCGGCAATGCGCTTTCAGGAAATCCCGGTCCTGCATCAATCACTTCCAGATGCACCTGCTGAGTCGTGGATGTTGTATTCGCCGTTAACCCCATGCAGACGCGGATCTCCTGCTCTGGCGAGCTGTACTTGATGCTGTTGTCGAATACGTTCAGCAACACCCGATGCAAACGCGGTTCATCTGCCAGGATGACGAGCGAACTAGGACCACTGTAGTGAAGCTGGAGGTTTTTTTTGCGTGCCAGCGGCTCCAACGACTGCCACGCTGATTGAATCAGCTTCACGAGATCAACGGGCTGTTTCGTCAATCGAGCAGTCGGAGACGCCTGTAGATGGCTCAGGTCCAGCAAGTCCTGCACTAGCCCACTTAGCCGAATTGTTTCGTGCAGTAAGCGATCGACCCAGGTTCGCAGCGGCGGCTCTAAGCGAGTTTGCAGGGTTTCCGCCACCAGTCGAATTGAGGTCAGCGGCGTTTTGAGTTCGTGAGCAACATCCGAGGTCCAGCGATCGCGCTGCTGCGCTAGCAGCGTCGCTTCCTGCCGATTCTCTAAGAACACACCCACAGCACCGTCTGCCAGCGGCAGCCCATAGCCCCGCATCGGACGTGGCTGCTGTTGAGACAAAATTGCTTGCTCAGCGGAAACGGGATGAAAAATCCACTCGCGTTCGCAGTGCTGTCCTACCTTGCGGGTTTGTTCAATTAGTTGGTCTAGCTCATAGGAGCGCACCAACTCCAGCAGCAGTCGGGGTGGTATGTGCTGGCACTGCTGAATGTCGAGCAGTTGACAGGCTTTAGGGTTACAGCGAATTAAATGATTTTCCCGATCAACATACAAAAATCCGATCGGTGCCACGTGACAGATGTGCTTCCACATCGCCAACTCCTGCTCCAGGAATCGCTGGTTCTCCATATGGGAAAGGATTATCCGCCTCATCGTTGAGGTAAACGGAAATAGCCTTTGCAGCCGAGTTGGCTTCAGGCTCGACCGCTGTAACCGAACGTTGAGGTCAGCGAGATACCAACCAAGAAATAAGAATCCGATCGCCAGACCCAGTAGAAACCATAAAAGTTGCACGGTTGTCGGTTACCAGCAGTGAGCGGTTGACGCTTAATAGCCTCTGATCGTGGAAGCCGGAGCACCCATTTCAATCAAAGTTAATACCTATTCTAGTGAACCGCTCCTAGCAAGACATCGATCGTGCTTTAACCAAAGCGATAGCCAAAGCCCCGCACTGTTACCAAATACTCTGGATTACTGGGGTCAAGCTCTAGCTTTTCGCGCAGCCAGCGAATATGAACGTCCACCGTTTTGCTGTCACCGATGAAGTCTGGTCCCCAAATGCGCTCTAGTAGCTGCTCCCGCGACCACACTCGCCGAGGGTAGCTCATAAATAATTCCAGGATTTTGAATTCTTTGGGTGAGAAATTGACTTCCTCACCGCGCACGAGCACGCGGCACTCCTGCGGGTAGAGCGTGATGTCCTGAAACTTGAGTGAGGGCTGCTCTGGCTGAACTTGGAAGTGATGATGCCGCCTCAGCAGAGCGCGGCAGCGGGCGACGAGTTCGCGCATTCCAAACGGCTTGGTGAGGTAGTCGTCAGCTCCTACTTCTAGACCCACCACACGATCGGTTTCACTGCCTTTGGCGCTCAGCATTAGAATTGGGACGCTGTTGCCCTCCCGTCGAATTAGCCGACAGAGATCCAAGCCATTGATGTAGGGCAGCATCAGATCTAGAATGATCAGATCAAAGCCCTGTTGATAAGCGACAGTTTGCGCAGCAGGAGATGAGCGATACGATCGACGACCGTCCGACTCATCGACCTGATGAATGAATTCTAAAGCTGTTCGACCATCCCCGGCAGTTATGACTTCGTATCCTTCGTCTGCTAAAGCGAGAGCAATAGTTTCTGCAATCAACTCTTCATCTTCGACGATGAGAACGCGACCCATCCTGAGGTTAGGCTGACTTCTCGTTGCCTCCAACGGTAACGTGAGTGCCATTTTGCTGATGACTCCTATTAGTCCAGCGTAATTCTACCACCCGTACAAGATTTTGTATGCTCTGATACTGATAAAAGTATCTAGGCTATGTAAGACCCAAACGGGCGCTTCCGTGCGATCACGGATTCATGACTCGATACGTTTGACGGCAAATGCACTTTTAGTTTGACTTAATTTTTGTAGCTAAAAACTAATCAAAGCAAAAGGCTACACGTGTCACCTTCAGCCTAACGTGTTTTAATGACCTTGCCTCTCTCAGAGTGCTGAGATTCTCAAAACACCGTCAGCCAAAGCGGAATTGTGAACAGCAGCGCGATCGTTGTTAGGGCAATGCTACTGGCAATCAAATCTCGGTCCAGGTTGTATTCTTCCGCCAGAATGAGTCCCGCAAATGCGCTCGGCATTCCTGCCATCAGTACCAGCGCCAGTCGGGCATCACCCGTCAAACCGATCGCCGTAGCTGCGATGCCAACACCTGCCGGAAGCACTCCCACTTTCAGCAGGGTTGGAATCAGCGCTTGCCGCAGGCTCTTCCAACCCTGAAGCTGACTCAACCGCATTCCCATCAGTAAAAATGCGCTAGGGATCACGAACCACAGCGAGGCGTGAAGCCCAAGTTCTACTGGAGCTGGCAGTGGCAGCGATCGCGTCAGGGTGCCCAGCGCAAACGCCCACAGTGACGGGACGGTAGCTACATCACGAAGCTGTACCCACCAGTGATTCGCCTGTGCTGAACGCCCAAAGAAACTAGCAAGGAACACGCCGATGCCGTAGGTGCCCACAACATTCTGCGTCACGCTGTAAAACACTGCCCAACCCAAATACCGTTGATCAATCAGTGAGGGGATGATGCCCAACCCAACGAACCCAGTATTGCCGATCGTGGCTGCCAGAATAAAGCTGCCCTGTTGAGCGCGGTTAAGGGCAGCAGGGTCGACGGCTGGAGGAGTCAGCCAGCGCAGAATCAGCCACGCTAGAAGCAACCCCACGATGAGCGAGGCGAGCGTGACGATGGGAGCCAGCCCAAGGCTCTGGTCGATGTCTGTTTGGCGTGCAAGCGCCAGAACTTCCCAGGGAACACCAAACCAGTAGAGGACGCGACCGAGTAGGCGCGGCAGCGCAGGCGGTGTGAACCGAATGGCAACCAAGCCCACACTCGTCCATAGGATTAGCGGTAGGTAGGCGTCAAACAGCGTTTCAGTCAAGAGTTACGGTTTGTGAATAGGTTTTCAACTCTACTGTAGAACCTGCCAGTTCTGAATCCGCCATTGACTGTCTTTTCGCGCTAGATTGTACTGCACGCGCAAGTTCTGGTCTGTAGTAGACGTCACCAGGCTACCCGCCTCGTAGTAATCGGTTGTTTCGCTGACTTCTGCCAGCACCGTTGCTTGGTCAGGCTTGTCCTTGGTCGGCTCTACCGAGTTAACCTTGACAGCGTGCTTGTATTGCTTGTACCAGTTGTCTCGCTTAGCATCCTGTGACGCCTTACGCCATTCGGAGAGCTTCGGTTCGGTAAGCGCATCTTCAAGCTTGCTTGCTGCATGCTCTGGACCCATCGCAGCAGATTTTGCGCTAAACCAAGACTCGATCGCCTGTTTTGCGGTGGTGTTTGTGAGAGCAGCCGTGGCTGCTTGCGGACCCGCTGCTTCCAGCGTCACCAAGGGACGATCGAGCGGCACGAGCATCGTATCAGTCTGAATCGCTTGCTGCGAAGACGCTTGCACCATCCGCAGCACTTGCGCCAGTCCAAACCCTGCCGTCATTACCCCAAACAAAATTGCAGCGGGTAGCAGCCAGCGCCGCCACACAGGCTGCGATCGACGCTGAGCCGGACGAACAGGCGGCGGTACGTCTTCAGAGCGCCGTTTAGCCCCTCCATCCCGGCGTGGACCTGATCCCAGTCCAGGTCCCGTGCGCGATCGATCTCGACGGGATGCACGATCGTCGGGCAATCGCGAGGCGGGTTCGGTTGGCGAATCAGCGGTCGCTGGAGCAACCCGCTCTGCCGCGGGCATCGTAGCGACGTTGCTCGGCGCGCGATCGGAGGTTAACGTTGCCGTACCGCCCATCCGTGCAGCAATTCGAGCGCGAGCCGTCTCAATCAGCGCATCGGTCGATCGTGGCTCAGGAGGCGCATCTCCTCCAGCAACGCTCAGCGCAGGACGCAGCGGGCGTGCCGCCGATTCACGCGGAATCGAGACTGGCTCTGGACGACGATCAGACGCAACGGCAGGGCGAAGCTCCCTAACGGAAGCCACTTCTCTGGACGCTTGACCATGTGACCACTCTTGGGCATCCGACTCATTCGGTAGTTCTTCTAGATACGCCTGCACTTGCGGATCGGCAAAGTAGTCCTTGAGTGCCACGCGCTTGCGAGCTAAATCGCGGAAGTGAGGAAATACCTCATCCTGGAGCCAGTGCTCTGCATAACGGCACAGCCCCGGCAGCAGGTCCGGCGATCCCTGGGAGTGTTCACGGATAAAGGCGATCGGCTCATACTCCTGGCTGAGTTCTAGGGCGCGGCTAGCTTCCTCGGTCTGTCCCAGAAGCAGCGTGCATACCGCCTGCTCTAGATGCACATCCTGACGGCTACTCAGCCGCAGCAATAGCTGCTTTGCCCGCCGAATCAGAGCGGGCTGACGATCGGCAAATCCACGTGCCATCAGCGCATACACCGCCAGATACACTGCCACCGCCGAGGGGCGACGGGCTTCTTCCTCGAACAGCACTTGCTGCTCGGCGGCGGTCAAATAGCTGCGAAGCTGCTGAATAAATCGCAGGAAATCATCAATATTGAGACCCGACTGATCGTTCCCCGATCCGTCAATACCGCCGCGCTCGTGCAGCATCTCGCGCAGCAGTTGAATTCCAGCCAGCCGCTCTTCTGTCTGGTCCTCTGGCAGCGCCAGCAGTTCCAGAACCCGATATGGGCGCAGCTTGTAGAGGTCAGCTTGAATTTCTCCCCGCACGCTGACAAACAGCCCTTCGCGCAAGAGAAGCTGCTGCCCTGTGTCCAGCGCTTCGGCTGCGTTTTCATACTGTCCGTGCTGCCACTGCTCTCTTCCCAGTTCCAGGCACGCCAGCGCTACAGTCAGCACGATGTCCGCAAACACGATGCTGGGATCGCCATAGTCTCCATCTTTGAGGCTGGCGCTGCCGCCCGTCAAAAATGGGCGACCCAGCTTCAGCACTAGCTCGTACTCCCCTAGCTCCTGAAGTAGCAGCAGCGCACCAACCAGGTGACGATCGGGAATGTTGATACTGGTCGTATGAGAATCGCTGAGCGACTCGCTTGTGGGCGGCAGGAGCGTCGGGGTGGCTGAGTCAGACGTAATTTCGTAAGTCTTCGCCAGAAAGCCCGTGTCATAGGTGTTCCGCTGCTCCGGGTCAGACAGCACCGCGAAGGCTTCATCAAGTAAATGCCTGCGGGAAGCAATCGCTGTGTCCGAGTATTCCCGTCGCGGTAGCTGCACGGTGCGATCGCGATGCGCCTGCCGCAACTGGTCAGCCGTTGCCTGAATCGGCAAGCCTAAAATTCGGTAATAATCGAGCGGAATGTGCACAGTCCACTTCCCCAGCGGTAAGCAGTAAGGTTAAGCTATGGTAACGGAATCCGAGAGCAAATGAGCGGTACCCTCGTAACCTGAGCAGCTTTAAGGTCGCAGTTTAGCTCAGGATAAGCGACATCTGGCAAGAAGTAACATTAATTCTAGATCTGGGTCAGGACAAGTCAATGGTTCAAGAACGTGCACTTCCGGTGTTGCAAACAGCTACAGCAAACGTCACCCGCGACGAAGGGCTACGGCTTTACGAGGATATGATCTTGGGGCGCTTTTTTGAAGACAAGTGCGCCGAGATGTACTACCGGGGCAAAATGTTTGGCTTTGTCCACCTCTACAACGGTCAAGAGGCGGTTTCGACGGGCGTGATTCAAGCGATGCGTCCAGGTGAAGACTACGTATGCAGCACGTACCGCGATCACGTCCACGCCCTCAGCGCTGGAGTACCGGCTCGCGAGGTTATGGCGGAGCTGTTTGGCAAAGCGACCGGATGCAGCAAGGGTCGCGGCGGCTCGATGCACCTGTTTTCGGCAGAGCATCGCTTGCTGGGTGGCTATGCCTTCATCGGTGAGGGAATTCCCGTTGCTACCGGAGCCGCTTTCCAAACGAAATATCGGCGGGAAGCGATGGGCGACACGACCGCCGATCAAGTAACCGCTGCGTTTTTCGGTGATGGCACTACGAACAACGGACAGTTCTTTGAGTGTTTGAATATGGCCGCGTTGTGGAAGCTGCCGATTCTGTTCGTGGTAGAGAACAACAAGTGGGCGATCGGCATGGCGCATGAACGCGCCACGTCTCAGCCGGAGATTTACAAAAAAGCCAGCGTGTTCGGCATGCCGGGGATCGAAGTAGACGGCATGGACGTGTTAGCGGTGCATACCGTAGCGCAAGAAGCTGTTGCCCGCGCCCGCGCTGGACAAGGTCCGACCCTAATCGAATGCCTCACCTACCGCTTCCGGGGACACTCCCTCGCTGACCCGGACGAACTGAGATCGAAAGCGGAGAAAGACGCTTGGCTGGCACGTGATCCAATCAAGAAGTTCGCTGCCTATCTGATAGAGCAAAATTTGGCAAACCAAGACGAACTCAAGGCGATCGAGAAGCGAATCCAAGCCGTTGTAGAAGAGGCAGTCGCGTTTGGTCTGGAAAGCCCCGAACCCAATCCTTCAGAGTTGTACAAGTACGTGTTTGCAGAAGACGAGTAGGCGCTCGGAATGACCCGCGCGACTGGTCTGTCAATAGTCAATTTTAGGGTCGCCAATTTCTAAGCGCTCCCCAAGACCTCCGAGGTTTTGCAAAACCTTGGAGGTCTATGCTCTCGACTATCACCCTAAATCTGAGTGCTGACGCTGCACTAGTGCTTTCCGTTGGGACGGTGCACGATCGTTTCAGCAACGCGGCGGCGGTCTTTGGGAGCAATGCCAACGACGCGCACGTAATCGTTGCCGTGCTCGGTTAAACACGATTCCAGCGCCGCGATCGCCTGTGCACCGTCTCCTTGGAAGGTGCCGTAGCTAGTCCAAGAGTTCGTGCGAAAACGGCGATCGTCTACGTATTCGATGCCCAGTCGGTGTCCCTGCCCTAGAATCTGATTCACCTGGGTGACAACATCGGGAGTCAGTTTATTGCTGGAAGGTTGCCCGGCGTAGCTAGAATTCGATGACGTCCGAGGTTGGGATTCTGAATGGGCTGGATTGCTTTGCCCGTTGCCACCGCTAGAGTCATAAGCGCGGAAAAAGGACTTTGGCTGAGCGTCTTGGCTGTGAGGCGTTTCAGAATGAGCGTTCGTGTCGCCCAGTTTACGATTGAAATACAGCGACTTGTTGTATTCCTCTGCCAAGCCCATTTCCTGCACGCGCCGCTGCTCCTGCACCATGTGCTGACCGACTTCGATCAGATGGGGCAGGCCGAAGTTTGGCTTGCGGAATTCGGGTGGGGCTTCTGCGCTATTAACGACGCGCTGGGAAATATGATCGAGTCCTACTTGCTCAATGAGGGCTTTCACTTGCTCGTCGTACAGCCGCGATCGCAGCGCTCCGTAGAAGTCGATCGCCTGATCGGGAAACGTATCGACGAGGGTTTCGATATCAGAACGAGCAATGCGATCGTCTTGGAAAATGCCGTTGACGACGCCGATGCGATCGTCCCGATTCGGCTCCCAAAAGAACTTGTCCATGCGTCCATCTCGAATCAGCGGCTGGTACAGCGTCGAGAAGTCGTTTCCCGTGACAATGATGGGAATGCGCTGGATTGGCTCAATTTCGTAGCTGCCAGGAAGTTGAACATTTGTTGGATTGTCGGCAATGTTCATCAGCGTGCCGTTTACCAACTGCGTGTTGACTGTGTACTGCGTGTACTGATCAACCCGACCCGCGCCTGCATCGATATCGTTGATCATCAAAACCGCCATTCTGCCGCGAACTTTTACAAGTTCGGCGGCTTCGCGGTAGCGTATGCGGATTAGCCGCGCCGGATCGCCCGCGTCGGGGCTTTCCAGTTCTCCAGCTGACATATGCACCGCCTCTACGCCCATGCGATCGAACACTAGTTCGCACTGAAAGGATTTGCCTTCGCCTTTGCGTCCGTGAACGCCCAGAATCAATGGCACTTTAACGCTAGGCAGATTCAAATAGTTTTTGGTGATGTGGATGGAGAGCTTATCGAGAAAGCGAGGAGAAATGTAATAACTCATGGGACGCGAAGCCAGGATGAGGGAACGTGTGGGAAAAGAATGATGCAGCAGACGCTATCTCTTGTGACTCTGGGAGCCCAGGATGTTGAACGATCGCTGCGCTTTTATCGCGAGCGACGAACTTGGCTGGCAACCATCCAGCGCCAGTCAGGACGAAATTGCTTTCTCGATGGGCGGCGATGTATTCCCTATATCCACGAGAAAAGCTAGCTGAAGACGTTACCATTCCGCCAGAGGGAAGCGGGTTTGCAGGCATTACCCTTGCTTACAATACCAAGAGCCAGGACGAAGTGGATCAGGTTCTGCAAACCGTTGAAGGGTTGGGCGCAAAGATCATCAAAAAGGCAGAGATCGTTTTTGGGGCCGACGTGCCGGAAGCAATCGTCAGCCGATAATCAACGTCTGCTTGCCACCGCCGCGCGAGTTCTGTACTGGTTTCTCGCCGGACACCAAGGTTGTAGTCAGTAATGGCATGGCGATCGTTCTGGGTAGCGGCTGCACAAATCTGCCCTGTCCAACCCAAAAAGGTGCGATCGCCTGTTCCATTGACGAACGGCTCACCGACAAAACAAATCCGAGTATCTTGAAGCCTACTCATCTATTGTTTTCGCTTTGTTTTGCTGGCAGTAGCCGCTCTTCATCTGACACTTGAGTTCAAATACTTAAGTTCAAAAAATTGTTTAACGTACTCTAACGATGCCATGTAGCAATGGTAGATAGCCCTGACAAAGAGCTAGCTAAACGTTTAAGTAAAATTCAATAAAATCGGATTCAATCCCCTACAAACTGGGTGTAGGTCTTTAGCAGATAAGCTGGCTTCCAGGATGTGAGCAGATAGCCCACATAGATAAGCAGTGTCGATGCCAGAACGATCGGCAGTGCAACAGGCAAAAACAGGATATGGTGAGGATCAACTCTCCACAGGCGGCGGAGGCGATCGCGGAATACCCTCAGCTTTCCTGCCATACCTGACATCGTTGGGTCGCTCTCAACACTGTCAGACGTTTGATTTCCCCGCCCTACCAACAGCCGCTTCTGCCAATAATAATCCTGTCCAATGAGCAGAAACCGCCAAACGAAGTGCGACAATCCATTCGGTGGAGCGTGCGTTGTCCGCGCTTGAGGCTGTCGCCAGATCGTAAATCCTTGCTGACGCAGCTCACACGCGTGAATGGCGCAGTTCCCACGATACAGCGGCAAATTTACCGGAATGGGATGCTTCAGCAGAAACTTGCGCCGGAACGCAACATTGTTGAGGAAGTATTGCGACGTTGGCGCCAGATCCGTCTCCCCAGAGAAGGGCGGGAAGATATACCCCAGTGCCATTGCGGTCCCGTAGGGACCAACGCCGCGCGTCATGGTTTCTCCAGCAACAATGTTGATAGGAGAAGGGAGTTCTGGGCGGGTAAAGGGCTTGAGAATCGTGCGGAGCCAAGCCGAGTCGTAGAGACAGTCGGAGTCGTAGTAGACGATGATGTCTCCGGTAGCGAGTTCAGCGCCCAGCATTTTGGCTTTGTAGTAGCTCATTCCTGGCGGGGCAAGATGCACCTGAATCCAGGGATAGCGCTGGCAAAGCTGGTCGAGTAGATCGGGAGGCGTGTCGCCACTGTCGATCAAAATCACTTCATTCGCGTCCGTGGGGGGCGGATCTTGAGCCGCAAGGCAGGCGATCGATCGCACCA
>NZ_JACJPG010000634.1 GCF_014695955.1 Leptolyngbya sp. FACHB-36 | reverse complement strand
GCACAAATCAGCAAGGGCGTAGTCCTGATGTCGCTTACCTAACTCCAGAACTCCTCGCACAGTTTGGTGAACCCAATGTGCTGCCTCAAAGTTTTCCTTTAATCGCAGAAATTGTTTCCTCGACTGATCCTGCTGAGCAAGTTATCTCGAAGGCTCAAGAATATCTGGAGTCCGGTGGCGAAGAAGTTTGGTTAGTGTTCCCGGAGGCTCGCTGGGTCATTGTTGTAACGCAGACGCAGCGATCGATCATTGCTGCGGGTGAAGTCGCCAGCACTCAAAAAATTCTTCCCGGCTTCAGCATCGCCGTAGATGAACTCTTAGCTTGAGCCACCTCCCATTCCCATCGCCCCGCTCCCCTACAATGATTGAAGCGACTGTTGTTTAGTGGATTGACCTGTGGGATTCAAAATTGGCTTGCTGGGGTTAGGCACCGTTGGAACCGGAACCGTCCAGATTTTGCAAGATCCTGCCCAGCGGCATCCCCTGTTGCAGGAAATAGAACTCTACCGCGTCGGCGTCAAATCGCTGGAGAAGCCGCGATCGGTGTCGCTGTCTCCAGAATTGCTGACTACGAACCTAGAGGAAATCGTCACCGATCCTGCGGTCGATATCGTCGTTGAAGTGATTGGCGGCTTAGAACCTGCACGATCGCTCATGTTGAAGGCGATTGAGCACGGCAAGCATGTGGTAACGGCGAATAAAGCGGCGATCGCCCGCTACGGTGCAGAGATCTTCACCGCCGCCGAGAACGCGGGCGTGTACGTGCTGCTAGAAGCGGCAGTTGGCGGCGGTATTCCTGTGATTGAGCCCTTGAAGCAATCGCTGTGCAGCAATCGCATTCATACCGTCACGGGCATCGTCAACGGCACCACGAACTACATCCTGACCCGGATGCAAACCGAGGGCGGCGACTTCGATGAGATTTTGGCAGACGCTCAGCAGTTAGGCTACGCCGAAGCCGATCCCACTGCCGATGTAGACGGGTTGGACGCCGCCGACAAAATTGCTATTCTGGCATCCCTTGCCTTTGGTGGACGCATCAAGCTGCCGGAGGTTCACTGCGAAGGGATTCGACAGATTAGCGCGGCAGACATCGCCTATGCAGAAAAATTGGGATTTGTGATCAAGCTGCTGGCGATCGCCAAGCGGGATTTCAGCGCTACGCCTGCACACCTGCAAGTCCGGGTTCACCCAACGCTGGTGTCCAAAACCCACCCCCTCGCTAGCGTTAACGATGTCTACAACGCCATTTTGATTGAGGGAGATCCGATCGGTCAGGTCATGTTTTTTGGTCCCGGTGCAGGATCAGGTCCGACTGCCAGTGCGGTTGTGTCAGACATTCTTAACATTGCCGCAATTTTGAAGGTTGGGCGGGGAGCCGCAACGCGATCGGACGGAACCCCGCTGCTCGATCCGCTGCTTGCCTGCTCGCATCAGGATTATTGCACGATCGCCTCAATAGATGAGCTTGTAACGCGGTTCTACGCCCGCTTTCTGACGCAAGACTACCCGGGTGTCATTGGCAAACTTGGCACCTGCTTCGGCAATCACGATGTCAGTCTAGAATCTGTGGTGCAAACGGGTTTGCGCGGTGACTCGGCAGAAATTGTTGTGGTAACGCACGATGTTCGCGAGGGCAACTTCTACGAGGCGCTGAGTGAAATCCGCACAATGGAAGCGGTGAGCAGTGTTGCCAGCACGCTACGGGTTCTGTAAATTTGATGCGCTTGTGGAGGTTAGAGCAATGGGCGCAAATCAGTACTACCAGATGACGCCGGAAGAGTATTTGGAGTGGGAGCCTCGCCAGGAGATCCGCTACGAGTACATTGACGGCGACATTTTTGCTATGACAGGCGGCAGCAAGCCTCACAACCGCATTGCCCTCAATCTGGCGGGTGCACTGGATAGCCACCTCCAAGGCAAAGGCTGTGAGGTCTATATTGCCGACGTCAAGGTGCAGGTATCGGCGGCGGGACCTTATCACTATCCAGATGTGGTAGTGACGTGCGATCGTCGGGATCAAGACTCTAGCCAAGTTGTGCAGTATCCCTGTCTGATTGCAGAGGTGCTGTCACCCTCAACGGAAGCCTACGATCGGGGCAGCAAGTTTACGCACTACCGCAAGCTGGAGACTCTGCAAGAGTACGTGTTAATTCAATCTGAGGCGATCGGCGTCGAGTGTTTCCGCCGTAACGCCGAGGGATTATGGGTGCTACATCCTTACGAGGTTGATGACACCATAACGCTAGCAAGCGTAGATTTGGTGCTGCCGATCGCCGCACTCTATCGCCAAGTCCGATTTGCTGCGGAGATGGCATAGCGATTTTGCATGACCCAGTAGATCGCCCAAATGGCTGTGGCACGCAGGTAATGACTGGCGCGAAAGGTGTTGTTTGCCGTTATTGCTTCGGGCGTGCGGAACTGCAAACCGTTCTCGTAAATTTGACGCACTACTGCTTCAGTGATTTCAAACGCCTCGGTCTGCATGCCCTGTTGTAGCAGAAAAGCCGCTAAGCCAAAGTTGATCCCGGTCCATACTTCTAGTGGGTGAGTGGAATTCGGGTTTTCGGGGGTACCGTCGGGACGGACGCCATTGGCAGCGCCGATCGGGAGTGAGGAGTGTAAAGCCTTCGGTATCTCAGAAACGCGAAGCGTCTTCGTTGGCAAAGCCTTCTCCGAAGGAGTAGGAGTTGGAGTGAGGGAGTGAGGGAGTGAGGCAGAGGCGAGGGGAGGCTGCTGCTCAGCGGCTCTGGCTTCTTGAACAGAGGTGAAATTTTGCCCGCTGAGTGCGCCAGACGTTAAGTACTGGTTGAACTTGACGAAGCAGGCGTCGTAAATCGATCGCAGGGCTGTCTTTGCACAGTCCTCTGGCACAATGTCGGGAAGCTGTAAGAGACGCGCATAGAACTGTCCGCAAAGCTGGTCTGCCATTACCACATTGGAGCCGCTGCCGCTATCGATCCGGTAGTACTGCCCGTTCCAAAGTGTTGCCTGGTAAATGGAGCGAGATTGTCTCAGCCAGTCCTGACAGTGATGAACAAACGCCTCCTCATCTTTTCCTAGCGCCTGTGCGATCGCGATCGTCGCTTCTAGCGCTGCGATCCATAGTCCGCCGCAGTAGGCGCTAACTCCCTGGAGTTTCCAGTCGTCAAAGGTTTGGTCGGGAGCACCAGAGTTTTCGGGAATGCCGTCGTTGTCGTGATCGAAAGTCTTTAAATAGGTGAGGGTTTGGACGATCGCGTCCCAGCACTCGGCGAGAAATTCGACATCCTTTGCGCCAGTCAGCAGGTAATCTCGATAGACTTGCAGCACAAAATCACAGGGCAAATCTTTCCACAGGTTGCAGTCCTGATAGCTGGTGTAGTTGGTTTTTTCCCAGACGTGCTCGTTCGGTGCGCCTAGATCGTGCGGCGTTGCGCCAGCGGCTTTGCGGATAGCACTCTGGCTCTCGGACCCCAAGGTGTAGTAGTAGCCAATCACGCGGAGCGTTTCGTCGCTGGCGGGGATCGATCGGGCAAAGGCTCGAATCACCGCTTTTTCCAGTTGAGGAAACAGCATTAGCAGCGCAAACGATGCATACAGCCGCACATCCAGACTTTCGTACCAGCGGTAGTCGATGCACTCTAGCACCGCGAACTGACCCACGGGATCGCGCTCGTCGGCGGCACTCCAGAGCGTTCCACCATCCGTCAGGTTATAGAGCTCGTTCAGCAGCGCCATTTTGAACCAGTCCGGTAGGTCTTGCTCCAGAATGGGCTGCTGCCAGGATTGAATTTTTTCGCGCCAGGTAGGGTAATGTTTCAGCGCAGTGCGAGCGATCGTCCACGCGTTTTCTCCGGTGCGTCCAAAAAAGTCGGTGTAGCGGCGAAAATACTCTACGCCTGCCGCAAACTCCGTGACCGGAAAATCCCACGCCAGCACAAACGGAATTTGTCGCGTCTGTCCGGGTCGCAGCGTGAAGCGCACGGCGATCGCCCCTGCTACCTGCTCTCCGTCTACCGCAGGTGCCTCATCGTCCACATTTGGCAGCGATCCATCCGCTGCAAAGCTCTCCCAGATGTCTGAGCCGTCGCCGATTGGATTCCAGCGCGTGTGGTAGAACACCTCTGAGAGAATTGGATTCGTGAACGTGGCGATCGACCATTGACCGTCGCCCTCTGTGGGATCAGAGGAGCTACCGTTTGCCTCTGTGCCGCTGCGTCTCTCTAGCACCAGTCCAATTCGCTGCTCATCACCAATCAGGCAATTGCGATTTCCCTCGCTCTGTCCCCACTTCGGCTGATACTCGTAGACCGGACTGCCATCGTCGCGCAGTTGTACATCGGGCGATCGCAGCGCGTTGGTGAACCAGCCCACCAAATTCTGCCAGGTCAGTAAAATGCTAAGCGTAATCGGTCGATCGGTCGGATTGTGCGCCGTCCACTGAAACACTGCTACCGGATAGCTAGTCTCCTGGTAATTGTTGGCGACAATGGGCGAAAACTGCTCACACGTCAGCCCCGCCTGAAACACATTCTCGTAAACACACCAGCTCCGAGGAAACAGCGCGTGGTAAGTGCCCGTTGCGTTCTCTTCCGCCCCTGCTCCACTTGGATACCACGCCCACGCCCCTAAACTCCCATCCTCTGGAGCCTCCGTACACATTCCATAAGCCTGAGCCTGATCTCCCACCTGCTCAAACACGCTGAACTGACAGGCAGGCAGAGATCGAAACACGTGCTCCCCGCCGTCAATGTGCCAAAGATTAAAGTCCCCGCGCGGCGATCGTCCGACGCACCCTGCCCCAAAACCACCCAACGGCATTCCGTGCCAGGGACCATCATCGAGATTGCTGGCGTAGCGGACCGTGTATGGATTCTGCCATCCCAACCCAATGGGACGGCTCCACGCACAGGCGGGAATTTCAACCGGATAGCGCTGTTGCATGTCCTGTATTGTAGGGTGTCGGTGTTCCACTCACTCAACGGATCGTCCATCTGGGGGAGTAACTAGAGGCAATCGCAAGCTCGAACTTCAGCATGAGGTTCTGTTGCAGCACCAACTTTACGATGCTGGAGAACAGAATTTGCAGGTAGGACACTCACATGGCAACTATCAATCCAATTCAGCTACAGAAGCACCTCAAAGGGATGAACTATCCTGCTTCTAAGGACGATCTGATTGAGCACGCAAAAGATAACGGCGCAGACGAAAATGCGCTGTCTGTGCTGGAGCAGCTACCGGATGACGAGTACGAAACCCCCGCTGAAGTCAGCAAAGCTGTTGGCGCGATCGAATAGCGCATTTGCGAGTCTAGAAGCGCGTCAAATCGCGCTTCTAGACCCTACCGACGATAGGTGGTCCACCGGAGAAACGTGGTGACGAGATAAATCACGACTACCGCTCCAATAATGGATGGAACGATCGAGACATTCTGCACGCTCCAGCGCAGGATTGGATACTCTAACTCGTACTGCCTTCGGAGGAACTTAAACACTTCCTCACCCAGCCAGACTCCGACTAATCCCGTTACAATCAGCCCTAAAGACCCGCCTGGAATTCGACGCGGGATCAGAATATTGGCAATGCCCGCACAGACGATCGCAACAATCAGTTGCACCGCCAAATAAGAAAGATCCATGACTCGTTAAAGTGTAGGGACGGAACGAAGCGATAACTGTGACTGCCTCCTGCAAAGGCATCTCAGCCGCAGGAGTGAGGGTAGCTGCACCGATTACCGAAACCTATATGTCTCTACTCTAGCGTCCTAGTTCTTGCGATCTCCGATACGCCGCTTGAACCGCTTCAATCAGCGCCGATCGAAATCCCGATCGCTCAAGCTGTGCGATCCCTGCGATTGTGGTTCCGCCCGGACTAGTGACGCGATCCTTCAATTCTGCGGGATGCATCCCCGATTCCTGTAGCAGCTGTGCCGTTCCCAGCACCGTTTGCAGCGCCAGCGTTGCCGCGATCGTTCTGGGCAACCCCGCTGCGACGCCGCCATCCGTGAGCGCTTCTATCAGGATTGCAACATAGCCCGGACCTGATCCCGATAGTGCTGTCACCGCATCCAGCTGCGATTCAGGAACCTCAACTACCTCACCAACCGCTGCAAAAATTTGGCGCGCCTGTTCGACATGGTGCGCCTGCGCTTGTTGACCCGGCGAGATCGCCGTCACGCCTGCACCAACCGTCGCGGGCGTGTTGGGCATTGCTCGAATGACTGGAAAACCTGGAAATGCGGCTTCTAGTTTACTGAGCGGCGTGCCTGCCAGAATTGAGAGTACAAGCGGCTGCGATCGTGCCGCGTCCACACCAAGAGCAGCGGTTACTGCCGCAAACACCTGGGGCTTCACTGCCAGCATTAAAACAGTTGTATCGAGTGCGGCGCGATTGTCTTCGGTCACTTGAATACCATAGCGGTCTGCAAGAAACGATCGCCGCTCCGCTTGCGGCTCACTGACCAAAACATCGTGAGGCGAAAATATTCCCTGAGCAACAAGGCGGGATATGAGAGCTTCTCCCATTACCCCGCCACCAATAATGCTGAATTGAGTAGACATTATTTGTTCAAATAATTAGCTATTAGTTATTAGTCAACCGAGGCGCTAATAACTAATCCCTAATGACTAACAGCTACTGCGCCATCCGCATTTGCTCGTTCGTCCATGCGGGAGCCGGAGCACCCTGACGGGGTGCGCGGACTTGCGGCTGAGGCACTTCGTGAACCATACCCGACTGTGTGCTGACCTGAACACAGTTCGGCGTAAACAGGAAAATACTTTCGCCAATACGCTCTTGATGTCCGTCGATCGCGTAGGTTCCACCCGCCACAAAATCTACCGCTCGCTGTGCTTGGTCGGGGTCCATAATCGTCAGATTTAGCACGACCGATTTGCGCTCCCGCAGGGCTTGGATCACTTGAGGCATTTCCTCAAATGAGCGCGGCTCCATCACGACTACTTCTGAGAATCCGTTGACTGCTCCCGGCATTCCAATGACGTTATTCATGGCTGGATTTACCCCCATTTCAGTGTTACCAATTGCCCGATCGCGTAGCCGCCGACGAGTCCGATTGTCTTCTTCGGGCATCGGCTGAGGGTTTTCTTGCTGATAGAGATTTTGATAGTCGTCTCCATCCATCTCGTCGTATTCGTACTCGTAATCCATTGGCTCATTAAAGCCTACAAAGTCCCGTAGCTTGGTGAAGATATTGTTCACTGTTCACGCTCCATCACAATCAGGGTTAATGAAAGGGTTACGCCCCAGACCAGACGACAGGCAAGGATAACTCTCGATCCAGTCTGCACCACTAAAACCGAACGAAACTTAATAACTGCTTAACTAGAAGTCAAATCAAGACCTATGTGGCTTGTGGAAGTTATTACCCTCGGGCGTTCTGCCTAGTTTTGCAGAATTGAGAGATTAGTATACATCTAGATTCTTGAATTGAACACGCCATTCGAGTTTTTTTAGTCAGAAGTCCGGACAATTAGCTGAAACTCCTGATAGGCAAGGGAAAGCTTGATCGTGGTCCCAAATATGAGCCTAATCTTAGCCCAATTCCCATCTTTAGCAACAATTTAATTATCTCTAAAGAATCGAAGCAGAAAATTAAGGGTATTCTATTTGGGCTTTCTGCGGCACTAAATGTGCTAAGTCGCTCGATCGCCGAACAGAATCCGCCCAAGGCGCACCATCGTTGCGCCTGCCTCAACAGCAGTGCGATAGTCGCCCGACATACCCATCGACAGCTCATTCAACGCTAGACGGGAGCAGGACTGCTCCTGCTGGATCGCTTGAGTGAGCAATCGTGCCTGCTCAAATAACGCGCGCAATTCTGTTTCGCTCAAGCCTGCGGGTGGAATTGTCATTAAGCCTTGAATGCTTAAATTCTCACACTGGTCCAACTGGGGTAAATCAGTGATTAATTCCTCTACAGTCCAACCGTATTTTGTTGGATCAGGTAGAAACTTGACTTGTAAACAAATCTGGGGTTTGTGGGACAGCCCAACGGCCAAACGATCGAGCCGTTGCGCTAATTTTAAGCTGTCTACTGAATGAATCCATTGAAACTGTTCGAGTGCTCGCTGTGCTTTGTTTGTTTGCAGATGCCCAATCAAGTGCCAAGTAATGTCTGACAGATCGTGCAGCTGCGCCTGTTTAGTTTCTGCTTCTTGAATGCGGCTCTCACCAAAATCTCGTATTCCCGCTTCGTACGCTTCCCGCATCGCCGCGATCGACACTTGCTTGGTAACAGCAATTAGCCGGACCGTGGGAGGTAAGGTTTCACGAATCTGGCGAATGCGCCCTGCAATTGTACCGCCGAGACGAGAAAAGGCTGTCATTGAAATGTTTGTTTATAGATCGCCTGAAGCTGGTGGTAGTCAACGGGCTGTCCCAGACGGCGCAGGCTGCGTAGACGGTTCTCGACTAGGATGCGGGCGTCTGCTCGACCGATCGGCTCAAATTCAAGCCCCTCCCGCCCTGTCGTCACTAGAAAAAACAAGCGCTGAGCATACAGGGTTGTGAATAGTTCTCGGTTTTCATCGATTAGACACACCCGAAACAGCATGCCAAAGCTTGGGTGATTTAGGTAAGTTTCGCTGCTCATCTAGGTTGCAGTGAGCGGACGTTCAGAATGTTACACCGTAACGCATTCATGCTGTCATTTTTGGATTAAAAATCCCTAGCTTAAGTGATTAGTTTGAAGAGAACGCTATGTTGAGAACTCCTTCATTGTTAATCACAATGAAACATCATTTCCCCACATGAATCGCGCCATCCAAAATCCAACTAAACACACTAGGGCGAACCAGTCTTTTACTTTAAACCGGAATTGATACCATTGAACGCGATGACGATCGGGACTCGTGAACCCCCGCACTTTCATGGCGCTGGCAATTTGTTCTGCTCGCAGCAGCAAGTTCTCCAACAGCCGCTCTGCCACAATTAGCCAAATTTGAGCGCTTCGTCGCATTCCCAGCTTTTGCCAGTTGATTGCGCGAGTCCGCACCGATCGCATCAAGTTCTGAATTTCTTCCAGCACTAAGGGAATAAACCGCAGCGATAGCGTCAGCGTTAGGGCAATTTCGGTTACAGGAATATTGAAACGACGCAGCGGTCCCATCCAAGTTTCGATCGCGGCGGTTATTTCTTCGGGAGCCGTGGTCAGCAGAAATAGATTAGTGCTGTAGATCAAGGTGAACAGCAGCGTACTGAAGCGAAGAGCTACATCGAGCGATCGCTGCGTGATCCGAATGGGTCCCTGATCCACCAGAACATAGCGGTAGTCAGTTGGCTGAGGGAGCGGTGCCACTTGCCCTTGCCCAACAGTTGGCGAGGAGGACGATCGCGGCTGCCACGTGAACGGGTTGAACCACGACGGTTGTGGGGGCTGCTGCGGCAACGTGGCTGGCTGTTGAGCAAAGGAAAGCTCGTCGGCGGGCAGGCGAGGCTGGTGCCTTGTCCGCAGCCCATCGGGAAGCACAGTCGTCAATGCAAACACCATTACGGTCAGTGTTAGCAGCCAGCCCATCTGCTGCTGCCACACCCGCAGCGGAATCATCGCCGTTAGGGTAATGCCGATCAGCAGTCCGACTAGCAAAACGCGCCAGAACGGATTTGCCAGTAGCGGCGTCGCTAAAAATGTCAGCAGCCATGCCAGCTTTACGCCGGGATCAAGCCGATGCAACCAGGTAATCGGTTGTTCTAAGTAAAGTCCCAGAGGCAGCGATCGTAGTAGGTCCATGTTTAGCCGTTAGCTGTTAGCTTTTAGCTTATCAGTCCACCCGCCTGCACTGCCTACAGCGAATCTGCATTTCGTCTTGGCACTATCCTGCCTGCTGCTTGGGTGGCTGTAAGTTGTGCACAGATTCAGCTTCCTGCCACTTTCGCTTCAAGCGAGCATAGCTTACTGATAGATATTCAGTTCCTTGAACAGTTGCCTCAGTTGAAATATTCCTCAAGCTGCAATTCTACTTTTTCCATCACTCGAATTGATGCGTTGTTCTCTACTCGTGCGTACGCAAAGATCCGATCGCGTCCGCATTCTGTAAATTCTTCTTGAACGAGTGCTTTAGCTCCCTCCGTCGCATATCCTCATGCCTCATGCTGAGGATTTTAGGCGACAACCGAATTCAGCCATATTTAGCTGTTATTTAGCTGTTCAAGTGTAGGAAGATTTTATAGCTGTAACAAATAATTGTGGCAAAACAACTGTGGTCGTCGCACGGAGCGATCGTATTCTACTCCGCACAGCCATCTCCGCACAGCCATCGTTGAACTCGTTGGTGTGGGAGAGCACATCAAGCTCCTCCACAGATTCCATGCCGCAGCATTGAAACAGGCACATATATATAATGTCTAACTGCCTGATATTTGCAACAGAACGTAACGTAGCCCTACCGGGCTACGGTTTAGACTTTTAAAGAATCGAAACAGTTTTTCACTGTGTCTTCGCAAAGAAATTCCCCTTCAGATCTTGCTTGATCACGCCCTATGTTTCCAACTCATCGCCCTCGTCGCCTTCGCAGCCATCCCCAGCTTCGTCGGATGGTGCGTGAAACTGTATTGACCACGAATGATTTGATTTATCCCTTGTTTGCGGTTCCGGGTGACGCAATCGCTAAAGAAGTTCGATCGATGCCCGGCGTGTTTCAGTTGTCGATCGACAAAATTGTCGAAGAGGCAAAACAGGTTTACGACCTCGGTATTCCGTCGATTATTCTGTTTGGCATTCCCACGGAGAAAGACACCGACGCCACGGGTGCATGGCACGACTGCGGTATTGTGCAAAAAGCAGCTACAGCCGTCAAAAAAGCGGTGCCCGACTTAATCGTGATTGCAGACACCTGCCTGTGCGAATACACCTCGCACGGACACTGTGGCTACCTAGAAGTGGGCGATCTAAGCGGACGAGTCCTAAACGATCCAACACTAGAACTGCTGAAGAAAACCGCTGTTTCGCAAGCAAATGCTGGAGCCGACATTATCGCGCCCTCTGGGATGATGGACGGCTTTGTGCAGGCGATTCGGGAAGGACTCGACGCGGCTGGATTCCAAGACACGCCGATTATGTCCTACGCAGCGAAATATGCCTCGGCGTATTACGGTCCGTTTCGTGATGCAGCAGAATCGGCACCGCAGTTTGGCGATCGGCGCACCTACCAGATGGATCCCGGCAATGCCCGCGAGGCACTTAAGGAAATTGACCTCGACATTGCAGAAGGCGCAGACATGCTGATGGTGAAGCCTGCGCTGTCCTATATGGATATCATCTGGCGCGTCAAAGAAGCCTCGAATCTACCCGTGGCGGCGTACAACGTATCGGGTGAGTATTCAATGGTCAAAGCGGCAGCGCTGAATGGCTGGATCGATGAGGAACGCGTGGTAATGGAGACGCTGACCAGCTTCAAACGGGCAGGCGCAGATCTCATCCTGACCTACCACGCCAAAGATGCGGCTCGCTGGTTGAAAGCCTAGACTGCCACAGGTTTGCTAGGGCGATCGCTGCCAAGAGCGATCGCCCCTGATTGTTAGGCGTCTCGCCTGCCCGATTAAAACAGCCAGAATAGCATCGCACAGGGAGTTCAGGCACGATCGCCCCACTGCGGTATCCTTATACCAGTTCTCTAAATTTCAGCTACAGATCAAAGCAATGAAATCTAGACGGAATCGAGCTTCTGCAATTTAGAATTGCGAATTCCGAATTCCGAATTTATTAGAAGTCTGTTCTACTCGTAACGAAACACTCCGAGATGGCATCTGTGGATTTGTATTTGGTTCGGCACGGCTTAGCCGGAGAGCACGGCACCTATCCCAACGACGACGAGCGACCACTCACAGACGAGGGAAAGAAAAAAACGCGGCAGGTGGCAAAGCGGCTGCGAGAACTGGATGTGCGATTTGACTGGATGCTGACGAGTCCACTGGTGCGGGCGCGGCAAACCGCAGAGATTCTCATGGATGTGGGACTGGCGGGCAAGCTAGAAGAAGCCGACTTTCTGGCACACGGTGGCACGATCGACCACTGGCTGGACTGGTTGCAGAACTGGCGGGCGATCGGTCAGACAACTCTCGCGCTGGTGGGACATGAACCTGATTTAAGCGCTTGGGCAGAAACGCTCCTGTGGGGCGAAGTGAAAGGCGTCTTGAGATTTAAGAAGGCAGGCATCATGGGGCTAACGCTGCCGGAGGGCGGCTCTCCGGTCGGCAATAGCTCTTTGTTTTGGCTGACCCCACCGCGATTTTTGCTTTAGGAACGGGATCGCTTAGTCTGAGATGAGGCGCTTGCACGGAATTGTAGAAAATGCTTCTGTAGTTCGCCTTGACAGAGCGAGATAACCGTCCCGATTTGTACTTGAAACGATCGTTCGATCGAGCTATTCTAAAAATACTAAGCGTGCTAAGTAATTGAGGTAACGCCAAATGGCTACTCGCACAACCGGACTTGACATCGCAACGGGATGGCAGACGGTTCTTGCGCCCCACGGGATGGGCTATCGGATTAAGCTGCTGTCGCAGCTACTAGCACGCAACTTCCAAGAGCGGCTGGACCCGTTTGGACTAACGATTTTTCATTGGGTCGTGCTGTGCTGTCTGTGGGAAGAAGACGGCTTAGCCATCTCCAGCATTGGCGATAAGTTACAGCAGGTGGGTGGCACGCTTACGGGTGTGCTTGATCGCATGGAGAGCCGTGGCTTAATTCGGCGAGAGCGCGATCAGCAAGACCGCCGTGTCTGGCGCATCTGGCTTACCGACGCGGGTAGAGACTTAAAAGATATTTTGCCGCCGATCGCGGTCGAGGTTCGCGAACAAGCCATGCAAGGCATCGCGGTCGAGGACCGCGAGCGACTGTCGGCGCTGGTGGATTTAGCGATCGCCAACCTATCCTAAGTTCTGCCATTGTACCGACCACCAGGGTAAGCCTTTTCGGGAGCAGCCTTCATTCAGTCTTCGACT
>NZ_JACJPG010000633.1 GCF_014695955.1 Leptolyngbya sp. FACHB-36 | reverse complement strand
AAATAGCCGATCGCCCAGCACTGCGAGCTTAAAGCAATGTATGAGCCGCGCAGCGTGGGTGGGGCAAGCTCCGCCACGATTGCAGCAGCAAAGGGTTTATACACCGCCGTGGCAATCGATAGAACGCCTAACGCCGCGATCGTGCTCATTGAATGCACGGAGATTGCCCACACCAGAAAAAATCCGCCGCCCCACAGCAGCATCGACATCATCAGCACGTGCACTCTGGGAAACGAACCGAGGACCTGCACGATCGGCACTTGTGCGATTGCCCCAATTCCGACATAGCATCCTGTAAATAGCGTTGCCACACTGGCTGTGGAGGAGCCGGAAAACGCACCGATCGCTGCAAAATTGGTCAAATACAGCGGCAGCGTCGTGTTCACCACCGCAATGTAGGTCGTAAATAAAACGTTCGCCAGCACAAACGTCCGTAGCCGCCTGTCGTTCAGCGCTACACGCCAGCCTTGCTGAGGTGGATCTGCTGCGGGTGTTTCTGCGTCTGCGCCAGAGTCGATCGCTCCCTGCATCATGGTTTGGACGAGCACCAGAAACACCAGAAAAATCAAGCTAACCAGGAGAAACAGCGATCGCGCCTCAGCAACCCAAGCGAGCAGCACGCCGCCACCCAAGACCCCAACGCCCACACCGAGGCTCTCTGCCAGTCCCAAAATCGCAAACGCCTGATGTCGGTCTGCGGAATCCGTAGCGTCCATCACCGCCGCATCTGCCGCTGTCCAATAGAACCCCAAACTGATCCCCATCAGCAGATTTGCCAACACCAGCAGCGGCAAGCCCTGCACCAGTGCCAGCACGATCGCCGCCAGCATCGACAAGCCTGCCGAGAACAGCAGCGTTTTCTTCCGACCGACCCTTGGATCATCTGCCAGCGCACCGCCGAGAAAGTGACCAACGACGCCAGAGAGCGAGCCCAAGCCCGTCGCTAAACCAACACTCGCTGCCGATAACCCCATCTGATTGACAAACACGATCGGCACGTAAAACTGCATCAGCCCGTAGCCGACTTGGTACAGGGATCGCGCGATCGCCTGCATCCAAACTTGAGCGCTGAAGCGCAGCGCAGTCGAAGCCGAACTGGACGTAGGTTTCTCCATCATAAGTATCGGCAAGGTCCAGCGCGGATTGGGCTAGCCAGCGTGAAATAAATCCAAAACCTGTTGGAGAACCGCCTTTAGCTTACCGCCCATTTCCGGTGTGGGCTGAGTTGTGCCCTCAAAGGTCCAGTTCTCGATGGTAGACAGCCTCCACTGTTTGCCGCGATGATCAAATCCCGCTAGCTCAATGCCAATCGCGCGACGATCGCCCGTTATCGCGTCTTGATGAAAGCGAATTTGCAGTAGCAGACTGCGGCTTTGCAACAGGCGCGATCGTCCGGGAAAGTGAAAGCCAAGGTCGATTGAGTCTGGGTCCACAAGCTCGCGCGTATCCGGGTCGTTTGCCCACGGTTTCAAGTCCGATCGTGCATCCGGAAACTCGGCTTTGAACAAGTTAACCACGGCAGCAATCTTACTGGCAGTTTCCAAGCTAGTTGCCTGCTCGGCTGCGTTCACGGGCGACTCCTGAGGGGAAATGGGGAATGATCCGGACTTTAATTCAAGGTTAACTCAAAGATTATTCACAAAACGCAAAGATTGCAAGGGTTTCTTGGAGCAGCCGTTATGAGAGCTTTGGCGCTACCGTTTCGGCACCCGCGGTTTGGTCAAGCGGCACAGGCAGCAGATGGGGACGATCGCGATCGTCCCCATCCAAGGCAGCCAGTCTCTAGGAGTTCTGCGCGATCGCCTATCGCGCTTTCAAGTCCGCGATCGCGTTGCGGGTCATGGCGGCGATCGCTTGGTCGTTCGCTTTCGGCAAGTGATAGTATTTGCCGCCGGACTGCTTGGCGAGTTCCTTCGCGAGTCCTGTAGAAATGAACTTGTTCTCGGTGTCGATCACCAGCAGTTGAATGCCCAACGCGCGAATTTTCGCAGCAATTTCCAGCAGTTCCGCTTTGATGTCGGGTTTTTCGCCATCGGGAATCGGCTCACCGAGCGATCGCGCCAGCGGTATATTCCCACGTCCGTCTGTGATTGCCACGATCACGACTTGCCCAATATCGCCCGACTGCTTGGCGTTGACTCCCACTCGCACTGCCTGCGTCAGCCCGTGCGCCAGCGGAGAACCCCCCCCGCAGGGAAGACGGTCTAAGCGACGTTTGGCGGCTTCGATCGATCGCGTCGGCGGCAGCAGCACCTCTGCCTTCTCTCCCCGAAACGGAATCAGCGACACCTGATCCCGATTTTGGTACGCCTCGGTCAGCAGCCGCAGCACGGCACCCTTCGCCGACTGCATCCGGTTCAGCGCCATTGACCCTGACGCATCGACGACAAAGACCACGAGCGCTCCAGCTTTGCGGGCTAGGCGCTTTGATCGAACGTCGCCCTGTTCGACAAAGACGCGCTTGCGGAACGGAGAGGTTAGGGTACGTTCCTTAGTCGCCCGATCGTCATTTCTCTGACGCCGCGATTTCTGGTAAGGAGCGGCAGCTCGCAGGGTAGCGTCTACGGCAATGCGACGAACCGGACCTTTTGGCAGCATCGGTTTCACGTAGCGTCCCCGGTCCTCTGAGAAAATCAGCGATCGACTGCCAGATTTGCCTTGCCGAGTTGCCATCTGCGCGAAGTAGAGCACCGAGGGATCAAGGATGACGCCTTCCGGGTCGAAGACAAACTCCTCCGGCAGGCTGGGAGGTTCCTGCGGCTGGTCGTCGTCCTCGTCTTCTTTTTCTTCCTGGTCGTCCTGCTCTTGCTCGGACTGGTCTTCGGGTGGTTGGGGCGGTGGCGGCGGTGGGGGAGGCGCTTCTTCGGGGGGCGGCTGCATCACCGTGGAGCGCGGCACAATCACCAACTCCACGGCGCGGCGCAAATCTTCGGCGGCGACTTCGCTGCGTCCTTCCAGTGCGGCATGCGCTCTGGCAACCCGGAGGGCAAACAGCTCGGCTCGATGTCCCTGCACGCCGCCTCGGATCGCCTCGGTCACGAGGTACTCGATCTGCTCCGGCTTCACCCGCACGTCCTTGAGCCACTCTCGCGCCAGGATAATCTGCGTTTTAAGCGAGTCCACATCGTCGCGGTACTGCTCCAAAAACTCCTGCTGTGAGTCTGCATAGCGGGTAGCTTGCTCGACCGCCTGAACTCGATCGTCCAATTCCATCGCAACATCGGCAACGAGGGCGATCGCAATCCGGTCTAGCAAATGCTCCCGCAGCGATCCCTCATCGGGGTTGTAGGTTGCGATTAGCAGCGGTTGGCAGGGATGCTGGAAGCTGATGCCTTCGCGCTCGATCTGGTTGCGTCCCTCCGACAGCACCGACAGTAGCGCGTTGGAAATCTGATCGTCTAGCAGGTTTATTTCATCGACATACAGCACGCCACGATGCGCCTCTGCTAGCAATCCTGGCTGAAACACGGTTTCGCCTTGCTTAATCGATTGGCTAACATCGACCGACCCCAGCAGGCGATCTTCCGTCGCGCCTAGCGGAATCTGCACGAAGGGCGCAGGAATGACTTCTGTGGGAAAATTACGGTCTGCTGCTCTATCCGCTAGTTGCGTGATCGTCTCGTCATCCCAGGTTTCAGGACGATCGGGGTCGCAGTTACACATCGTGCCAGACACCACCTCGATCGGCGGTAGCAGCGCATGAAGCGCTCGTGCCATCACGGATTTGGCGGTACCGCGTCGTCCGGCAATCACCACGCCGCCTAATCCAGGGTCAACCGCTGCCAGCAGCAGGGCGAGCTTGATGGCGTCTTGACCCACAACCGCAGCTAGGGGAAAGGCGGTGGGAATAATCGGGATGCTGACAGGCATAAATTCGATTCTGAGTGCGCTCGGAATCTCAGCATATCAACATCTGGAGGCAGACGGAGCGCGATTAAGCCGCTGCTAGGACGAACGCATCTAAATTAAATTTAGCTGGGGAGGTGGAGCGCGATCGATTCGCACCTCGTAAGAGCATCACCTTCTCTAGTTGCCCCATCAGCGCTGAACACCGTGAGCAAGAGGTTTGATTCGTCTATGTCACATACTTGATTTGGTAAACTTGAGGCATTAATTGGGCATTGATTGGGCTAAGTTGATCTATGACTATTGCGATCGATCAAGCAATTCAACGGAAGCCACTTAGCTTTGACGAGTTTCTCGCTCGTTATGGTGGCGATAACCGCTACGAACTGATCGACGGAGAGGTGTTCGACTTGGAACCAACAGGTCCACATGAAGAAGTTGCAGCCTTTATTACCGCAAAGATCTGTGTGCAAATTGACACAATAGGCTTACCTTGGTTTGTCCTCCAACGAGGATTATTTCGCCCTTTCAACATTGGTATGACAGCATTTCGACCTGACGTTGCAGTTGTCGATCGAAATGAACTGACCAAAGAACCGCTTTGGTCTGAGAAATCAATCTTAACGCTGGGTAGTTCGATTAAATTTGTGGCAGAAGTGGTTAGTAGTAACTGGCAAAATGACTATGCCCGTAAGGTTGAAGACTACGCGGTTTTGGGCATCTCCGAATATTGGATTGCAGACTATGCAGGATTAGGCGGTACTCGACACATTGGAAAGCCCAAACAACCCGCTCTCTCTGTCTGTACGCTAGTGGATGGGGAGTATGAAATTCAGCAATTTCGAGGCAATCAGACGATTGTCTCTCCAACCTTCCCAGGGTTAAAACTAACCGCTGAACAGGTGTTGAAGGCTGATAGGTAATATCGCCATGATTCGGCTGTCCCTGCTGCGAAATCGGTATCTGTTAACACGCGATCGCCGCATAACAAGCCACCTGAACTGGAACGAATCTAAGCTGTTGTTGAAGGCTGTCTGCGTGCGGTGAGCAGGGTCGTCAGCTTGTTGAGTTGAAGGAACTGATGTTGAAGTGAGGCAGAATCAAATCCGAAAGTATTGGTTGCCTGGATTTGGGTGTTTAGGAGTTGTGCTTCTGGCGCTCTATATCTTCATACTCAGTAACGACTGTCCTCGGAGCATCTGTGTGAATCCGATTGTATATCAACAAAGAAGAGCTAATGCTTGGGTCACACACATGAACCAGACTCAGAGTAACTTACTACTAAGAAATAAAGGACTTATGCTATTTCTTCAAGAGAAAAGATGTCTTCAGCAGGACGAGGCATACATTTTTGTTTGTCGAACGAGCGATGGTGAGTCCGCGTTCCCGAAAGCACTCAATTACGCCCTTGCTAGGAATAGCGATCTAAAAAGTTATGTTGGCGGAGTTTTTATAGGCGTAATGAATGGTAAAAAAACAGCTCAGATGATTGTATGTGAGGCTCAATCTTCTGGAACCCAACTGTTACAGGAACCTATTGATGAACATACCTGTGGTTCGGGAAGCATTAGAGTTAAGGAGCGTGATGTTCCATGAAATCTGGAGGATACAAGTTCTTCAACTGACTTACTGAAATGCTGGTTTAGTGGGATCGTCAGAAGTCAGCAAAACTGGTATTTTGATAGTTAATCAATGTTATGAGTGAGCTAAGTGATAGCGAATTAGAACTCCTCCTTAATCCAGATTACTAGATATGAGAACTATATTTTCAGGTCATACTTTTGTCTATTGAGTTGTAAAGACTATCACTGTCTGGTTAGCATAAACTCTATGCCGCAAGGCGATCGACTGGGGTGTAGTTGGACGGTTATCTGCCTGAGCTGGTACTAATCTCGACAGCATGAAGAGATCTGTAGGTCAATACCATATCCAAATTGCTTCAGACATCATTCGGAATGGACTAAGTGTTGAGCTTTGCGACAGCAACGATAATATTGTTGCAGAAGTATTTCGCTGCGATGCAAACCACACAATTTCTGTAAGTACTTTCAACAACGATGTTCCGATGAATGTATTAGAATCACTGATTAACTTTGCAAGAGAAAGACTGGAACCGTTTGAAGATGGCTCACCCTTGCCAAAGACAGAGCCAGTAAAATTCGCGGTTCCTTCAGCTCTTGACGATACAATAAGTTCATGAAGTTTGAGTGGGACGAAAACAAAGCAGCGAGAAATCTATCAAAGCATGGAGTTTCGTTTGAGGAAGCTAAGACTGTTTTCGATGATCCACTCTATGTTGACTTCTACGATCCAGACCATTCACATGAGGAGGAACGTTACCTGATTGTTGGGAAGTCAAACCGAGGGCGCTTGCTGATTCTGTCATATACGGAACGAGAGAATTCGATTCGTCTCATTAGTGCCAGAGAAGTAACGCGAGTCGAGCGCGAAGCCTATGAGGAGGAATGAGCCAGATATGAAAGATGAACTTCAGTCAGAGTATGACTTAAAGAGCCTGCGGGTCAGAAGACTGGGACCTGAACGAAGAAGTTTTGGTGAAACAACGGTGCGTTTAGAACCTGATGTTGCAGCAATGTTTCCTAATGCTGATGCTGTCAATGAAGCTTTACGATTTCTAATTAGAGTTATGCGTGATAATCAACTGCCCGTCCCCAATCCACAGGCTAACAATTCAAATGCACCGGACAGTTGAGATTTTGATGGTGCTGAGTCCAGAATATCTACCGCCGCTGATTTGAGCCGCTATGAAGCCGCTGCTAAGGCGATATTGCCTCACGATCGAGCAAGG
>NZ_JACJPG010000632.1 GCF_014695955.1 Leptolyngbya sp. FACHB-36 | reverse complement strand
TGCTCGTCTACCGCAGACTGAGCGATCGCTTTAGGCGGCAACGGTGCGGTTCCAACCGTACCCAGCAGTAGCGCAGCCGAGGAGCCGAGCAGCAACGATCGAAGCGACATACTGTGATCCTCTGGAGTTCTGAGTCTAAGGTCTTGACGTGAGCTAACCTAACGTGTTCCGGCACCCGTGACTGACAGCGCTTACTGAACAAGGGTGACGTTCAATAAAAACAACTGGCTGTAATACCCATTTACTCTGTTTTAATAGAGCTTTGCCAAGATTGGCAACATTCTATTAGGGGGTTGAGGCGCGGATTGTAGCGTGGCTGTGCCCGTTTTCGCTCCGTTCGTGCCTTCACCCTTTATCCTAAGAGAGGCACGCGTCGCGATCGAGATGACACCTCTCGTTTAATTAACCTAATTTAGTGCTTTGGCTATGGCTGATACTTACTCCTTCGATATTGTGAGCGACTTCGATCGTCAAGAACTCGTCAACGCGATCGACCAAGCCACTCGCGAGATTCAGACCCGCTACGACCTCAAAGACACCAAAACCACCGTAGAGCTGGGCGATCAGGTTATTACCGTCAATACCAACAGCGACTTTACGCTGGATGCCGTGCACGATATCCTGCAAACCAAAGCCGTCAAGCGCAATCTATCGCTGAAGATTTTTGACTACGGCAAAGTAGAATCTGCTAGCGGTAGCCGTGTGCGGCAGGAAATTAAGCTGAAGAAAGGCATTAGTCAGGAGATTGGCAAGCAGATTTCAAAGCTGATTCGGGACGAATTCAAGAAAGTGCAGGCGTCGATTCAGGGAGATGCAGTACGAATTACTGCCAAATCCAAGGACGACCTGCAAGCGGTGATTCAGCGCTTGAAGCAAGAAGACCTCCCGGTGGCGCTGCAATTTATCAACTATCGGTAGGGGACGAAACGTGAATCCGGGGTGTAGGGTGTAGGAGATGAGCCATTTGCCGTTTAGTTGTCAGTAATTAGTCGATGGACTGCTGCTGACGATCGAACCTGATGGCTGATTGCTAACCGCTTCTACACATTCTTCCTATGCGTCAGGGACTACTGCGCGACTGGTGGGAGTCGTTCTCTCCTCTAGCTAAAGTTTTGTTGATTGCGCTAGCGGCTCCGCTGCTGGTGGTGAATGCGTGGGCAGTGTTTACGATCTCTGACTACTTCCATTCGCTAATGGTGATTTTGGTTGGAGCGTCGCTGCTAGCGTTTCTGCTGAATTATCCAGTCAGCTTTCTGGAGCGGCAGGGGACGAAGCGCGGACGAGCCGCTGTGGTTGTGTTTCTCTTGGCGCTGTCAGGGCTACTGGGGCTGGGGGTAACGCTGGTTCCGATCGCGTTTCAGCAAGCCCAGCAGCTAGTTGCGCGACTGCCAGAGTGGATCGACTCTGGACGACATCAGTTGACGATTCTGGATCAGCGGATGGAGGCGTCGGGCTTGCCCTTCAGTCTGGATGCGTTTGAGGCCCAGATCAACGATCGGCTAAAGCTACAGTTGCAAATTCTGTCGGGTGAAGTGCTCAATGTCGCGGTTCTCACCGTCACAAGCTTACTGGATCTGCTCTTGACGCTGGTGCTGTCGTTTTATCTATTGCAGCACGGCGACCACTTGTGGCACAGCTTGGTCGAGTGGCTTCCAGCTAAAATTCGTGCTCCGTTTTCCCAAACGCTGCGACTGAGCTTCCAAAACTTCTTTTTGGGACAGCTCATTTTAGGAACCTGCATGGGAGCCACGCTGACGCTAACTTTTCTGTGGCTGGCGGTGCCGTTTGGCTTACTGTTTGGGTTAACGATCGGCACAATGGCGCTGGTTCCCTTCGGTGGCTCAGTCGGCATTGCCTTAGTGACGCTGCTCGTGGCGCTGCGGGATATTGGGCTTGGGCTGAAGGTGCTGGGGGCGTGTATTGTGGTGCAGCAGATCCTAGAAAACTTTGTGGCTCCCCGAGTTCTGGGTAGCGTAACGGGGCTGAATCCGGTGTGGGTTTTCGTTTCTATTCTTTGTGGAGCGCGGATCGGCGGACTGTTAGGAGTGGTTGTTGCGGTGCCTACCGCCGTCGTAATTAAAAGCGCATTAGTGGCAGTTCGATCGCGATCGACCACCGATGCACCGAGCAGCCTCCCCAGCGAGGACGCCCATCGTGCGGCGGCTGCAACCGTCCCGGAACCGCGATTCTCTGGCGTGGAGACTACATCTGTGCGTCGCACCTCAGAGCTTCCAACCCAAGAGGTTTAGCAACAGGATTCATTTAGGTTCGCTGCTGGAGTTAGACGATCGAAGTCAGCCTCGATCGCGCTGAGCTACGAATTTCTTCTCGCTATATTCCCGCCCCAAGCCATATCGAGGCAACTTCTGCACCGGACTGAATTAATTGCCAACTGAGTAGCGCATTTGAATTTTAAGGCGCGTTTCGGGACCCGCCAGGAAAAAGGCGGCGGTGCCGAAACTAGGGGGACCCTGACGCACCAGCGGATTTTGCGAGAAACCGAAGCCCTCCGACGGCATTCCTAGCCCATTGCGATTGAGCGATCGATCGCCGTTCGTGTCGTGAAACACCGCAACGGCATAGCTGCCCGGTTTCAGATTATTAAACGTTAGCGTCAGTGGATTCGCTGCAATTTTGACGCACTGCCGCTTTAAAGCGCTCTCGTTACTGTTTGGAAATCCCCGACTGCCAGAAAATAGTTTGAGGCAGAGTTCCCCGCTTTGATTCCGCAGTCCGTCCACCTCAACCGTCAAGTTGCCCGCCGTCTGAGCCTGTCCGCTTCCCGATAGCGAGACGCCCACGATCGTCGCAACGATTACCCCGCTCACAACTCTCCTCACGCTTTCACTCCTCACTCCCTCACTCTCTTACTTCTTACTGCTAAGCCTCCATTAGCTCCGGATGCACCTCAGCCGAACCGTTGGACGATCGTCCTGCCAGCGCAATTGCGATCGCGTCTACCACTCGCGCCACGGGGATGATTTCCATGCCCATATCTGAGAAAGAGGGTCCCTTCGGCACGATCGCCTTTTTGAAGCCCAACTTTGCCGCCTCCTTCAGCCGCAGTTCCATCTGAGACACCGGACGCACCTGCCCACCCAAGCCAACCTCACCGATTAGCACGGTGCGCGGATCAACCACGCGATCGCGGAAGCTAGCGACTAGAGAAATCGCCACGCCTAAGTCGGCAGCCGGTTCGCCGACGCTCAAGCCGCCCGATGAGGCAACGTAGGCGTCCAGCTTCGAGAGCGGAATCCCGACGCGCTTTTCGAGCACCGCCAGAATTTGCAGCAGGCGATTGTACTCGATGCCTGTCGTTGAGCGGCGCGGCGAACTGTAGCTAGTGGGGCTGACCAACGCTTGCAGCTCTACGACGATCGGGCGCGTACCCTCGCAGGCGACGATCGTGGCGCTTCCGGGCGAAAACTCTTCCCGACTGCCCAAGAATAGCTCCGAGGGATTGGGCACTTCTCGCAAGCCTTGATCCACCATTTCAAACACGCCGATTTCGTGAGTTGCCCCGAATCGGTTCTTCACCGATCGCAGCAGTCGGTGACTGGCAAAGCGATCGCCCTCAAAATACAGCACCGTATCGACCAAGTGTTCCAGCACTTTGGGTCCGGCGATCGCACCTTCTTTGGTGACGTGCCCAACAATGAACAGCGTAATATTCTGCTGCTTCGCAACTCGCATTAGCACCGACGTACACTCGCGCACCTGCGACACGGATCCTGGAGCCGAGGTCAAAGCGCTGTAGTACAGCGCTTGAATACTATCAATGACAGCCACGTCCGGCTTGAGCGACTCTAGCTCTGCCAGCACGGTGTCGAGTTCGGTTTCGGGAAGGAGGTAGAGGTCAGAAGGAGCGCGAGTCGAGGGTGAGGGAGCATCTTCCCTGTGTACCTTCTCTAGGTCCTCTTCTGCCTCTTGACCAACGCCGAGGCGCTGGGCGCGGAGTTTCACCTGCTGTCCAGACTCCTCAGCGCAGACGTAGAGGGTACTGTAGCGCTGTGACAGGCGGTTTGCCATTTGCAGCAGCAGGGTGGATTTGCCGATGCCCGGATCGCCACCGATGAGCACGAGTGAGCCAGGCACGATTCCACCACCCAGCACGCGATCGAGTTCTCCGTAGCCAGACGACAGCCGCGCTTGAGGATGGTCGGCGATTTGCCGCAGCGTCAGCGCTGATTTCGCCTGGGCAGGACCTTTCGAGCGTCCTTTACTGCTGCGGGAGGACGTGCCCGAACGGACTGCGATCGCCGCTGGTGGCGCAGCAATGTGCTCCTCTAGGGAATTCCAGGAGTCGCACGCAGGACATTTGCCGAAGTGTTGCGAGAATTCGGCTCCGCATTGATTGCAAACGTAGTGCGATCGAAGTTTTGGCATTCGTTAGAAATAGATGTAGAAATGTTAATACTCCATCCCTGAAGGCTGATCACAGCAAATCTTAAGAAAGTCTGAAACGTGCGTTAGACTTGGAGCTTAGGGGTTCAAACCTGACTGAATGGAGTACTATCTTTAATGATAAAGTACAGAAATTAATCATTAGTAATTTCGCGTTAAGGAGACGAATCAAATTGGAAAATCATAAGGAAAAAATATTGGTAGTAGACGACGAAGCAAGCATTCGTCGCATCTTGGAAACGCGCCTGTCAATGATTGGCTATGACGTGGTAACAGCGGCAGATGGCGAGGAAGCGCTAGACACCTTCCGCAATGCTGATCCTGACCTGGTTGTGCTGGACGTGATGATGCCGAAGCTGGACGGCTATGGTGTCTGTCAGGAGCTTCGCAAAGAGTCTGATGTGCCGATTATCATGCTGACCGCGCTCGGCGATGTTGCCGATCGCATCACTGGACTAGAACTCGGCGCAGACGATTACGTCGTCAAGCCCTTCTCGCCGAAAGAACTGGAAGCGCGAATTCGATCGGTGCTCCGCCGCGTTGAGAAAACAGGCACTTCCGGGATTCCTAGCTCTGGTGTCATCCACATCAACACGATCCGGATCGACACGAACAAGCGCCAAGTCTACAAAGGCGATGAGCGGATTCGGCTGACGGGTATGGAGTTTAGCTTGCTGGAACTGCTAGTGAGCCGCTCCGGCGAGGCATTTTCGCGATCAGAGATTCTTCAGGAAGTTTGGGGCTACACACCAGAGCGCCACGTAGACACTCGCGTGGTCGATGTCCACATTTCCCGCCTGCGTGCCAAGCTGGAGGACGATCCCAGCAATCCCGAACTGATTCTGACCGCCCGGGGAACAGGCTACCTGTTCCAGCGCATCATTGAACCAGGCGAGAACGACAAAATATAGTACGAGCGAGCGATAAAACGATCAATAGAACGAGCGACAATCGTGTGCAACCTCCGTCTGACGAATGAACAGCCGCTACAACAGAGGAGTATGCTGAGAGAAGACACGCTGACTGCTGGATAGCCCATGCAAATTTATCTTGATTACAGCGCCACAACGCCTGTTCGCTCAGAGGCGATCGCGGCGATGCAGGAAGTCCTGACGCAGCAGTGGGGCAATCCGTCGAGCCTGCATGCTTGGGGGCAGCGATCGACCGTGGTGGTAGAGCGTGCCAGGGTGCAGGTGGCTCAACTAATTAATGCAGCATCCGAGGAGATCGTGTTCACCTCTGGCGGCACTGAAGCGAATAATTTGGCAGTGCTGGGAGTGGCGCGGCAGTTCACAGCGCCGCAGCATGTGATTATCTCTAGCGTTGAGCATTCGGCGATCGCAGAACCCGTGCGCTGGCTGGAACAGTGGGGTTGGCAAGTAACGCGGCTGCCCGTCGATCGTTGGGGTCGGGTCAATCCGCTGGAGCTGCAAGCCGCTCTACAGCCCAATACCGTGTTGGTATCGATTATCTACGGACAGAGCGAGGTCGGTACGCTACAACCGATCCAGTCGCTCGGCAGCATTGCTCGCGCTCACGGGGCGGTGTTTCATACGGACGCCGTGCAGGTCGCGGGTCGGCTCCCGCTCGATGTACAGCACCTACCCGTAGATTTGCTGTCTCTATCTAGCCACAAGCTCTATGGTCCTCAGGGGGCGGGGGCGCTCTATGTTCGCTCCGGCGTGCAACTTGAACCGATGCTGGGCGGCGGCGGACAAGAGGGAAAATTGCGCTCTGGTACGCAGGCGGTTCCCACGATCGCGGGATTCGGCGCAGCCGCAGAACGGGCGGCTGAGGAGCTGCCGACAGAACTGCCACGGCTGATTCGCCTGCGCGATCGCCTGTTCGATTTGTTGGCAGACCGTTCAGATCTGGAGCCAACGGGCGATCGTCTGCAGCGCCTACCACACCACGTTAGTTTTTGTGTCCGCTTTGCGGATGGCGACGCTCTCAGCGGCAAAACGCTGGTGCGGCAGATGAATTTGGCAGGAATTGGCATCAGTGCGGGGTCTGCCTGTCACAGCGGCAAACTCAGCCCCAGTCCTGTGTTGCTGGCAATGGGATATAGCGATCGGGCAGCGAAAGCAGGCATTCGGCTGAGCTTGGGGCGCGAAACCGTTGAGGCAGATATTGACTGGACGGCAATGGTGCTGAAGCAAGTGCTAGAGCGGCTGACTCCACAGCCTGCCCTCTCTAGCGTTTGATACTTCGCAAGCGACTGATCGGCTACATTCGCTCTAATGTTTGAATTCCCAGCAGCGATAAGCCGAGCTGTAGGGTGCGAGCGGTGAGATCGCACAGCATCAGGCGCGAGGTGCGCTGTGGCTCCTCGGCTTGCAGGACGGGGCAGCGATCGTAGAACTGGTTGTACTTTTGGCTGAGCTGAAACAAATACTCACACAGCCGATTGGGCAGCAGATCGTGGCTAACTTGCATCAGGACGGACTCGAGTTGCAGCAGGTGTTTCGCCAGCACCAGCTCTGTGTCTTCTTGCAACAGGATCTTGGCGTCGGTGCCTAGATGCTCAAAATCGATTTGACCTTTGCGGCTAATGCCCTGCACGCGCACATAGGCGTAGAGCATGTAGGGTGCCGTGTTGCCTTGCAGCGCTAGCATCTTGTCGTAGCTGAAAACGTAGTTGCTGGCGCGGTTCTGGCTCAGGTCGGCGTATTTAACGGCATCGATGCCGACGATCTGCGCGACATGGGCAATAAAGTCCTCGCTTTCCTGACGGTCCTCTTCCTGCAAGCGAG
>NZ_JACJPG010000631.1 GCF_014695955.1 Leptolyngbya sp. FACHB-36 | reverse complement strand
AGGGCGATGGGGCAAACGTAACGGAGTTAGCAAGCTGCGGACACTTAGCGATGATCGAGCAGCCTGCACTGGTAGCAGAAACCGTGCGGACGATCGTGGCAGCCTCGGGACAGTAAGGCGGTTTTAAGCCCCAAAGCATTCTCAAACAGTCAAATAGCCTGCGCTCTACTGGGTACAGCCGACTGGACCGATCGCGTTGCCTTTGTTTGGGTGACTAACCTGATTTGGGTGACTACCTAAGCTAATTTGTCCCGCTGCCTGATTTGTAAAGCTGCATCACCTGATGGATTGGCATCCGCGACTGAACGCCGATCGTCAAGGGTGAGGTGTGCCCACGATCGAGATGTTCAGCCGCCGCGCAGCCAATCATCGCGGCGTTGTCGGTGCAGAACTTCATGGGCGGAAACAGGACTCGCAGATTGTGTCGCTGGGCGGCGGCTTGAAGGTGCTGCCGCAAGCTGCTGTTGGCTGCAACGCCCCCTCCAACCACGATCGCAGGCAGGTCGTAGTCGAGAGCGCAGGCGATCGCGCGTTTCGTTAGCGCTTTGGCAACGGTCTCCTGGAAGCTGGCGGCAAGATCTTCAATGGGCAGGGGGCGATCGTCCTGCCGAAGTTTTTGCGTTAGACGCAGCACCGCCGTTTTTAGTCCGCTAAAGCTGGAGTCGTACCGATGGAAACCGCCCCCTGGAAGCGAGACCTGTCCTTCTGGGAGCGAGAACGCAGCGGGATTACCTTGCTGCGCTAGGCGATCGATCACAGGACCACCCGGATATCCCAAATCCAGCAGTCGAGCCACTTTGTCAAATGCTTCCCCAGCCGCATCGTCGCGGGTCTGTCCCAGCGTCTCGTAGACGCCGCAGTCTTTTACATAAATCAGACTGGTGTGCCCACCGGAGACGAGCAAGCAGAGAAACGGCGGCTGCAATTCTGGGTCGCTCAGATACGACGCATAAATGTGTCCTTCCAGGTGATGCACGCCGATTAGCGGCGTTTGGTGCAGCAGCGCCAGGGTTTTTGCCGTCGTTAATCCGACCAGTAGTGCGCCAACTAAACCAGGTGCACAGGTTGCTGCAATTCCGTCGATCGCAGACCAATCTAGATTGGCGTCTTGCAGGGCTTGGTCGATCGCCGGATTGATCGCCTCAACATGCTGGCGAGAGGCAACTTCGGGAACAACGCCACCAAACGGCTGATGAACCGCGATTTGCGACGCAACAATACTACTCAGAACGTGACGATTTTTAACGACGGCAACCGCCGTTTCGTCACAACTTGTTTCAATTGCCAAAACCGTTGCCATTTGCTGGTACCTTTTTCATGAATAGGCAGCCTCTTGTAGCTTAGTCTGCAACAGGGGTTGCTTGAAATGTACAGCTTCAACTTGGTGAATTTGCCTGTCAGAAAACCCTAATTGTTCTGTACAACAAACTTTGTTTTTGTAGTAGTTAAAGGGAAACAATTCCATGCGACAATTGTTTGCTCTAATCTTGGCGCTAACGCTTTGGTTTGGATTTGCGCCGTCTGCCTCTGCTCAGGAGGCTCCGAATGGTCTTCTCGTTCCTTGTAGCGAATCCAGTGCGTTTTTGCAGCGAGCAAAAAATGCAGGTCCGGGTTCGGCTGCCGATCGCTTCCAGAAAGCCGCAGATGCGGGTTTACTATGCGGTCGTGATGATGGACTGCCGCGCTTGATTGCGGATGGTCGCCTTGATCACGCAGGTGAATTTATTATTCCTGGACTGCTGTTTTTGTATTTGGCTGGATGGCTTGGTTGGGCAGGTCGAAACTACCTGAACACCGTTCGATTCAGCGATACGCCGGAGTACAAAGAAATTCAAATCGATGTACCTCTAGCAATTCAATGCTTTGCAGGCGCACTGCTTTGGCCTCTGCAAGCCGTGGGCGAAATCCTCAGCGGCAAAATCCAGGAGCCGGACGATCGCGTGCCGGTTTCTCCTCGCTAATAGTCCTTGTCGAGCAGTTTTTATTGACTTCAGCAGGAATTTTCCATGTCTAGCAACTTCTTGAAATACCTGTCCCTGTCTCCAGTTTTGGCAGTGTTGTTCGTTAGCGCTGCCTTGAGCGCGTTCATCATCATCAATTGGTTCTACCCCAATCTGCTGGCTCTTGGGCAATAGTTCGCTATTTCCCATCTTCCAGTAATTTGGGTTGCTGATTAAAGCAACAGTAAAGAGAGACGAATCGTTATCCGATTCGTCTCTCTTTCGTTAGAGCCTAAAACCTTCGCCGCTTGCGCTAGATAGGCAGGCGATCGATGCAATTATTTGCGCCAATTACCACCATTGCCGTTCCCTTCTGTAGAAGTCTATCCGGGCGGGGATTGATCTCAAACTTGCCGTCCTGGCTCACCGCCAGCACGTTGAGACCATAGTTGCTGCGGAGCCGTAGGTCCCGAATCGTTCTGCCATCGAACTGTTCGGGAATGATCAACTCGACAATGCTGTGCTCAGGATCGAGTTCAATCCGCTCCAGGAAGCCTGGCTTCGTCAGCGATCGAGCCAGCGTACAGCCCATTTCATGTTCTGGAAACACCACATGGTCTGCACCCACTTTCCGTAGCAGCTTCACGTGAATCTCTGACGACGCTTTTGCGACAACGTGAGGGACGCCGCCCTCTTTGACATTCAGCGTGGTAATGATGCTTTCCTGCACGTAGTTGCCGATCGCGACAATCACCGTGTCCTGCTCGAAAATTCCAGCTTCTCTAAGCGCAGCAGGCTGCGTAGAATCAAGCTGTCGGGCATGGGTAGCAACGCGATCAGACAAGGCTTGAGCCACTTTTTCTTCATCCGAATCGACGCATAGCACATCGTAACCTTGACGATGCAACGATGCAGCAACGGCTCGACCAAAGCGCCCTAAGCCAATTACTGCAAACTGCTTATTCTTGCTGTCGCTCCGCAAACTTTGAAAGAAACCGAGAGACGATAAACTAACCAACGTTACCTTCCGGCACCCTCTTCCGCTATGTTAGGCAGAGTGCCGCCTCCTAAAAACAGTGAGCGAAAGCAAGTGAATCCCGCTTCATCCTCTAAAGTATCAGGAATAGAGCGAGACTTAACAGATCGGAAATTCCTACCCGACTAGCAGGTTTTCTTCCGGGCAGCGAACGAAACTTGGCTTCGGGTCGCCGACGATCGCGCTCATAAGCAGCAGCACCCCCACTCGACCGATGTACATCATGGCAGACAGCGCCAGCTTCGAGTAGGGGGACAGATTCGGATCAAGCGTGAGTCCGCTGGACAACCCTACTGTGCCAAACGAAGACACCGTATCGAACAAAATTTGCACAAACGGCAGTTCTGGGTCAAACAGCGAGATCATCACGGTGATGATAATGACGGCTGTCACGGAGCCCACCGCTACTCCAACTGCCTTCAAGATCAACGTCAGCGGGACTTGCCGATCGTAGAGTGTCACCTCTTCCTTGCCCCGCAAAATTGCCTTGGTGCTGCTGGTTAGAACTCGCAGCGTCGTGGTTTTGATGCCGCCTGCGGTGCCGCCCGGACTGCCGCCAATAAACATCAGCAAGATCGTGATAAACAGTCCTGCGGTGGTCATTTTGCCAACGTCGATCGTGTTGAAGCCTGCCGTTCGAGCCGTCACCGACTGAAACCACGCCGCAAGTATTTTTGTGGACCAATCCATCGGCTCCAGCGTGGCTGGATTATTGTTTTCGGTAAATAAGAAGGCGACCGTTCCCAGTACCAGCAGCAGCACGGTTGTACTGACCGCCACCTTGAAATTCAGCGACAGCGCTGTGGGTTCAGCGCGACGCTGCAGGCGATCGCGCACAAGCAGGTAGAGCTCAAGAATCACCTCGAAGCCAATGCCACCAAAGATAATTAGCCCAGTGATAACCAGGTTCAGCAGCAGCGAGCCTTGATAATCGATTAGGTTATTGACGAACAAGCTGAATCCGGCGTTATTAAAGGCGCTGATGCTGTGAAAGACTGCCAGCCACAGCCCGCGGTCTAATCCGTATCGGGGGTAAAACACCCACAGCAGCAGAAAAATGCCCGTGATCTCAAAAATCAGCGTGGTGGCAATGATCGATCGCAGCACTTGAGTGGCACCTTGGATGCCCGATCGATCCAATGCCTGTTGCAGGGCTACTTTGTCCCTTAAGCCAAATTTGCGTCCTAGCAGCAGCAGTAAAAGCGTCGTGACGGTCATGTAGCCCAATCCACCGACTTGTACCAGCCCTATAATCACCACGTGCCCAAACGTCGTAAAGTAGGTGCCCGTGTCTACTACCGCGTGTCCAGTCACGCAGACAGAAGACGTTGAGGTAAAAACAGCGACTAAAAGTTGATTCCAACTCCAGTCTTGAGTGCTGGCGATCGGCAGAGTCAGCAAGAGGGTTCCGATCGCAATCAGTGCGAGAAACCCCAAACAAATCGTGCGAGAGATAGTCATGAACGTGAAGGATTTTAGGATGTGAGCTATCTGCGATCAAGTAGCGCCGCGCTATGGTCTCTAATATCTAAATAACGAAACAAGGCAATAGCCTCAAACCGAAACCCGCATGACTGCAACTCTCTATCAGCAAATTCAGCAATTTTACGATGCCTCGTCGCCTCTGTGGGAGCAGATTTGGGGAGAGCACATGCACCACGGCTACTATGGCGCAGACGGCACCCAGAAGAAAGACCGCCGACAGGCACAAATTGACTTAATCGAGGAGCTACTTCGGTGGGCATCGATCGATCATGCCGAGCAGATTTTGGACGTTGGCTGCGGTATCGGCGGTAGTTCATTGTATCTAGCGGAGAAGTTCGGCGCGATCGTCTCTGGCGTCACGCTCAGTCCCGTTCAGGCTGCCCGCGCTGCCCAACGTGCCGATGCGGCTGGATTAGCAGCCGGAACCCCTCGCGCTGAGTTTCAGGTCGCCAACGCGCTCGATCTTCCCTTTGCCGATCAGTCGTTTGATTTCGTCTGGTCGCTGGAAAGCGGCGAACACATGCCCAACAAAACGCAGTTTATGCGCGAGTGCCATCGGGTGCTGAAACCGGGTGGCACCTTTCTGATGGTAACGTGGTGCCACCGCCCGATCGACCAGCAGCCGTTAACGGCTGCTGAGCAAGCGCATCTGTCTGATATCTACCGCGTCTACTGCCTGCCTTACGTGCTGTCGCTGCCAGAGTACGCGGCGATCGCCCAAACCCTCGATTTCCAGCAGATTCGCACAGCCGATTGGTCTCAAGCGGTTGCCCCATTTTGGGATGTGGTGATTGATTCGGCATTGAGTCCAGCCGCGATTGTAGGCTTACTTACATCCGGCTGGACGACGATTCAGGCGGCTCTGTCGCTGGGACTCATGCAGCGGGGGTATGAGAAGGGACTCGTGCGATTTGGGCTACTATACGCCACTCGATAAAGTTAGAGATCCTATCCTCCAATAGGGGGATATAACTTATCGTTATCGCCCGATTCGTGACAAACCGCTTTGGATGGAGTATTCTCCTATTGTGTGAGGAGCGAACCAGCAAGGGCACCGAGACGAAACACGGCAAGTCGTCGGTGCCCTTTCTGATTTTAAAGTTCTTAGACTTTAAAGCTCTGAGAAAAGATTTTAAGTAGACCTCTACAGCAGAAATTCCTCGATCGCTGCCGCTGCCCCATCCACTTCCACGCTGGGCGCAACCCAATCGGCGATCGCTTTAACATCTGCCGGAGCATCGCCCATAGCGACGCCAATCCCAGCGTATTCCAGCATCTCCACGTCGTTGAAGTTGTCGCCGATCGTCATCACGTTTTCTGGTGCCAGCCCCAAATGCTCTTCTGCCAGATAGCGCACGGCAGTTCCTTTATTGACCAGCGGATTCGTTGCCTCAAAGAATGTGGCAACCGAGGTTGTGAGGTAGAGTTCTGCCGGAGTGTAGTGACGGCGGAGATTGCCCAGTAGCCGATCAATCAGGTCCACATCATCGCTGAGTGCCAAAACCTTGGTCGGTTCCGTGCCCAAGGTGGAGCGTAAATCTCCAACGGCGATCGGCTCAATGCCCGATCGCTCAGCGTAAATCTTGGTTTCTGACGAAAGTTCCCGGACGTAAAGCTGGTCATCGATGTAGAAGTGGACCGATAGCACCTGGCGCAGTTCCGGCTGTTCAAAGTGATCGAGAAGCTGCGATGCCAAATCTTTAGACACGGTCCAGTGGCGATAAATCGTCTGCGTCGCCGGATCTTTGACGAGTGCGCCCTGATACGCCATCAGCGGCAGCGTCGAGCCAATGTCGTGATGAAAGCGCAAGGCAGAGCGATACATCCGTCCCGTTGCGATCGCCACCTGAACCCCACGGTCCTGCACGGCACGAACCGCTTGCTTCACAGGTTCACGGACGGCATTATCGACCCCCGCGATCGTGCCGTCGATATCGAGCACCAGCAATCGAATCGCATCCTTAGAAGGCTTTTGCATCGTTCACCTCTTACATCCGCCTCAAGTGTACGCAATTTCCGGTCTGGGTTTGTAGAGAGTGTGCGAGGGGCATTCCAGCCTGTGTGGACCCCGTTCGTTTTACAACCGTGTTCGCTGCTAGCGGTTGCGGAATTGCTTCCTTCTGCGCTGTAGATACCAACTACCAACAGGGACAGACTCGGAGTCAGCAGTGCGCTCCATAGCACTCTGAATCGCCCAAGCATTTCATTCAGTCACCTGTCGTAGAGAGACGATCGTCCCTCTGCAAGGCTGGCTATGGCGATCGGCTAGAAAACAGATGGAATCAAGCGTTTGCAATTCCGAACTCCGAATTCCGAATTGGTACGACTACGGCGATCGACTGGCTCCAACGATTGTGCCCCAACCTATTTTTATTCCCAAGAGGTTTCATCATGTCTGTAAAACGTACCCTTCTCGCGCTGTTTGCTGCGACTGCTGCATCGCTCAGCCTTGCCATTCCTGCGTTTGCTCGTCCGGCGGTGCTGAGTGGCTCAGACCTTGGCAGCCGCATCAACGTTCGGTCTGCACCCACTACGACTGCAAGCTCGCCTCACTTTGGCTTGGTGGGCGATCGCGTCGAAGTGCTGAGCCAAACCGAGGGCAGAGATGGGTATCCCTGGTACTACATCCAGTTTTCCTCCGGTGCGAAGGGCTGGGTGCGCGGAGATTTTGTTAGCGTTGCTAGCTCTACATCCGCTACTTTGAACGGCGGCTCTCCCGGTGCCCGCGTTAACGTGCGCTCTGGTCCTTCGACACAAGCATCCTCTCCACACTACGGCGTGCATGGCGATCGGGTTCAGGTGCTCAACAGCACGCAAGGCAAAGACGGATTTATGTGGTACCGCGTCCGGTTCGCGTCTCGCGCCGAAGGCTGGGTGCGTGGCGATCTGCTGAATCTGTCTTACGCAAACTAATCTCCAAGTTGACAGGCAGCCCTCAACCAGTCGGCGTCTTCTGAACTGAGGGTGGGCGCGAGTTTTTCAATGATCGCCTGGTTGTATTGCGTCAGCCACTCGCGCTGGCGGATGTCGAGGCGGTTCCAGTCGATTAATTGCTTATCGAACGGAATATAGGTCAGTGACTCGAACTGGTACCACGGCGTTTTGGGCGCTTTGTCCTCGCTAGGCTCTGAGGGTAGCTCTCGTACGACGTACAGATTTTCGATGCGAATGCCGCCCCAACCTGGCTGGTAGTAGCCCGGCTCGATGCTCGTCACCATACCAGGCTCTAGCGGCTCCTGAACGCGCTTGCTGATGCCGTTGGGTCCTTCGTGGACGTTGAGAAACGCGCCGACACCGTGTCCGGTGCCGTGTCCATAGTCGAGTCCGGCAAACCACAAGGTCGATCGCGTAATCCCGTCGAGTTGTGCTCCGGTCGTGCCTTTCGGAAATCGCTGCATGGCGCAATTGATGTGCGCTTTCAGGACTTCGGTGTAGCGATCGATCTGTTCCGGGCTGGGATCACCACCGATGATGGTGCGGGTGTCGTCGGTGGTGCCGGAGGCGTACTGAGCACCAGAGTCGAGCAGTAGAAATTCCCTAAACTGAAGCGGCTGCTGGGGATTGGGCGTGCCGTAGTGGACGATCGAGCTATTTGCCCCGGTGCCTGCGATCGTGTTGAAGCTCAGGCCTTGAAATCCAGATTCCTCGGCGTAGAAGCCTTCTACAGTCGCGGCAACGTCGGCTTCGGTGATTAGCTCACCGCTTGCGAGGCGATCGGCAATCCATTTCAGCGTGCGGGTTTTTGCCCGACTCGCCTTCAGATTCGCCTGCTGCATCTGGGCAATTTCGACCTCGTTTTTGCGGGCTTTCAGACCCTCGATCGGGCTGCTCGTTTCGACGATCAGACCCGTCACCAACTGTTGCGTGCCCATTGTCGTGTGCTTTGGGTCGAGCAGCACGCGCCGCTTGTCGTTCAACAGCGACCTTAGCGTTTCGGCGTACTGCTCGTAGGGCAGCAGCGTTGCACAGGACTGGAGCGTCTCCTGTACAGCGAGATCGATGCGGTCTAGGTTCGTGAACAAAAACGCGGCATCAGACGTGACGATCGCATAGGCAATGAACACGGGATTGTACGGCACATCCCAGCCGCGCAGATTAAACAGCCACGCGATCTGATCCAGCTTGGTAATCGGCAGGATGTGGGCGTTGCTCCGCTGCATCTTCTCACGCACGCGATCGAGCTTCTGAGCGATCGTCTCGCCCGTTTGGTCATCTGGCACGGCAAACAGCCGCGACGCTGCGTAGGTCGGCAATGGCTCTGCTTCAAGCCAGGGACTTTGAGCCCGCACTTGATCCACCAAATTTCCACTGATGGAGACTAATACGACACCGCAGGGTTCCACCCGCTTCTGGAACGTTTGAAACTGATGGACGGCGGTGGTAAACGGATCGTAGCCTAAGCGAAACTCGCCGCCTGTTTTGGCGGCGTCGCGTCCCAAGTCTTCCAGAATTTCTTCCAGCGTTTTGTGGTCTTCCAATCCTGGCTTGCAAAGCTGGACGATCGCGGCGTCTACTTCTAACTCTGCCTGCTCGTAGTAGCGCGAATCGATAAACAGCCACGCTCGATCGCGCCCCACCAGCAAATCTCCCGCTGATCCTGTAAAGCCGCTGATCCAACTGCGCCGCTGCTTTGCTTCGGGTAGATACTCGTTCAGGTGCTCATCGGCAGACGGAATCAGATAGGCGTCGAGTTGATGGCGGTGCAGCAGCGATCGCAACTCCGCTAGTTTTGCAGCAGCAGGCGTGGAAGTTGGAAGTTGAAGCAGATCAACGGATGTCATTGGGTCAACGCATGAGTATAGAAGGTCTGTCTAGGATTGTAGGAGGTTCTATCGGATAACCGCATCTCAGGATTGCTGGGTGTGGCTAACGCGATCGCAGACATTCGGTAGGGTCAAAATCTACAACGACTACAGTTCCAGAACGACCGAGTTGCCATACAGCAATGCGCAACAGGAGAGCAATGGCATCAAAATTTGAGTACACAAATTGCTTGAACGCAGCAAAAGGTCGGAACAGACAGACAACGGTATGAATGAAGAAATTGCTCAAGCCGCTCTGAAATATTACGACTTGGCTAATGCTCAACTGAGATTCCTAGGGCAAAGCCAAAACACGACATTTCAGGTCGAAACACCCACAGGGGATCAGTTTTTACTTCGCCTCCATGTTGGTATCGAGGCGACTGGCGATGGTTCGCAGAATGCTTGGAGAGAGCCATCAGCCATTCAATCCGAGTTGCTATGGCTGAACGCGATCGTCCACGACACAAACTTAACCGTGCCCCAACCTGTGCAGAATCGTTTGGGCGAATGGGTTACAAGTTTTGCAAGGGAAGAATTTGGGTCTTCGATATCTTGCTCGTTGCTGCGGTGGGTAGAAGGCAAACATCTTGATAGCGAACCCACAGCGCAGCAAGTTTGCCAACTGGGTAGGCTGATGGCACAGCTGCACCAACATGCAAGCAGTTGGTCGTTACCCGCTGGCTTTTCTCGTCCCACACACGACGTGGAGCAGCTTAGATCCGCAACGTCTCAACTTGGTGTGTTGGTGCAACGTGGAACAATCTCAACAGACGACTATCAAGTGTTCCAAAAGGCTGCCGCGCAAGTTCAAGAATTCATGTCTAGTCTTCAACAGACACGCGACACTTGGGGCTTAATTCACGCTGATCTTCACCAAGGCAACTACGTTCTCTATGGCGAAGAAGTGCGCCCGATCGACTTTTCGCGTTGTGGCTTTGGCTTCTATCTTTACGACATCGGCCAATCGATTGGAGACATTGATGCATCACTGCGTTTGCATTTCTTCGAGGGCTATACAAGTGTTAGGACACTACCAGCAAATTATCAACGCATCGTTGAGGTCTTCTTTGTAGGGGCGACCGTGGAAAACTTCGCTTTTCTCAGCGCCAACCCACAGGAACACGAGTGGCTTTCTCGTGCTGTTCCTTATGTCGTCAAAAACCACTTGCACCTATATTTACAGGGCGAGACCTTCCTGTTTCTAAAGTGAGCGACTAAACACTGCATTTGCCCGATGCTCAACCACCGATCGCTGGCTTCAATCCAGCTTTAGAGCATTTGCTGGCACATCATCCCACGAGTCTACGGTTCGCAATCGAGCAACCCAACCGTCGGCTTTTTGTGTTTCGGTCAGCCCTTGCTCAAACGATCGATGACAGTCTCTCGCGTGGTCTTCATCGCAGGAAGCAATGCACGAATAGAGAATCCCAGATGGGTCAATTTGTTCGTTTACCCAAATTGCCATAGCGCCCTCATTCCTTTGGCTTTCTAGAAGCTTATTGAGCCTACACGCTTATACAATCGCATAGCCAAACGCACGTCATCCATTACTTCACAGGACTTTACCGCTTGTTGCAACAGGGAGCGAGAAGCGCAGATCTCAACTCCCCTAGCCTCATCCCTGCTTCGGTGGTTCTGGACACAGCTTGTTCGGGTAGTCGCACTTGTAAATGTGCTGCTCTTGCCAACTGAGCGGAATTTCTAGCAGATCGCGAGTTCCTGTGAGTCCTTGCCCAACAAAGAACAGCAGCGCAACGCAGTTAACAACGATGTGAACGACCCGCCAGCGGTTGGATCGATCGCGGTAAATGTCTGGAACGATCGCCAGCGCAAAAATCATCAGCAGCGTCACGAGAATGCCGGAGTAGAGGTGGGAAGCGTACCATTCCTCGTCGCGGCGATAAATTCCGTCTTGCAAACTCAAAATCACAACGCCCATCCCGCTCAGCGTCGCAAAGACTCCTCGCCACAGTTTTGGCTGCGCCCGAAACAGCAGCACCAGCGAGGAAATCGTCGCGATGTACAGCAATCCGATAAAGGCAACCTTGAACGGGTCCGTGCTCCAGATTTGCTTTGTCACAATGTTATCGACCAGCGGGCGAGTAATACCCAACAGCTCAACGCCAACCACGGCTCCGGTCAACCACCGACCCAGCAGTAGATGCTCCTGCCCCACGACGGGCGGAATCTTACTCTTGCCGCCTTTAGCCGTTTCTAAGCGGCGCTGCCGAGTTTGCCACGCCATCCGTACAACCATCCCCAGCAGCGGAAACACAACCAGCACCGCGATCGCCGGATGAACCAGTCGAAGCACATCTTCAAAACCGAGATACATATCAACCTCCGAAGGAGCGGATGCAGGCGTATTGATAAAGCATGAAGCGAATCGCTGCCGCTATTGTCGCATTCCTTATCCCGTTGTCGATTCTTAGTTTTTGTGGCAAAAAGGTATGCAGGCGGACTGCTGCGATTGTACGGAGGACAGCGCCGCTCAAAAATAGTATATTTGTACTTAATCTGTAAGCGGTTGATGGACCTATGACTCCCCAGCAAGTCGAACGATGGCTCGCCATTCAAGAGGCGCAACTTCACGCTCTAGAGCGCATTGCGGTTTCTCTGGAACGCATCGCCCCTACGGAGCAGCGAGCGCCCAACTGGGTCAAGCCCTTAGCCGACTTTTTGCAGTTTAACTGGGCGTCGATTCAAGCAACGGTAATCGCTAGCGACCAGCACGGTGCGACGATCGTCGAATGGGGTGGCAAGCAGTTCCTGCGTCGATCGCCGAGCAACAAATTTGGCGAAGCCATCTGGTTCAGCCGCTCAACGGGTGAGCAAGACAGCGAAGGCAAAACGCTCTATGAACGGCTGGTAACGTTCAAAGCGTTGAGCGAGGTAGAGCCGATTCCCGATCGAGTTAATCGCGTTTTGGTCAGCAACGGCGCAAATAATCGCTAGGGTAGAGGCAAGCCGAGCGCTTTGTACTTCTCTGGTTGATTGTCTGATGCCCATCAACGTTGCTCAGTTTCTCAAAGCCTGCAACCCCAGCCGCACGCTGTCGTATGGCGATCCGCAAGACCGCCAGTTTTACATTGACTTTGCTCCGGTGCGGGGCAACAACATCATTCAAGAACTCAAGCGAACGATCGAGCTTCTGCCGAACGATCGCACCTGTCAACTATTCACGGGACATGTCGGCTGCGGTAAATCCACGGAACTGCTGCGGTTGAAAGCGGAGCTAGAAGAGTTAGGCTTCTATGTCGTCTACTTCGAGTCCAGTCAGGATCTGGACATGTCCGATGTAGACGTGACGGATATCTTGATGGCGATCGCGCATCAGGTCAGCGAAAAGCTCGAAGCTGAGCAGATCAAACTCAAGCCGAGCTACTTTACCAATTTGTTCACCGAGATTGGCGAGATTTTGCAAACGCCGATCGAGTTCACCTCGGTGGATTTCTCGGTCGGCATCAGCAAGATCACCGCTCGCACCAAGGACAGTCCGAGGCTTCGTAGCCAACTGCGGCAGTACATGGAGCCGCGCACGAACGGAATTCTGCGATCGATCAACGACGAACTGCTGGGTCAGGCGATCGATCGGCTCAAGCAGCGCAGCAAACGCGGCTTGGTGGTCATTATCGACAACCTCGATCGCGTGGATGCGCGACAGCTACCCTCCGGACGGACGCAGCCGGAGTATCTATTCATCGATCGGGGCGAACAGCTCTCCAAGCTGAATTGTCACTTGGTCTACACCATTCCGCTGGCGCTTGTGTACTCCAATGAAAGCGAAACCGTGCGGCAGCGATTTGGCGGCGGGTTGGCTCCGAAGGTGCTGCCGATGGTTCCTGTGCGGCAGCGCGACGGCAATAGCTACGAAGCAGGCATCGATCTGCTGCGACAGATGGTGTTTGCTCGCGCCTTTCCTGGAATATCACTGATTCAGCAGACTGCCCGCCTGCGGGAAGTATTTGACAGCCGTGACACCCTCGATCGCCTCTGTCTGGTCAGCGGTGGGCACGTGCGAAACCTGCTGGGCTTGCTGTGCAACTGCATTCAGCAAAGCGATCCACCGTTTTCCCGCCAGGATCTAGAGCAAGTGATTCGCGGACAGCGGGACGCCCTAGCGCGGGCGATCGACGATGTGGAGTGGATGCAGATTTTTCAGGTCGTGGACCAGCAAACCGCTAAAGGCGATTTGGAATATCAGATGCTGCTGCGCAGCATGTTTGTGTTTGAGTATCAAGACCCGCAAGGTGGCTGGTTTGGTATTAATCCCGTGCTGGCAGAAACCAAGAAGTATCAGGACTGGTCAGAGAATCAATCGGCGTCATAATTGCGTTATGCAACAGCCGCACCTATGAGCAGCACCGAGCCATTCCGCGACATTGAGGCAGACAACGATCGTGCCCTGAATACCCTCGTTCGTGCCATCACGCTTGCCCAAGATCAGTTCGCCTTAATTGTGGTGCGCTGCAACTATGTGGAACTGCGCAATCGCATCGTTGTCCGCTTGAAAGAACGCTGCCCGGTTCCGCTTCAGACGCTGACGCTGCCAGAAACCGCAAAAACGCTGTACACCACCATTCAGCACGCAATGGCACCCCCTGCCAGCGAGTCACCTCCGCCGCAGGCGCTGATGATTTTTGGGCTAGAGTCCGTGGCGGCTCTCGACCAAGTGCTTGTGGCAACGAACATTGTGCGCGAGGAGTTGCGCAAAACGCTGCCGTTTCCGCTGGTGCTGTGGGTCAATGATCGCGTGCTGCACACGTTCGATCGCCTGGCTCCCGACCTTAAAAGCTGGGCGGGAAACGCCATTATTCAGTTCGATTTGACCATTTCAGAGTTAATTCACTCGCTCAAGGACCACACCGATCGCTTGTTTGCCAGCATTCTAGATGTGGGCGGTGAGTGGGTGCTGTCCACGCCACCGTTCAGCTTGCGAAGCAATGCCCTCCGTCGAACCGAACTCGAATTTGCCCTGAATGATATTCATGCCAGCGGTCAGCCGCTAGAGCCAGAGCTTCAGGCAGACCTCGACTTTTTGCTGGGACGAGACGCCCAGAGCCAAGGCGAATTGGAGATGGCGCAGGAGTGCTACCAGCGCAGTCTGGAGTTCTGGCAGGACAACAGCGGCAACATTAAGGACGATCGCAAACCGCCGTTCCAATCCACCTATGAGCGGCTGCCATCCGCGTTAGAGCGTGCTGCTTGCATTCTGGTGCACCTTGGGTTGTGCTGGCGGTCCTACGCGGTCATGCAGCGAACAGCGTACATCCCCGCCTGTGAAGAGGCGCTAGCGTATTTCCAGCGCAGCCTGGAAATGTTTGAGCAGGCAAATCGGCTAGATTTAATTGCCAAGTTTATTATTCCGCAAGCCGAAGTGCTGCAAAAGCTGGAGCGCTGGGACGAGCTGGAAATCTTGGCGAGAAATGCCCTCGTGCTGCACAAGCTCTACGCCGATCCGGTCCGGCAAGCGCGAGATCACGGCTTTTTGGCGGAAGTGGCGCTTTCCAAGCAGCATTGGATGAGTGCAAAGCAGCATGTTGAGGCTGCGCTGAGCATCCTAGAGGACGCGGAAAGCGGAGTTTCTGACGATGATTTGCTGATTCCCCACGTGGAAACGAGTTTGGAACTGGCGCGACGGTATCACCAAGGCTGGTATTTGCTGCTGCTGGCAAGAGCCGAGGGGAAATTGGGCAATGGTACTGCGGCGATCGACCAC